>REES01000023.1 GCA_007694935.1 Rhodospirillales bacterium
CAGCCGGCGGCTTAAGCCCGCCATCGGATCGGGTGCGCACGGTTCGGGCGCTCGCCGCTAGGCCCAAGCCGGGACCGTGCCCCTGATGCCCATCCCTGCGCCCGCCATGGGCCGCCGCTACCGCCTCCCGCCCCGAGTTCTTCCGTGCGCCTTCGCACGCGTCCGGTCCGGCCACACGCCTGCCCGCCCGCCAGCCTAGCACCATTATTGCAAGTGCGTGATCGAAGCCTCGGGTGGGCGTTCGCGCGCTCGCTGTGAAACCGGTCGCTTCGCGGCCTCCGCTGGCGGGACCCATGGTCGACACCAAGCTGACCATCGTCGTGATCGATGAGAACCCGATCCGCGCCGCCATCCTGGAGGACGGCCTGCGCGAGGCTGGCTATTCCCGCATCATCCGGATCGCCGAGATGACCGACCTGTTGGACCGCATCTACGCCATCGACCCCGACGTCATTATCATCGACCTGGAGAACCCCAGCCAGGACACCCTGGAGCAGATGTTCCAAGTGTCCCGCACCGTGCGCCGGCCGGTGGCCATGTTCGTCGACCAGCCCCGCCTGACCACGGGCCAGTTCCGATGCCGGCCGCGGCGGGAACCACCTCAGCCGTCCAGGGCGAAGCGGATCGGGACGACCACTTCCAGGCGGGCCTGGGCCATGGTCGCCGGCGGTGGTGGCAGCGGCTGCGCCCGATGGATCAGGGCTTCCACTTCCCGGTCCAGCGCGGGATGTCCGGAGCTTTGCTGCAGCCGGTGCGTCAGGACCCGACCCTCACGGTCGATGACGAAGGATAGCACCGCCACCCCTTCCTGCCGGCGGAGTTGGGCCGTGCGCGGGTATCGCTTGTGGCGTTCCAGCCAAGCGCGGAGCGCCGCCATGTAATCCGCCGTGGCGCCGGGCGTGCCGCCGCCCTCGGCCGCCGACGCAGCGCCGGCATCGGAGCGTGCCACCGTGCCGGCCGGGCCGCCGGCACCGGCCAGGTCGCCCCGGCGTGTTTCGTCGTGCGTCGAGCGTGCCGTCCCGGCGTCGGCCGACGCATCGGCGCGCAAGCGCGACGCGGATGGCGCCGGCGAGCGGGGTTGAGACCTGGCCGCAAGCGGTGGTGACGGCTTCGGGCGCGGGGCCGCGGCAACGACCTGCGGTTCGGGCGCGGGGACACGATCCGCGACCGGTGCCGGCGCGGGCGGCGGTTCGGGCGTCGCGGCTGCGTCGACGGCATCAGCCGGTTCCGGTTCGGCCGTCGTGGACTGGGACCGGTCAGCCTCGGCTTCGACCACAGGGTCGTCCGCTTGTACAGGATTTTCGCCGGCCTCGGGATCATCATTGTCGAGCACCTCCTCGGCCTCGGCTCCGGCCCCGGCGATAGCGCCGGGTGCACTGCCGGCCGGGCCCAGAGCGACTGCGATCCCGCCCATGCCGGCCGCTGCGGCGCCGGGGCTCGAAGGCCGCCACAGCACCGCAATGGTGACGCCGACATGGATCGCCAGCGCCGCCGCGATCGCCAGCGCCCACTGACGTCGGGAGATCCGCATCAAGGCCGCTCGGGTGCGGTCAGGAGCGTAAGGTGCTCCACACCCGCGTCCCGCAGCAGTGCCATGACCGCCACCACCGCGACCGCTTCCGCCCGGCTGTCGGCCTTGAGCCGTACACGTGCCGTACCATCCGTCGCCATGTGGTCGGCCACCGCTGCCTGCAACTCCGGCGGCGCCATTACCACGCCATCCAGGGCGAGGCGGCCATCGGCGCCGATCAGGATCATCGCGTGCCGTGGCGGAGCCTCACCCCGGCTGACCGAGTGAGGCGGGACCACGTCGAACGGGTCCGGCGCGGCCAGCCGTCCGGCCAGCATGAAGAAGATCAACAGCAGGAAGACGACATTGATCAGCGGCAGGATGCGGTCGTCGAGGTTGCTTTTCGCCCGCTGCTTTCGCCACCCGGCGCCCATCTCACCGCTCCACGGCTTCGACCAGGGCGATCCTTCGCACGCCAGCCGTGGAAAGCGTCCCCAGGACGTCGACCGCATCCTGCAAGGGCACGCCGGCGGCCGGCCGCACCAGCACGCGCTGCTCCGGTGCCACGGCCAGGCGCTCATTCAGCCTGGCGGCCAGCACGCCGGGTGAGACCGGTTCCCCCGCCAATCGCAGGCCGTCAGGTCCGATGTCCACCAGCCACAGGGGTTCGGTCGCGGCCCCGGCTATGGGCACAGCCGGGACGGTAAGATCGATTGCCCGCCAATCGATGAACGAGGAGGCCAGCATGAAGAACACGAGCAGGATGAACACCACATCCACCAGCGGGGTCAGGCTGATCAGACGGCGACGACCAGGCCGCGCCGCGGCCATCCTCACGAGAGCCGGACGTGCGGGCGGCTCAGCGACCGACAGCGGCGGCGGAAACATGCAAACGCGTCGGGGCATGGCCTTCCACGGCACCCGGCCACGCCCCAGGCTCCTCGGCGGAATGGTCGGGGAACTGGTCGGCGATATCCATGGTAAACACCCGGGTCACGGTGCTCTCCAGGTCATGGGCCGTGCGCTCTACCCGGCGCTCCAGCCAGTTCAGCGCCGCGACCACGGGTATGGCTACCGCCAGCCCGACGGCGGTGGTCAGCAGCGCCTCCCAGATGCCGCCCGACAGCACCGCCGGGTTGACCTGATGGCCCGCCTGCTCGAGCTGCCGGAACGCCTTGATCATGCCGAGGACGGTGCCGAACAAGCCCAACAGCGGAGCCAGCGAGGCAATGACCTCCAGCGGCCGGAACCAGGCGCGCAACACCTCGAGGAAATCGCTGCCATGCCGGACCACCTCCTCCCGCACCCGGAGTTCCGGCAGACCACTGTCCCGGCCGCGAATGGCTCGGGCCAGCACCTGGACCACCGGATTGGGGGATTGGCCGGCCAGTGCCAGGGCGTCACCGGGGCGCCCCGCCCGGACCAGCCGCAGCATCTCGGGCCCGGTCCCACGGTCACCTAAGCGCAGCGCATGGAACTGCCACAGCTTGGCGAGCACGATGGCGAGGGCCGCCACCGACATGACGAGAAGGATCAGCACCACCGGACCGCCCGCCTGCATGAATGACTGCATTTCATCCAGGACCGTGGTCGGCGCCGGCAGCATTTCGGGTAAAGCAGGAACGGACGCGGTTGCTTCGCTCATGCGCCCCTCCGTGACGACGGCTTCAGGGAAAGACCCCGGGTCATTCGATCAGCTTGCGGGCAACGGACAAATACGCGCCGCCTTCGGCGATGACCCGATCGGCTTCTCCGGTCTCCGAGGCCACGTGAACCTCCTCCAGGATTTCGGCCAGCGCCGACAGCTCTTCACGGATTTTCTCGAGCGCGTTTTCCAGCGTGTAGGACAGTTGGTGGACGGCATCCAGATCGTCCGATGTCAGCTCGTTCTTGTCGAGTATGGCTTCGAGGCGTCGGTTGTACTCAGAAAAGTTTTTGACGGCGTCGTCGAGTGTTTCCGCCGGCAACCCTTTGTAGTGATCAACCCGTGCATCATCCGCGCTGGCATAATGCGGAGCCGTGGTGATGCCCATCGCCAGTACGACACCCGTCAGCACACTCCTGGCCTTCATGATCGTTCTCCCTGCCTATCCATTGTCTATTCGCTTCGCCCTGCCAGACTTGCAGGCTATCCGCTCCGCCCGCCCGCTTACGAGGGTCATATTGCAACTGACACGCATTTTCATTCAGGCCTCCATTCGGTTCAAGCATAATCTGCTGCCGCGGCCGGGTGGCTGGCCGTGTTCCTCGGCCGTCAACCCTCGCTCCCGGGACAGCGGCGGCCGCTGCACGGGCAGCACCATGGGTCGGCCGACCTCCGGGTGGGCCACTACCCGGACCGGCAAGCCGAAGGCGGCCTGGATCGTCTCCGCGGTGACCACCTCCGCCGGCGAGCCTGCCGCGAACACGCGCCCGCCTGCGATCAGGACCATCCGGTCGGCATGCACGGCGGCAAGGTTGATGTCATGGAGGATCGCCAGCACACCGCAACCGGCGTGCGCCAAGCGGCGCGCCGTATCCAGAAGTGCGGTCTGGTGGCCGAGGTCGAGGTTGTTGGTCGGCTCGTCCAGCATCAGGTAGGTGGGTTGCGACCGACCGGCCTCGGGCCAGATCTGCGCCAGTGCCCGCGCCAGCTGCACCCGCTGCCGCTCACCGCCGGAGAGTTCGGTATAGCGCCGGTCCGCCAAGTCCAGGATCCCGGTCTCAGCCATAACCGCTTCGGCGACCGCGAGGTTGCGCGGGCGGCCGGCCGTGCCCTGATGCGGGCTGCGCCCGAGCAGGACCACCTCCAGCACCGAAAAGGGAAAAGTGAGCGGGGCCTGTTGCGGCAGGACCGCACGCCGCCGAGCCAGTTCCAGACGCGGCCAGGAGGAGAGCGGCCGGCTTTCGAGCCGGACGCAGCCGCGGTCCGGCTTCAAAGTCCCTGCCATCACATGCAACAGCGTGGTCTTGCCGGCACCGTTGGGCCCGATCACGGCCACGACCTCACCCGGCGCAACATGGCAAGATGTGTCGCTCAGGACCTCACGCTCTCCGAGCCGCACCGCAACCGCCTCGACGCTCAGCATCACCCCCTCGTCACCACAACTGCACCATCCGCCGGCGCATCAGCAGCCAGAGGAAGAAAGGACCTCCGACGCAACTCGTGAGGATGCCGATGGGGAGTTCTGCCGGCAGCACCACGGTCCGCGCCAGCATGTCGGCAGCCAACAGCAGCGCCCCTCCCAGCACCGCCGACAGCGGCAGCAGGGCCCGGTGGTCCGGCCCCAGCATCAGCCGGATCAGGTGCGGCACGACCAGCCCCACGAACCCGATCACCCCGGTCAATGCCACCGCCGCACCGGTACCGG
>REES01000022.1 GCA_007694935.1 Rhodospirillales bacterium
GGGGTGTTCCTGCAGTCCGACATCATCAGGCAGCAGCGGCACGGCTGGTCGCCGGCAGAGATCATGGCCTCGCTCGCCGCGATCCTGCCGCTGAACGTCTGGGTCTATGCGGCCCAGATCCACAACTTGCGCAGCATCGGCCGGTGCTTCGTGCTGCAAGGCGGCACCCACCGCAATTTGGCGGTGGTGAAAGCCCAGGTCGATTTCATCACTGCCAAGGTTCCGGACGCAGAAATTCTCATTCATCCTTATGCGGGCGAGGCCGGGGCCATCGGCGCGGCACTTGCCGCCCGGGACGCCTGGCATGAAGACCGGCCGAGCCGCTTCAGGGGCTTCGACGCGGTGGACCGGCTGGAGTACCGCAGCACCACCAGCGGCGATACCACCTGCGTCTGGTGCCCGGTGCACTGTCGGCGGACCTTCATCGATGTCCGGCTGGAGGGCAGCGGCGGTCGCGCCTGGAGCAAGGTGCCGCTGGATGAAGGCTGGGAGCGCATCATCAGCGGCAACGCCTGTCCCAAGGGACAGGTTGAGGACGTGAGCGAGGTGAAGCTGGTCAAGCGCGAAATGGAGGAGTTGCGCCGTGCGTTTCCCAACGTGGGTGACTTGGTCCGGAAATCGGCTTTCCGCCGCTCTTTCGACCCGTCCTGATCGTCAAGCGCGCGCACGGCACCGGATCGGTATCCCCAAGCTGCTCAACATCTGGAGCACGCACCAGTTCTGGATCGGCTTTTTCGAAGCCTTGGGCATTCCGGCCAACCGGATCGTCTTCTCCTCGGATACGTCCGACAACCAGATGCGCGCCTACGGCGCAGCACGCAGCACGGTGGATTGCTGCTATCCGGTGAAATGCGGCTCCGGGCATTACGGCGAGTTGCTGTTCGGCCAGAAGCGCAAGATCGACGTGCTGTTTTCGCCGATGATCAATAACGTCCCATCCTTTCTTGACGGGCAGGTGGCCAATTCCCTGACCTGTCCGCGGGTCATGGCCGCGCCCGAAAACATCAAGGCCGGCTTCATCAAGGAGCGCGATCTCTTTGCCGAGGCCGGTGTGCGATACGTGTCTCCGCTGGTGTCGCTCGGCGCCCCCCGCCTCGTTCCGAAACAGATGCATGCCGCGCTCAAGGATGTGTTCGAGGGGTTGACCTGGGCCGAGACCAGGGAGGCGGTCGAGGCGGGCTATCGCACCCTCGCCGCCTTCGATGAAGCCATGCGAGCCAGGAGCCGGCAGGTGCTCGAGTGGTGCGCCCGCAATGATCGCACCTGCATTCTGGTTCTGGCGCGGCCGTACCACATGGACCCCGGCATCGGTCATGAGATCGAGGCCGATTTGCAGGTGTTCGGCTATCCGATCCTCTGGGGTCAGTATCTTCCGCTCGACGAAGGCCTGCTCGACGCGGTCTTCGGCGATGATGTTCGGGAAGGGGTCATCCGCTCGGCCTTCGATATAAGCGATGTCTGGCCGTCGTCGTTCAGCGCCAATACGAACGAAGTGATCTGGGCCGCCAAGTTCGCAGCACGGGTGCCTTGGATCGGTTGCGTCATTCGACTGGTCAGCTACGAGTGCGGCATGGACCAGCCCACCTTGACGCCGGTGCAGGAAATTGTCGAGCGATCCGGGACTCTGTTTTTTTCTTTTCAGGAACTGGATTCGACCAAGCCGGCGGGGTCGGTGAAGATTCGGACGGAAACCATCGCCCATTACCTTGCGGAGACCGCCGAGCAGCACCTTCGGAACAAGCTGACCTGGGACGGGGCCCGGCTCCAGCTCGAGCGGCTGACCCGGTCGGATCCATCGCCGTGACCACCGGCACGGCACTGCATTGGCGTCGAATGGTGACGTGCGGCGCGGCGCGGCGGTGACCGCCAGCGACGTCCGCAGGTCGGCCGGAACGTGGTCAATATCCTCCGCAACAAGTCGTCCGGATCCTCGATGGCGATGGACCGCTCATGTTGAAACAAGTCACTGCAACCTGTTTGGGGCTGCGCAGCAGTGTCGCGCTTGATCGCGGGATCGAGGGGGCCGGATGACGTTATTTTTATTATCTCTGATGCCATTCGTTATCCTTTTTGTCATGCTCATACCGCTGCGGCGGCCGGCTTATGAAGCCGCTCCAGTCGCCTACATCATAACTCTGACATTGGCGCTGGTCGTCTGGCAGGTTTCGAGCGCGGCCGTCATGGCAAGTCTGCTCAACGCGCTGATCGTTTTTGTCGAAGTTCTTTTGATTATTTCCGTGGCGCTGCTGCTGCTGAACGTCTTGATCGAGACGGGAACGCTCAAAACGATCAGGACCGCCATCGCGAACATCACCGCCGACGAGCGCGTCGTGGCTATGCTGCTTGCCTGGGGGCTGGTGTGTTTCATCGAAGGAATCGCTGGCTTTGGCACCCCTGCGGTCTTGGCGGCTCCGGTGCTGGTTTACTTCGGCCTCGCCCCGCTCAAGGCCGTCACGATTTCCCTGGTCGGCAACGGTGCCGCGGTGCCGTTCGGAGCCGCCGGCACGCCTGTCATCATCGGATTTGCTGGCCTGGGCCTGAGCGAGGAAGTGGTGGCCAGTGCCGTCTTCCAGGCGGCCCTGGTTCACGGCACCATGTCCGTGTTCATTACCTGCTTCATCGCCTATGTGGTCACACTCGGGGAAGAAAGAGGGCGATTCAAGACCTTCGTACCCTTCGCCATCTTATCGGCCTTGGCCTTCAGCATTCCCTATGTGCTGATCGCCTTCTTTGTGGGGCCTGAATTGCCGTCGATCCTCGGTGGCATCATCGCCATCGTCACGATCGCCTGTGCCGCCCACAAAGGCTTCCTGCTACCCCCCGAAACCCGCTCGTCCGAGTCAGCCATTATTTCGCTGGGTACGATGGTCAAGAGCTTCGTGCCGTTCGGCGTTATGGCGGTGGCCTTGATTGTCTCCAGGACGATGCCCGCGCTGCGTGAGGCGCTAGGAGATCTGACGATATCGTTCGGCGAATTCCGCGGCATCGACCTCGATCAAGAACTCTCACCGCTGTACACGCCGTACTTCTACCTCGCGCTGGCTTTGATCACAGCAATCCCCCTGTTCAAGGTCTCCCGTGCCACGCTCGCTCGGGCGGCTGCTGCGACGTATCAGCGGGTTCGCGTCGCCGCCATCATTCTGATCTTCATCATCGCGATCACACAACTTCTGGTCATGTCCGAAGTGAACCATGCAAATCTTCCATCAATGCCTCAAGTCCTCGCAGGCGGGTTTGCCTCGTTCCTGGGGGAAGGTTTCGTCGTCTTCAGTGCATTTCTGGGGGCGCTGGGATCGTTCATGACCGGCAGCGCGACCGTCTCCAACCTGTTGTTTGCCGGCCTGCAGGTAGACGTGGCTCAAGCCCTTGAAAGATCGACCGCTTCGCTCCTTGCCCTGCAACTCGCCGGAGCCGGGATCGGCGCCATGATCTCTCTCCACAACGTCGCCATGGCGGCTGGAGCCGCCGGCCTCGAAGCGCGGGAAGGGCAGGTGATCCGGGAGACCATCATCCCGGTGCTGGTGGTCTGCTCGGCTGCGGGGATTATGTTGCTGTTCTGGTAAGTTCCCACGCTTGAGCAGTGCGATTCACGGCGCCGTTCATCCGTCGGATAACGCTTCGCCTCGATCCGACCCTTCTCATAGCGGCATCGGCACCGATGGTCGCGTTCCGAGGGGAGCGCCCGGCCCCAGGTGGCCCCCCGGGGCCGGGCAGCAACGTCGTGTTTGTCCGGTCGCGGCTGTTCTTCGGCTGCCTGCACAATCGCCGGTGCGATCGTCCCCCGCACCCGGCCCTGGCCGACAGTGCGGTGACTGTTGCACGGGTGCGCATCACCCATGTTTGTCTGCCGGATCGCGCGGTGCGGCGCCCGGCAAAGGCTCCTCCACGGCACCGACAACGATGACCGCCAACTCCGTCCGTGACGAGATGCCAACCTTGGCGAAAATCCGCTTGAGGTGCGCCGAGATGGTCCACGGACTGAGGTCGAGGACCCGAGCGATCGCCTTGTTTGGAAGGCCACGAGATACCAGCCGGGCAATTTCGATTTCTCTTGGGCTCAGTCGCTCGATGGCTGCAATGTCCGCATGCACTGACCCGTTGTATTCAACCCTGACCGGATTTGCCGACTGGTGTGTATCGGGATAGCGTTCGGTCACATCGTGCTGTCGTCGTCTCGCGATGGCCTGTTTCATATCCAGCCTCCTGAACCTTTTATTTTTATTCTACAATGTCCTCCTCCGTCGGAATTGGACGATGTTTTCCGCCGAACGCGGTGCCACCGTTTCCTGGCTTTGGCTGAGCGTCTGTGCGGTGGTCAGCCATTCCTCGCACGCCTCTGCGATCTTGAGCAGTGCGGTCTCGAACGCCGTCCGCCCGTTGACCAGGATATGCGGCTGCGCCAGCCAGATCAGCACCTGACGGCCGGTCACCGCGAGGCGAGAGCGGCTGGCCGCATTCAGCGCCTCGCCGCCGAGGTGCCGGCGGGCAACCTGCTCGAGCGTGTCCCAGCCGCTTTCGGCCGCAAACTCTCGGCGGATGTCCTCCGCCTCCAGGATCATGTAGGCTTGGCGCAACAGCTGCATGCCCTCGATCCGCAGCACGTTCATCTGTCCGTAGGATGCCTGCTTGAGGCTGCTGCGGAGATTGAGGCCGGCACGGCGGACGGTGGCGATGCTGCCGAAGCTGATCTCCTTGAGCGAGGACTGCTGGCGTTCCATGAACAGAGTGGAAATGCGCGTATCCCGGAAGAACGTCGCGACCTGGGTGATGAAGTGAACGAACAGACCATGGAAGGCGGGAGGCTCATCCCCGAGCGTCCGGTGGCACGAAATGTGGTGACAGGGGCGGCCTGA
>REES01000055.1 GCA_007694935.1 Rhodospirillales bacterium
ACGGTTGCCGTGGCGACCGTCTCCAGGCTCCGGGCTCCAGGCAACAGCCGACCGGGGCATCCGGGCCGCAGTTGGGCGACCGCCGCGATCTCACGCCAAGGTGACGGCTCGTGACTGGGTTTTGCCCCGGCAGCGCCTAACATATGAACGGTTGGCGGGTACCGGAAAAGCGGTGGTGCCGCAACAAACCGTGTTTGTGCGCCGGCACGACTTCACAACCGGCGTGTAGGATTCGGCGCCTCATGACATGTACGGACGGGGAGATCCCATATCAGCCTAGAGTGTCATCAGGGGATCGATGAATGACCGAGACAAGAAAATCAGGGAAGCACGGGAAAGAGCATACTTTATCCATTCGGCGCCTTATACCTGTCGCGATTATCGCGATCGGCTTTGTGGCATTTTTTGCCCTCGGCGGCGACGAATATCTGTCATTCGAGGTCCTGAAGGACAATCGGCGCAGCCTCCTGGATTGGCGTGCGGACAATGAGCTGGTGGCGGCGCTCGCCTTTATGGCCCTTTATGTCCTGCTCACGGCATTCTCCGTGCCCGGTGGCGTCTGGATGACGATCGGAGGGGGCTTTCTGTTCGGGACGCTGTTTGCGACCGCTTACGTTGTCGTGGGAGCGACCATCGGAGCCACATTGGTTTTCCTGGCTGCCCGGTACGCGTTTGCCGACTACCTGCGCAGCAAGGCCGGGCCGGCGATGCGCAAGATGGAGGCCGGGTTCCGCGAAAACGCGCTGAACTACCTCCTCTTCCTTCGGCTGATCCCGGTGTTTCCGTTCTGGTTGGTCAACCTGGTTCCGGCGTTCCTGGGGGTGCGGGTCACCACCTACGTGCTCGCGACATTGTTCGGGATCATTCCTGGTGCGTTTGTTTACGCATCCGTGGGCAACGGCATCGGTGCGGTGATCGACGCCGGGGAGGAGCCCGACCTTGGCATCATCTTTGAACCCGCCATTCTGATCCCGATCGTTGGGCTTGGCCTTCTTGCCTTGCTGCCGGTCATCTATAAGTGGATCAAGGGAAAACCCCCCTCGGAAGCGGTGAACGACCAGCCCTGACAACGCCCCTGATGACGCCCATGGCCGCGCATCGAACCAGGGGGGCACAGCTTGACGGGTCCAGCGGGGGTCACTACAGTTTGGGTTCTGGGGGCATGGCTCCCCTATCCCAAATGAAATCGAGGAAAGTGGCATGCCAAAACCAGTGACGGATGACAGTTTCGATGCAGAGGTGCTGAAGGCCGACAAGCCGGTTCTGGTGGATTTCTGGGCGGAGTGGTGCGGCCCCTGCAAGCAGATTGCCCCGGCGTTGGAAGCCCTCGATTCCGAGTACGGGGAGCGCATCCTGGTAGCCAAGCTGAATATTGACGAGAACCCCATGACTCCATCCAAGTACGGGGTGCGGGGTATCCCCACCCTGATGCTCTTCAAGGACGGCCAGGTGGCGGCCACCAAGATCGGCGCCCTGCCCCAGGGTAAGCTGTTCGAATGGGTTGATTCCCTCCTGTAAACCCGCGGTGTGAGGACAGCTGCGCGGTTGTTCGGACCTGGCGGTGACGACGGAAGCCTTGCTTCGGAAGGAGATGGTGGCGGCCGCCATCGCCATGAACGACCAGGGCCTGAACCAGGGCACCTCCGGCAATCTCAGTGTCCGCCTGGATGACGGCGGCTTTCTGATCACCCCGAGCGGCATTCCATGCGACCGGCTGGAGCCCGGGGACATGGTGCGCATGGCGGCGGATGGGGCCTGCTACCGGCAACCCTTGGCGCCGTCCAGCGAGTGGCGCATCCATCGCGACCTGTTGCGGGAACGACCGGAGGTGGGTGCAGTGGTGCACGCCCACCCGACCTATGCCACCGTGCTCGCCATCCGCGGCATGGCCATTCCGGCGGTCCACTACATGATCGCGGCGGCGGGCGGCAGTACCATCCGCTGTGCGCCCTATGCCACCTTCGGCAGCCAGGCTTTATCGGATCATGCGGTCCGGGCGTTGGAGGGCCGTCTCGCCTGCCTGCTTGCCAACCACGGCATGATCGCCCTCGGCCCCAGCCTGGAACGGGCCCTGTGGCTGGCGGGAGAGGTGGAGGCCCTGGCCCGGCAGTACGTGCTGTCGTTGCTCCTGGGGGGGGCGAACGTTCTGCCGGATGACGAGATCGCCCGCGTCGCCGCCCTGTTCGCCGACTACGGCCCCAAGTCGAAGGGGTCTTGACTCCGCTGTCCCGGCCCGTGGCCGGGCTACAGCAGGCCCAGGCGGCGGAAGCTGGAATGGCCGCGTCGCGCGATGATCAGGTGATCGTGCAGTACGATGCCGACCAGCTCCAGCGCCTGGCGGACGGCTTCCGTCATCGCCACGTCGCTGGGTGAGGGGCGGTGCTGGTTGCTCGGGTGATTGTGCACCATGATCAGGGCGCTGGCGTCCAGGGTGAGCGCCCGTTTGACGATCTCCCGGGGATACACCGGGGTGTGGTCGATGGTGCCCTCGTGCAGCACCTCGTCGGCGATCAGGGCGTTGCTGCGGTCGAGAAACAGGATGCGGAGCTGTTCGACCCGCCGATGCGCCATGGTGGTGCGGAGGTAGGTGATCACCCGGTCCCAGTTGTCCAGCACTTGGCGATCCACCACCTCCTCACGGGCCATGCGCACGGCCACGGCGCGGACCGCCCTGAGGAATCCGATGGCCATGTCCGGGATCATCGGAAAGTCACGCATCTGGCAGGGCTCGGCGGCGACCACGCCGGCGAGGCTGCCAAAGCGCTTGAGCAGCCGCCCGGCCACCGCCGGCGCCGCCCCCTGCGGCAGGAAGCTTTCCAGCATCATTTCCAGAAGCTGCGCGTCGGTGAACGCATCATCGGTGGCGTCCAGCAAGGCCCGCCAATGGGAGGTTGGCGTCGGTCGCTGTGCCGCCGGCGTGGCCGTCGCAAACGGCATCACGACGGCGCTGTCCGACAACTCCGCCGGAGGGGCGCCGTCCGCCCCGAACTCGGGTCCGTCATCCCGCTGGATCGGCACCGCCGGCTCCGACCCCGATCCGGGCGGCAAGCCGACGTGGTCGCCGGCCGCGTTGGCGGACGCGCCGACCGAATCGCTGTCAGGCTTGAGGCTCAAGGCCATCAGACGCTCCGCTTCAGCACCCATTCTGACCGACCACAACGGCTTCCGGTGCGCGCTTCGATATAATTCTAACTGTCAATTGCGCCCAACGGTATATGCCCCCAACGGGGTTATTTGACAAGTCTCAGACCCGGGATGGGCAGACCTGACTCCATTCCCCATCGTCGGCGCCGGATGCCGCAAGACAATCGTATCGATCACGCAATGCGGCGGCGGCGAGAGACGGTGAGACTTGATACTCACCATTTCCGCTCAACCAGCTTAAGGTTCGGTAAAACGGCGTGGCCTGGTGGAAAACAACGCTGTCAGGGCGCCGACCGCACCCAGGGACTACGCGGCCTTGGGCTGGCTCAAGGTGTTGCGGCGAAGGGCGTCGCCGATCAGGTACAGCGATCCCGTTACCACCACGCGCGCGGATTCGCCCGCCGCTGCCGCCAGCCGCCGCAGGCCGTCCTCGAGGCCGGGCGCCGTCTCCGCCGGTATCCCTGTCTTGTTTGCGGCGTGACAGACCGCTTCCGCCGGCAGGCCCGCGGCGGTGTCGGGAACCGGCACGGCGATCAGCCGGCCGGTGCAGCCGGCGAGGGCGGCCATGAACCCGCCCACATCCTTGGTGCGCAGCATCCCCACCACCAGGTGAACCGGCCGGTTCCGCCAGCCGGCGAGCACTTCGGCGAGGGCGGCGGCAGCGGCCGGGTTGTGTGCCCCGTCCAGCCACAGCTCCCACCCGCCGGGCAGGACCTCGGCAAGTCGTCCGGTGGAAAGCCGTTGCAGCCGGCCGGGCCACGATGCGGCGGCGGCCCCCTGGGCCAGCGCGGCCGGCGGCACCGGCAGCCGGCCGGCGAGCATGTCGATGCACGCCACCGCCAGCCCGGCGTTGGCGGCCTGGTGACGTCCCATCAGGGCGGGCGGCGGCAGGTCCAGCGTCCGTCCGTCCCGCTGCCATCGCATCCCGGCGGCACCGGCCTCGACCATCCAGTCGCCCCCGCCCCAGCGGATCGGCACGTCGAGCGCCCGGGCCCGGGCCGCGATCACCGCAGCCGCCTCAGATGCTTGCGCCGCCGAGGCACACGGCACGCCGTGCTTGAGAATGCCGGCCTTCTCGAAAGCGATCTGCGCCAGCCGGTCACCGAGATAGGCCTGATGGTCCAGCGCGATCGGCGTCAGGACGGTTGCCATTGGTCGGTCTACCACGTTGGTGGCATCCAGGCGCCCGCCCAGGCCGGTTTCCAGCAGCGTCACGTCGGCCGCGGTCTCGGCAAAGGCCAGCAGGGCCGCCGCGGTGGTGATCTCGAAGAAGGTGATCGCCTCCCCGGCATTCACCTGTTCGCACCGCTCCAGCAGGGTTGCCAGCGATGCCTCGTCGATCTCCCGACCGGCGATGACGATGCGTTCATGGAAGCGCACCAGGTGCGGCGAGGTGAACATGTGGACGCGCCGCCCGGAGGCTTCCAGCATGGCGCGCAGGAACGCAACGACCGAGCCCTTGCCGTTGGTGCCGGCGACGTGGATCACCGGCGGCAGGGCCTCTTGCGGATTGCCGAGGCGGCGCAGCAGCCGCTGCACCCGCCCCAGCGACAGGTCGATCACCTGCGGGTGCAGACGCTCCAGCCGGGCCAGAACGTCGTCACTCGGCACCGGCACCGCTTGCCGTCCGACGCTGGGCGGACCGTGCCCCGGCAGCAAGGGCAGCCACGAACTCACCCACGGATGCCACCGGGTCGGCCACCGGTGTCCCGTCCGGGCCGAGGCTCTCCGCAATCCGGTCGACGATGGCGGAACCCACCACCGCCGCATCGGCCACCGCGGCAACCGCCGCGGTCTGTTCCGGCGTGCGGATGCCGAAGCCGACAGCGATCGGCAGCCCGGTCGTCCGCCGGATCCGGGTCACCGCCGGCGCGATGTCCGCCGCTGCCGCGGACGCGGTTCCGGTGATCCCGGCAATGGAAACATAGTAGACGAAGCCGCTTGCAGGACCGACCACCCGGGGCAGACGGGCGTCATCGGTGGTCGGCGCCACCAGCGCCACCAGGTCGAGGCCGGCGGCAGTGGCCGGCAACCGAAGCTCGTCGTGCTCCTCCGGCGGCAGGTCGACCACGATCAGGCCGTCGACGCCGGCGGTCGCGGCATCGGCGGCGAAGCGATCCACGCCATAGCGGTAGATCGGATTGAAGTACCCCATCAGCACCACCGGCGTCTCGGTGTCGATGGTGCGCAGTGCGGCCACCTGGGCGAACGTCCGGGCCATCGTCTGGCCGGCGCGAAGCGCCCGCAACGAGGCCTGCTGGATCGCCGGACCGTCGGCCATGGGATCGCTGAACGGCATGCCGAGCTCGATGATGTCGGCGCCGGCGGTCGGCAGTTGGCACACCATTTCCCGGGAGATGTCGGGGTTCGGGTCGCCGGCGGTGACGAAGGTGACCAAGCCGGCTCGTCCCTCCGCGCTGAGCCGCCGGAACCGGCGGGCGAGTCGGCCGTTGCCGGTCACACGTCCTCTCCCAGCGCGGCAGCCACCGTGAACACGTCCTTGTCGCCCCGGCCGCACAGGTTCATCACCAGGAGGTGGTCGGGCGGCAGCTCCGGGGCGATGCGGGCCACGTGCGCCAGCGCGTGGGCCGGCTCCAGCGCCGGCAGGATGCCTTCGGTGCGGGCGCACAGCTTGAACGCCGCCAGCGCCTCCTGGTCGGTTACGGAGGCATAGGTCACCCGGCCGGAGTCCTTCAACCAAGCGTGTTCCGGCCCAACGCCGGGATAGTCGAGCCCGGCCGCGATGGAGTGCCCGTTCTCGATCTGGCCTTCGGCATCCTGCAGCAGGTAGGTGCGGTTGCCATGCAGGACCCCCGGCTCGCCGGCGCTGAGCGAGGCGCAATGCTCCCCGGTGTCGAGCCCACGCCCGGCCGCCTCGACGCCGATCATCCGCACCGCCGGGTCGTCGAGGAAGGGATGAAACAGGCCGATGGCGTTGGACCCGCCGCCGATGCAGGCGACCAGGGTATCGGGCAGGCGTCCCTCCGCCTCGTGCAGCTGGGCGCGAACCTCGCGGCCGATCACCGTCTGGAAATCCCGGACCATGGCGGGGTAGGGGTGGGGACCGGCCACCGTGCCGATCAGGTAGAAGGTGTCCTCGACATTGCCGACCCAGTCGCGGAGCGCCGCATTCATGGCGTCCTTCAAGGTGCCGGAGCCGGCCTCGACCGGCCGCACCGTCGCGCCCAGCAGCTTCATCCGGAACACGTTGGGGGACTGCCGCTCGATGTCCTGAGCCCCCATGAACACCTCGCAGGGCAGGCCGAACAGGGCGCACACGGTGGCGGTCGCCACTCCGTGCTGGCCCGCCCCGGTCTCGGCGATGATCCGCGACTTGCCCATCCGTCTCGCCAGCAGCACCTGGCCCAGGGTGTTGTTGATCTTGTGCGCCCCGGTGTGGTTGAGCTCGTCCCGCTTGAAGTAGATGCGGGCACCGCCCAACCGGCGGGTCAGCCGCTCGGCCAGGTAGAGCGGGCTCGGCCGGCCGACGTAGTGCCGGAGGTAGTACTCGAACTCAGCGGCGAAGGCGGGGTCCTGCCGCGCCTCGGCATAGGCCTGTTCCACCTCCAGGATCAGCGGCATCAGCGTCTCGGCGACATAGCGGCCGCCGAAGATGCCGAAATGGCCCCGCTCGTCCGGGCCGGTACGGAACGTGTTTCGGCCATCGGTGGCCCGGGCCGGATAAGCCTGTGTTTCCGTGTTTCCCGTCATGCCTGCCTGCGCTGTTGCCTCGTCCTGCCCCCTTCCGGTGCGCCGGACGCACCCGTGTACAGGCCGGCAGCGGTGGCGGCAACGTCAAAGCAGCGCCGCCGCTGCGAGAAACGCCCGGATGCGGTTGACGCTTTTGACGCCTTCGCTTGCCTCCACCCCCGAAGAGACGTCCACCGCCCGTGCCCCGCTGGCGGCCACGGCGTCAGCCAGGTTGTCGGCATCGAGGCCGCCGGCCAACAGCCACGGCTGCCGCCACGCGTGATCGCGTACCAGGCGCCAGTCGAACGTGATCCTGTTGCCGCCGGGCCGGTCCGCCCCCGCCGGCGGCCGCGCATCCAGCAGCAGCCGGTCGGCGACGGGCGCATAGCGGTCGGCGGCCGTGACATCGGCAGCTTCGCCGATGGCCACGGCCTTGATCACCGGCAGCCCGGTCCGCTCCCGCACCGCCGCCACGCGTTCCGGGCTTTCCCCGCCATGGAGCTGCAGCATGTTGGCGGCACCACTGGCGGCAACCGCATCGAGCAGGGCGTCGTCGGCATCCACCACCAACCCGACCCGCCAGACCGTCGCCGGCACCTCGCGGGCGAGTGCAGCAGCGGTCTCGATGGAGACGAAGCGCGGCGAGCGGGGAAAGAACACGAAGCCGACGAAGCGGGCGCCGCCGGCAACCGCCGCGGCCACGGCCCGTCGATCCTTGAGGCCGCAGATCTTGACGTCAACCGACATGCAGCTCGGCGGCGATCTCATCCCCGATGCGCGTCGCCGCCGCCGCCGGGTCGGCGGCACGGACGATCGGCCGTCCAATCACCAGGTAGTCCGCCCCGAGGGCGAGCGCCTCCGCCGGCGTCAGCAGCCGGCGGTGATCGTCCCCGGACGCCCAACTGGGGCGGATGCCGGGGCAGACCAGGATGAAATCCTGTCCGCACGCCCCGCGGATGGTCATGAGCTCCGAGCAGGAACAGACGACCCCGTCGAGCCCACAGTTCTTGGCGAGCACGGCCAGCCGGGCGACGAACTGGCGCAGGTTGACCGTCATCCCGACCTCAGCCAGTTCCTGATCGCCCAGCGACGTCAGAACGGTCACCGCCAGCACCCGGGGCCGCGCACTGCCGGCGCTGGCCGCCGCTTCCGCGGCCGCCCGCATCATGCGGGCGCCGCCGGCGGCATGGACGTTGAGAAGGTGCGGCCGCATCGGCAGCGCTGCGCGGACTGCGGCACCGACTGTCGAGGGGATGTCGTGGAACTTGAGGTCGAGGAACAGCGGCAGGCCGACCTCGGCAATCCGCTGCACGCCCTCGGGCCCATTGGCGGTGAAGAACTGCTTGCCGATCTTGACACCGCCGACCCGGCCCACAAGCGCCCGGGCGATGTCCACGGCCTCGCCCACGTCCGTAAGGTCAAGAGCGACGAAGATCCTGTCGGTCGGGTTGTCGATCGGGTTCATGGCAGTAGCCGGTTACCGGTCATGAGTGCCTGCAACCGCACAGTCTAGCCGAACCGGGCGCGCTTGTCGCGAGTCGGTTGCGATGACATGCGAGCAGCAGCGGGATCAAGCTGCCGCCGCCGAGTCGGGCGGGGGCGGTATTGCGGTCTGCTTCTCCGCCGCCTCAAGCTTGGTCAGGCGATGGCGCAGCATGGCCTTCTCCCGCTGCTCCGCCTCCACCCGCCTGGCCAGGTCACGCACCCGCTGCCGGGTCCGGCCGGCACCGGCCCAGGCGGCCAGCCCACCCCACACGAACCCGACGAAGATGGCCAGCAGCACAATCGCGAACAGGGGAATGGCCGGGGTCTGGTAGAGCCACAGATCAAGCTCGATGGCCTGCCGGTTGCTCACGGTGAAAGCGAGAATGATCACGGCCAGCACCAGGGCCAGCAGCCAGAACAGCAATCTTAACACGTGGCGATCTACCTCCCGTCGCGGGTCCCCGGCGATCCTATTCCGGCACGTTGAGCCGCTCGCGCAGTTGTTTTCCAGTCTTGAAATAGGGGACATACTTGGAGGTCACGTCCACCGATTCCCCGGTGCGTGGGTTGCGGCCTTGTCGCGCCCCCCGCTCCTTCACCGAGAAGGCCCCGAATCCACGCAATTCGACCCGGTCACGCCGCGCCAGTGCGGCGGTGATCTCCTCGAATACAGTGGTGACGATCCGCTCCACGTCCCGGTGGTAGAGGTGCGGGTTGGCGGCGGCGAGACGCGCGATCAATTCGGACTTCGTCATCGGCGACGTCCTTCCGTGGATACCGTCCACGAGGCCGGAACGGACCCGCGCAACACCACGCCGAGCGGCGGCAGGCGACCCCCTGGCAGCCGATTAACGGCCAAGGTGCCAGACGGAAATCAAGCCGTCAAGTTTAAGTATCTCAGAAAAAACCGTTTTTCCGAGGGTGGCGGACAGCATGTCGCGAAGGTACCGCTCCGGCCCGCCGACGCGAAGGTCGCGCACAGGCAAGGTCGCCGCCACGTCGTGCTCGCTCGCGAGCCAAGCCCGGGCCGCCTTCTCGCTGCCGAGGGCGTCGATCAGGCCAGCGGCGATGGCTTGGCGGCCGGTGAAGATGCGGCCGTCCGCCAGTGTCGTCACCTCATCGCGGGTCAGTGGCCGGCGGGCTTCGACCAGGTCGACGAACATCTCATGGATGTCCATGATCACCGCCGCTACCGTCTCCCGGGCTTCAGGGGAGAACTCCTCGAGCGGGTTGGGCTGGGCCTTGTAGGGGCCGCTCTTGATGGATTCTGCCTCGATTCCGAGCTTCTCCAGCAGGCCGGTGACGTCGGTGGTCTGCAGGATGACGCCGATGGACCCGGTGATGGTGCCTTCACGACCGATGATGTGATCGCTGGCAATGGCGGTCATGTATGCCGCCGATGTGGCGACGCCCCCCATCACCGCCACCACCGGCTTGTGCTCGGCCACCCGGCGCAAGCCGTGGTAAAGCGATTCGCCGCCGACCACGGTGCCGCCGGGGCTGTCGATGTAGACCAGCAGAGCCCGGGCACGGCGGTCGACCGCCACCGCTTCGAGGGTCCGATTGCGGTCCCGATCCTCGAGGATCAAGCCCTGTACCGTCAGTCGGGCGACATGGTCCCTCCCGACGACCTGCTCGCGCGCGAGCAGGATGACGGCCAGGGCGACCACGGCCAGAACGGCCACAACGCGCCACAGGCCGAGACGCCGCTTCAAGCGCCGCCGGTCGGCGGCATAGTCGGCATTCATCACCATATCGCCATCCTGTCCCCGGGGAGGCGCCGGCGCTGCCGGGTGCGGGCCGGCTGTCGGCCGTCAGCGCCCCTCGTTGCCCTGGTCCTTGCCAACGTCGGTGCCACTTTCGCCGGATGCGGCCTGCTCGGCCGTTTTGGCGTCCTCGGCCTCGCGTTCCGCGCGCTGGGTCGCCTCCCGCTTCTCCTTGATGGCGGCCCCCAGGATCTCACCGAGGCTGGCACCCGAGTCGCTGGAGCCGTACTCGGCCACGGCGCGCTTCTCCTCCTCCATCTCCCGTGCCTTGATGGAGAGGGCGATCTTGCGGCTGCCGCGGTCCATCTGCATGACCTTGGCATCAACCTTTTCGCCCGGCGCAAACCGGTCCGGCCGTTGCTCGAACCGGTCCCGCGACAGCTCCGCTTTGCGGATGAAGCCGGACACACCGCCGCCGACGTCCACTTCGATGCCGCCTTCGGTCACCTCGGTGACCACGCAGGTGACCACCTGCCCCTTCCGCAGCTTGGCAGCACTGGCCTCAAACGGGTCCTCGGCGAGCTGTTTGATGCCGAGGCTGATGCGTTCCTTGTCGACATCCACGTCGAGCACCTTGGCCCGCACAATGTCGCCGCGGTTGTATTCGGCCAGCGCTTCCTCACCCGGCGTCGTCCAGGACAGGTCGGACAGGTGCGCCATACCATCGATGTCGCCCGGAAAGCCGATGAACAGCCCGAACTCGGTGATGTTCTTGACCTCGCCCTCCACCTCGCTGCCGACCGGATGCTGTTCCAGGAACTGTTCCCAAGGATTGGCTAGGGTCTGCTTCAGGCCGAGGCTGATCCGGCGCTTGACCGGATCGACGTCCAGCACCATCACCTCCACCTCCTGACTGGTGGAGACGATCTTGCCGGGATGAACATTCTTCTTGGTCCAGCTCATCTCCGAGACGTGGACCAGACCCTCGACTCCCGGTTCCAGTTCGACGAAGGCGCCGTAATCGGTGATGTTGGTCACCCGCCCGGTGAACTTGGTGCCGGCCGGGTACTTGAGCTCGACCCCCTCCCACGGATCCGCCTCAAGCTGCTTCATGCCGAGGGAAATGCGCTGGGTTTCGGGATTGAAGCGGATCACCTGCACCTTGACGGTCTGGCCGATCTGCAGCGCCTCGGTCGGATGGTTGATGCGTCGCCACGAGATGTCCGTGACGTGCAGCAGACCGTCGACCCCGCCCAGGTCGATGAACGCACCATAATCGGTGATGTTCTTGACGATCCCCTCGAGGACCTGACCCTCCTTCAGGCTGGCGATGAGCTCGGCCCGCGCTTCCGCCCGGGTTTCCTCGAGCACAGCCCGTCTGGACACGACGATGTTGTTGCGGCTCCGATCCATTTTCAGGATCTGGAAGGGCTGCGGCGTGTTCATCAGGGGGGTCACGTCGCGCACCGGGCGGATGTCCACCTGGCTGCCGGGCAGGAATGCCACCGCACCCGACAGGTCAACGATGAACCCGCCCTTGACCCGGCCGAAGATGGTTCCCGTGACCCGCTCGGTGTTCTTGAACGCCTGCTCGAGTTGGGTCCACGCCTCCTCCCGCCGCGCCTTCTCACGACTCAGGATGACGTTGCCTTCCTTGTCCTCGTAGCGCTCCACGAAGACGTCGACCGTATCCCCGGCTCCGATTGACGAAGCCTCGGCGTTATTTCCAAACTCCTTGACGGGGACCCGCCCCTCCGACTTCAGCCCGACATCGACGACCACCATGTCGCCGTCGATGCGGACCACGGTTCCCTTGACGACTTGGCCTTCGAAGCCGCCGCCTTCGCCAAGGGACTCTTCAAGGAGAGCGGCGAAGTTCTCCCCCGAAGCCGGATGATCCTGAGGGGTTGGCGGGTTGCTAGGGGTTGAAGCCATGTGTTCGTGTGTCCTTCGTTGTCAAATCATCGTCTTCCGATGGTCATTGTACCCAACAGCGAGCGGTTGATTGGCTTGGCGCCGACGCCGGGGAAGGCTTTAGGGCCACTCACTCCGGGGCCGGCGGGAGGCGGGCGCATCAGCTCCAATCGACGCCGGCATTGCGGCCCCGCCCGCGCGCATCGGGGTTGTTTACGCGAATTGCCGGTGCTCCACAACAGCCAGCGCGAGCCGGAGAACGGTATCCGGACCAAGCTCGCTGGTATCGAGGCACCAAGCGTCATCGGCAGGTCTGAGCGGTGCGACCGCTCGCTCAGCGTCGCGGCCGTCCCGCTCGATCATGTCGCGCAGCACCCTGGCGGCGCAGACGGAAAGGCCACGTTGTCGCAGCTCCCGGACGCGGCGCGCGGCCCGGACCCGGACGGACGCGGTGATGAACAGCTTGACCGGGGCATCCGGGCACACGACCGTGCCGATATCGCGGCCATCGATCACCGCGCCCGGCGCCCCGCCCGGAGGCCCGGCGGCAAAGTCGCGCTGGAAAGCCAGCAAGGCTTCCCGCACCTCCGGTATCGCCGCGACTCGGGACGCGGCGACGGCGATATCGTCCCCGCGCAGATCCGGGCGCTCGAGGTCGGCCGGGTTCAGGGAACGGGCCGCCGCCACCGCCGCCGCCGTCTCGGCAGGCTCGCCCCTCCGCGCCAGAAGCTTGGCGCCGACGGCGCGGTAGATCAGGCCGGTATCGAGATAGGCATAGCCCTGAGCGGCTGCGAGACGGCGGGCCAGCGTCCCCTTGCCGGCGGCAGCCGGACCGTCCACCGAAATCACCACGGGGCGCGGGCTCATGATCGGCGGAGATCGGCACCGATGCTGCCCATCAGTGCCGCAAATCCGGGGAAGCTGGTGGCGATCGCGGCATCGTCATCGATGCCGACGGCGGCGCGACCGGCAGTACCCAGCACCAGAAACGCCATGGCGATGCGGTGGTCCAGATCGGTGGGAACGACCGCCCCGCCCGCGGGCGGCCCGCCGGTGCCGTGCACCACCAGCCAGTCCTCTCCCTCCTCCACCACCACGCCGCAAGCGGCCAGGCCCCGGGCGACCGCACTCAACCGGTCGCTCTCCTTGACGCGAAGCTCGCCCAGGCCGTCGATCCGGGTGGCGCCGTTGGCGCAGGCGGCGGCCACCGCGAGGATCGGAATCTCGTCGATCATTGACGGCACCGCCGCCGCCGTCACTGCCGTCGCGGTCAACGGTCCCGCCTCGGCGATCAGGTCGGCCACCGGTTCACCCCCGGCATGGCGGCGGTCGGCGATGACGAGGTTGGCTCCCATCGCCGTCAGGGCGTCCAGCAGCCCGGTCCGCAAGGGATTGACGCCGACGCCCTCGATCACCAGCCGGGACCCGGTGGTGATCAAGGCTGCGACCAGCGGAAACGCCGCCGACGAGATGTCGCCCGGCACCGCGATATCGGTTGCTGCCAGCTCCGGCTGGCCGGTCAGCCGGATCGCCCGCCCGCCATCGGCTCGAGGCTCGACCGAAACGCCGGCGCCGAACGCCGCCAGCATCCGTTCCGTGTGGTCGCGGGTGGCGACCGGCTCGATCACCGTGATCTCCCCCGGCGTGTTGAGGGCCGCCAGCAGAATCGCCGACTTCACCTGGGCCGAGGCCACCGGCAAGGTATACTCGATGGGCAGTGGGTCCGGCGTGCCGATCACGCAAAGCGGCAGCCGGCAGCCGCTCCGTGCCACCAACGAGGCCCCCATCCGTTCCAGCGGTTCGGCCACCCGGCGCATCGGCCGTCGGCACAGCGAACGGTCGCCAGTGAAGAAGGTGCTGAACGGATGGGTGGCGGCAAGCCCCATCAACAGGCGCACGCCGGTGCCCGAGTTGCCGAGGTCCAGCACTTGCGCCGGCTCGGCCAAGCCACCGACACCGGCACCCTGCACCCGCCAGGTGCCGTCGTCGTCGTGGACGATTGTGGCCCCGAGCGCCCGAAGCGCGTTGGCGGTCGCCAGCACGTCCTCGGCTTCGAGCAGGCCGTGGATGCGGGTTTCGCCGACCGCACTGGCGCCGAGGATCAGCGCGCGGTGGGAGATCGACTTATCGCCGGGAACCGTGATGCGGCCGTTGAGGCCGGCGGCGGGATGGGACGCGAGAGCGGGCACGATGCTGATGTCGTTCGGTGTTGACAGGGCGATGAGGGACAAGCGTTGAAGCGGGCGGGGTCCGTGCGGCCGGCGTGTCGCAACCCCCTTGGGCCGGCGCAGCGAGCGATCCCGCATTTGCTTTTGACACGGCACGTTCAAACTGGCAAACGCGAAACGGCCTTGATTTGCCGGACCTGCGGCATCTGCGAACGGAGGGATCAGACTTGGCGAAACCGGAATGGGGAACGAAGCGGTCGTGCCACAATTGTGGCGCACGATTCTATGACCTGCGGCGCGAACCCGTGGTCTGCCCGGTGTGCGGAACCGTCTACGATCCGGGCCGCCAGGCGAAGACCCGTCGGCCGGGTGGCCGCGCCCTCGCGCCGGCGGCGGTATTGGCGGACGAGGTCGCCGATACCGCCCTTGAGGATGAGGTCGCAGAGGACGAGGGGGCGGATGTCGCCGTCGAATCCGACGGCAAGGATTCCGCCGATCTCGAGGATATCGACTCTGAAGATTCCGATCTGATCGAGGACGCCTCCGATCTCGGCGAGGACGATGACGACATCGGTGAAGTGATCGAGCACATCGAGGACGACGTCGAGGACAAGCCCTGAACGGAGGCTCCGAGGCGGTCCGAGCGGCGGGACGCGGCCAGGCGGGACGCGACCAGTCGCCGCCGGACGGCCCGCTCACCGGCGTCACCATCCTCGATCTGACGCGGGTGCTGGCCGGCCCCTACTGCACCATGGTGCTGGCCGATCTGGGCGCCCGGGTGATCAAGGTGGAGCGGCCGGGGAGCGGCGACGATGCCCGGCAGTTCGGCCCGTTCGTCGACGGGCGTTCGGCCTACTTCCAGTCGCTCAACCGCGGCAAGCAAAGCATCGCCCTCGACCTCAAGGATGCCGGCGACCGTGCGGTGCTCGAGCGACTGCTCGACCGCGCAGACGTGCTGGTGGAGAACTTCCGTCCCGGCACCCTGGACGCCCTCGGCTTCGGCTGGAATGACCTGCATCCCCGGCATCCCCGGCTCATCTATGCCGCCGTATCGGGCTTCGGGCGGACCGGCCCCTATGCCCGCCGCCCCGCCTACGACCTGGTTGTGCAGGCGATGGGCGGGGCGATGAGTCTGACCGGGCACCCCGATGGCCCGCCGACCCGGGTCGGCACCTCGATCGGCGACATCACCGCCGGCCTGTTCGCGGCGATCGGGATCACCTCCGCGCTGGTCCACCGGGCGGCGACCGGCCGGGGCATGCTGGTGGACGTGGCCATGCTGGACGGCCAGGTGGCCATCTTGGAGAACGCCATCGCCCGCTATGCCGCCACCGGCCAGGTGCCCGGTCCCATCGGGGCCCGCCATCCCTCGATCACGCCGTTCGATGCGTTCGCCTGCGCCGACGGCCACATCGTGATCGCGGCCGGCAACGATGCGCTGTTCCGCGCCCTCGCCGGAACCATCGGCCGCGATGACCTTCCGGACAACCCCCTGTTCCGGACCAACGAGGATCGCACCCGCCACCACCTCGCGCTCAAGGCCGAGCTGGAGGCGGTGTTGGTGACCCGGCCGGCGGCCCATTGGCTCGGCCTGCTGGAGGCGGCCGGGGTGCCGGCCGGGCCGATCAACCGCATCGATCAGGTCTTGGCCGATCCCCAG
Source organism: Rhodospirillales bacterium (assembly GCA_007694935.1). Lineage (GTDB taxonomy): Bacteria > Pseudomonadota > Alphaproteobacteria > Rhodospirillales > Defluviicoccaceae > REEP01. Next base: position 15,768 of record REES01000055.1, read on the forward strand.
GTGCGGGCACGCACCATGGTGGTCCGGGCGGCCCCGGCCGATGGCGTCGGTACCATCACTGCCGGTGACGGCATGCTGATGGCCGGCAATCCGGTCAAGCTGTCCGCTTTCCCCGATCCCGCGGTTCGGGCGGCGGCACCGGATCTGGATGCCGATCGGGAGCGCATCCTGGAAGAACTGGCCAGACCACCCAAGGCCGGGCGGTAGCACCCGGCGGCGGTGGCCGGCTTGCGTACCGGCCCGAGACCCGATAAACCGCGAACCGACCGGCCGTCCGGGGCACCGGACCCGATAATCCCGCCCGAGGCGAAGGAGACCATGCGCATGCGCGTCTATTACGACCGTGACGCCGATGTGAACCTCATCAAGTCGAAGAATGTGGCCATCGTCGGCTACGGCAGTCAGGGACACGCCCATGCCCAGAACCTGCGGGACAGCGGCGTCGGCCGGGTGGTGGTGGCCCTCAGGCCGCAATCGGCCAGTGCCGCCAAGGCGGCGGCGGCCGGCTTCACCGTGCAGTCGCCGGCGGCGGCGGCGGCGGAAGCCGACGTGGTGATGGTGCTGACCCCGGATGAGCATCAGCGGGCCCTCTATGCCGAGGAACTGGCGCCGAACATGCGCGATGGCGCCGCCTTGGCGTTCGCCCACGGCCTCAACATCCACTTCGGCCTGATCGAGCCCCGGGCGGACCTGGACGTGTTCATGATCGCGCCGAAGGGACCGGGCCACTTGGTCCGCTCCGAATACGTGCGGGGTGCCGGGGTTCCGTCGCTGCTGGCGATCCACCAGGATGCCTCCGCCAACGCGCGCGAGCTGGCGCTATCCTACGGCTGTGCCATCGGCAGCGGGCGTGCCGGCCTGCTGGAGACCACTTTCCGGGAGGAGTGCGAGACCGATTTGTTCGGGGAGCAGACGGTGCTGTGCGGCGGCCTGTCGGCGCTCATCGTCGCCGGGTACGAGACCCTGGTGGAGGCCGGCTACGCGCCGGAGATGGCCTATTTCGAATGCCTGCACGAGGTCAAGCTGATCGTCGACCTGATGTACGAGGGCGGCATCGCCAACATGCGCTACTCCATCTCCAACACCGCGGAGTACGGCGACTACACCCGGGGTCCACGCGTCGTCACCGCCGAAACCCGGGCGGAGATGAAGCGAATCCTGGACGAGATCCAGACCGGCCGGTTTGCGCGGGAATGGATGCTGGAAAACCAAGCCGGGCAGCCCAGCTTTAAGGCCATGCGCCGGCGTGCCGCTGCGCATGACATCGAGGCCGTGGGCGAACGGTTACGGGCGATGATGCCGTGGATCGGCGAGAAGAAGCTGGTGGATCGGGCGAAGAACTGATCGCTGCGCACGGCAGGCGGGCCGTCTCCTTCCGTCCGCGCCGCCGCCGGCGTCGCGCAGCCGAATCGGCAAGGCGTCGCTGACCGGTCATGCTGCGTTGGCTGCGACGTCTCGGCCTGCTGCTGCCGGTGCTTCTGATCGGCACCCTGGTCGGCGGCTATCTCTGGCTCGGCACCGGGGCCGAGCCGCGCCGGGGAGAGGTGGTGGTGGCCGGTCCGGACGCCACCGTGGAGGTGATCCGTGACGAGCACGGCATCCCCCACATCTTTGCCGACAGCCATGCCGACGCGCTGTTTGCCCTCGGCTGGGTGCATGCCGAGGATAGACTGGCGCAGATGGAGGGGATGCGGCGGATCGTCGCCGGCCGGCTGTCGGAAATCGCCGGTGCATCGACACTGCCCATCGACCGCCGGATGCGGTCGCTCGGCCTCTACGGCCTGGCCGAGGCCGAAGCCGCGGCGGCCCCTGATGACGTCCGCCGCGCGCTGGAGGCCTATGCCGCCGGCGTCAATGCCCAGTTCCGCCGGCGCCAGGGAGCGCCGCCGCCGGAATTGGCCGCGCTCCGGCTGACCCCGGAGCCGTGGCGGCCGGCCGACTCGGTGGCGTGGGGCTATCTGATGGCCCACAACCTCGGCACCAATCGCCGGGAGGAGTTGCTGCGGGCGCAGCTCGCTGAGCGGCTCGCGCCGGACCGGCTCGACGCGCTGATGGCCGGCGATCCGACGGACGCGCCGGCCACCTTGCCCGATGCCGGGGAACTGACCCGCGGTCTTGATCTCGATGCGATCCTGGCTGGCGATCCGATGCCGTCCGGCCCCACCGCCGGCGCCTCCAACGTCTGGGTGGTGGACGGCAGCCGCACCGATTCCGGTGCCCCGATCCTCGCCAGCGATCCCCACCTCGGCTTTTCCATCCCCGGCACCTGGTATCTCGCCCGTATCGTTACCCCGGAACTGGAGCTGGCGGGGGCGACTGCCGCCGGGGTGCCGTTTTTCGTGCTCGGCCACAACCGGCACATCGCCTGGGGCATGAGCACCGCCAACCTCGACGTGGAGGATCATTTCGTCCAGCGGGTCGACCCCGACGATCCCGACCGCTACCTGACGCCAAACGGCTCGGAGCCGTTCGAGACCCGGCGGGAAGTGATCGCGGTCCGGGGCGGCGAGGCGGAGGAACTGGTGGTCCGGACAACCCGCCATGGGCCGGTCCTCACCGACGTGCCCGCGGCGGCGCTGGTGCTCCCCCATAAGGACGCCGAGGTCGCGGAGGGTGCGCCGGCGGAGCGCGTGCTGGCCTTCGCCGCGTCCTACCTGGCCCCGGGCGGGCGCAACGCGACGTCGCTATACCGCCTCAACCGGGCGGCCAGCTGGGACGACTTCGTGGCGGCGCTGGCCGACTTCCAGGCGGCGCCGCAGGCCCTGTTCTACGCCGACACCGCGGGCAACATCGGCTTCGTCACCCCCGGCCTCGTGCCCATCCGGCGCTCCGGTGACGGCCGCGCGCCGACGGCGGGCTGGACCGGGGAGACCGACTGGATCGGATTCGTCCCATACGAGGCAATGCCGCGGGCGCTGAACCCGCAGGAAGGCGTCCTGTTCAACGCCAACAACAAGCTGGTGCCCGACGACTATCCCTGGTTTCTTGGCGATGGCTGGGACGATCCCTACCGGGCGATGCGGATCGCCGAATTGCTGGACGCCCACCGCCCCCACAGCCTCGACACCTCGTCCGCCATGCAGATGGATATCGTGTCGGTGATGGCACGGCGCCTGCTGCCGGAGATGCTGGCGGCCTTGCCGGAAGGCTATGCGCTGCCCGATGCCGCCGCCGGGCTGGCCCGCTGGACCGGCGAGATGGATCGCGATCACCCCGAGCCGCTGGTGTTCGAGGCATGGATGCGCACCTTCACGCAGGCGCTCTACGCCGCGGAACTGGGTTCGTTCCCGGCTGCCGGTCTCGGCCACAATCCGGCGTTCGTCCGCCACGTGCTCCACTCCGACCCCAGTTGGTGTGCCGGCGGCGGCGAAGCCGCGGCCACCGCCGACGATTGTGCCGAGCTGCTGAAGCGCTCCCTCGAGGACGCGATCGGCTGGCTGGAGGAGCGCTATGGCCCCCCGTCCGGTTGGACCTGGGGCGAGGCCCACCACGTCCGCTTTCGCCATCTCCTGGCCGGCCGGGTGCCGCTGCTGGGCCGCCTGGCGGAACGGTCGGTGCCGGCCGACGGCGGCTATTACACCCTCAACCGCGCCGCCAACTTCCTCGGAAGCAGTGATCAGCCGTTCACCGCCGTGCACGGTGCCAGCTTCCGGGCCGTCTACGACCTCGGCGATCTCCGCCGGTCCCGCTTCATGGTGGCGCCGGGCCAGTCCGGCAACCCGCTGTCGCCGCACTACGACGACCTGATCGAGAGCTGGCGGCAGGGCGGCTGGTTCCACCTGGGCCGGGACCGTGCCGACCTGCTGCGGACCCGGTCGTCCCGGCTGACCCTGGTACCGGAACGCCCAAACTAAGCGCCTGGATGCGGACCGGCTCTGGGACGGGCCGGGCCTCGCGCTGTCGCCTGATCCGGCCAACGATTTACAGGCCCTGAGGAATCGCTAAAGCTGTGACGCACCCAAGCCACCCGCGGCAGGCGGCTCGGGCGCGAGCCAACACGATCAGCAGGAGGTGACGTGGCGGAGGTTTTGCAGCAGCTCGACGAGTTCTGGCGCCTGGTGGTGGAGGTGTGGCAGCAGGGCGTGCTCGGCATCGACATCGGGCGGCTGCTGCTGGCCGGCCTCATCTTCGTCGGCTTCCTCGCGTTCCGAAGGCTGTTCACCAACCTGGTCCTCGACCGGGTGGAAGCCTGGATCCACCGCCGGCGCCCGGAGGACGACAGCCGTGTGGTCGGCGCGCTGCACGATCCGGTGCGGTTCATTCCGGTGGTGATAGGCGCCTTCTTCACCTTCCAGTACCTCAACCTTCCCGGCACGTTCGGCGCGATGGCGGATCAGCTCGTGCGCTCGCTGATCGTCTTTAACATCTTCTGGGCGTTCTTCAATGTGGTCGATCCCATCTCCAGCCGCTTCCGCCGGCTGGAACAGGTGTTCACGCCCTCCCTCGTTCAATGGTTCGTCAAGGCGATCAAGATCGTGGTGCTGCTGATCGCGGCGGCGACCGTCCTCGAGATCTGGGGGATCCGGATCGGCCCGATCATCGCCGGCCTGGGCCTTTTGGGTGTCGCCGTCGCCCTCGGCGCCCAGGACCTGTTCAAGAACCTGATCGCCGGGCTGCTGGTGCTGGGGGAGAAGCGGTTCCAGCCCGGTGAGTGGATCCGGGTCGAGGGCGTGGTCGAGGGTACGGTGGAGACCATCGGCTTCCGCTCCACCCTGGTGCGCCGGTTCGACCGTGCGCCGGTGTACGTCCCCAATGCGCAGCTGGCCGACAGCCCGGTCACCAACTTCACCCGCATGACCCACCGCCGCATCTTCTGGACCATCGGCGTCGAGTACCGCACCACCGTCGACCAGTTGCGCCGCATCCGTGATGGCATCGAGGGCTACCTGCTGGAAAGTCCGGACTTCGCCAAGCCGCCGGAGGTGGCGATGTTCGTCCGCATCGATTCCTTCAACGACTCGTCCATCGACATCATGGTGTACTGCTTCACCCGAACCACCGTGTGGGGCGAATGGCTTCGCATCAAGGAAGCGCTCGCCTACCGCATCAAGGAGATCGTGGAGGACGCCGGCACCGCCTTCGCCTTTCCCAGCCGGTCGCTCTATGTGGAGACGATGCCGGTCGGCCGGCCGGAGGCGTTCGTGCCCCCCGCCGAGGCACCGAAGGTGGCGGCGGCCCGGCCCATGGCCGGCGCGTGATCCCGTGGGTCCCGGCGCCAAACTGGGCCACGGAAGCGGTCGGATGTTCTGGCCGCCGCGGAGTAAAACTCCGCCACTGTGCGTCTGAAGCGAACAAGCTGAAGGCGGGGAGATGTGTTCTGTGGAACTCCATGCGCGTGTGCGCCGAGAGCTTCAGGCTCCGTCAGAGCCGCAAGCGCAATCCCTGAACCCAAAACCATGCAGCTCCCCGGGAACTGGCCTTTGGCCAGTGCGCCTTGGCACGCGTCAGGCGTGTGGGGGCCACACGCGCCAAGGCGCATGCCAAACCCGCGGCCATGGCCCAGGATCACGCCGGGGGTGGCCCCATTTTTGTCCGGGATTGACAGGTCCGCCGCTGTTCCCGGCGGAGCAGGCGCGCATCGTGAAGCTGCTGGTGGAGCGGGTGACCGTGACCGCCGACGGCCTCGCCGTCGATCTGCGCCATGAGGGGCTGGGCTCCGTCCTGCGAGACATGAGGGCGCCTCGCCAGACAGAGGCCGTCGCATGACCACCCCGTCCGCCATCCCCCTGACGATCCGCAAACGCAATGGGCGGCCCAAGATCCTACCTCCCGACGATTCAGACCTTCAAAACGGCCGGGCGCAGGATCCGCATGTGCTGCGCGCCACCGCCCGGGCCTGGGACTGGCGCCGGCGGCTGGAGCGCGGCGGGGCCGCGACGCTGAGCGACATCGCTCAGGCCGAGCAGGTGACGCTGCCCTTCGTCAGCCGGATGATGCGGCTTGCTTATCTGTCGCCAGATGTGCTCGGAGAGCTCATCATCTGGCGTGTGCCGCCGGCGCTTTCGCTGAACGACCTTGTCGCTGTCGCCGACCGGCCTTGGGCGGAGCAGATGGGCATGGTGTTTGACTGAGCGCGCCCTGGTATCAATGGAAGCCTGCCTCGAATGCTGTGGCCGTGAGTGTGACGTGGGCGTCGAGGGGCGGATACAGTTCGAAGGCCCTCGGCTCGCGCGAGAAGTTCCAAAGCCGGAACAGGCACCAATCGGATCGGCGCTCGTCTGCCACCGCAAGCTCGTTGCGGGTGATGTGGAAGGGCGTCCGTTCCCACCCGTTCGTCGTCTTCACTTCGATCAAGCGCGCCTGACCATCTGGCGCGAAACTCGCGATGTCGTAGCCTGCACCATCCCCATCCTCCTCGGACACCCACTGGACCTTTCTCGCTAGGTCATCGCGCCCCGCCGACCGTAGCGTTGCCCACTCATGCGCCAGAACGCGCTCCTCGCCGGCGCGGCCGAGGGCGCGGTTGCGCTCGTCCCGGCCTGCCACGTCGAACTTCCGGGCTATGTGCAGCATCTGCTCCAACTCTTGTGGCGGAGGCTGGTTCGACAGTGTGGGCGGCGGGCCTATCCAGATCGGTGCGGGTTCCTGAAGACCGGTCGCCGGGCGCGAGTCTGGCAGACGGCCGAACCACGCGGGGTTCAGTGCCAGCCACCGTGCCACCGCGTCGACCAGCGACATTTGGAAATTGAAGGCAGGCTTGTAGCCGGGGATCCAGTCCTCGCCGAGCCCCTTCAGAACCGCACTGATGTTCTGGTGCTTGAACTCGACCGATCCCTCCGAGCGGCCGTTCAGCAGCGGCAGGAGCGCGCGGCGATGCTCCGCCTTGTTGTAGGGGCGTCCGAGGACGTCGTCGGCCAGCATCGCGAAATAATCCGCGACGATCAGATCGTTCTCCTCATCGGTCCAAGGTTCGCTCGACATCAGGCCAGGCTACTGACGTCGCAGCGATTTGTCATCGAAAGTCAAAGAGCCATCAGGTTCTTGATCCGCAGCATAACGACAGGCTGCGCGCGGCTTCCCCGGAACAGGCCTACCGCGTGGTTTCCGGGCGGCCGCGCCAACCGGAAGAACGCCCGCGGAATGCATTGTTGAGCGACCTGAGAAACCCGCAGGAAACGCTGGCCATCGCGAAGCCGAACCGGGCCGGACGAGGTTCGCTCGGTTAGAGACGGAGGGCCGTTCAGAGACGGAAATTCGGCGCTCTGCCAGTCTCCGAGGTTCGGACGACGCCGGCGAACCCGGCTGAAACTTGGGAGAAATCCGGCGCTCAACGGGCGCCGATCGCAGTTCGAAACAGGAAAATGGCGGAGGGAGTGGGA
>REES01000021.1 GCA_007694935.1 Rhodospirillales bacterium
CTTCGTTCAGGATACACAAGTCGCCGGCTTCGAGGCGGGGAACCGCGGTCGCCACCGCCTGCAGGTCGTTGAGCAGGTGGACTTCAGGGATGCCGAACTCGCGGCTGATCACGTCGGCGTCGATGAACCACGGCAGATTCGTGGCTTGGCATTGACGACCGGCAACCCGTCCGGCAATGCCGAAGCTGGCCGCGGTTGGCCGGTCGCGGGTGTCTCCCAGGAACTGGCGGATGATCGCATCCAGGGAGTCATATTCCTTGCTGGTGAACCGCTCTTCCCGCAGCGGATGCGCCGGCCCGGCGATCGGATCGACCAGCGCCAGCACGGTCTTCGTGCCGCCGATATCTCCCGCAAGGATCATAGACCTGTCCCCCTCGTTGGTGTGCCTTGCCGCACCTGCCCCTTGACGGCGTGACCGCGGGGTAGCCTTCGGGTGGGGCCGTCATCAGGAACTGGCGCGCGGCGCGCCCGGGTTCGTCGCCGCGGCGATCGCTTCCATGACCCGTTCGGTGGCGCCTTCCTTGATGTCGTGGGCGTCGACGCTGCCGAAGTAGGCAAGAAGAGTGGCAACCGTCCCGGTCCAGCCCGTCTGGTGGCTGGCGCCGATGCCGGCACCGTTGTCGCCATGGAAGTACTCATAGAACAGGACATGATCGCGCCAGTGAGGGTCTGACTGGAAGATCTCGGCGCCACCGTAGACCGCGCGCCGGCCATCCGTCCCGCGCGTGAATATGCCGGTCAAGCGGTCAGAGATCGCTTCGGCCACCTGGTACAGCGTCCAGGTGCGGCCGGATCCGGTCGGGTACTCGACTTTGAACGAAACGCCATAGTAGGCGTAAAGATTGACGAGGGCGCGGAGCAGGATGATGTTGGCCGGCATCCATATCGGGCCGCGCCAGTTGGAATTGCCGCCGAACATGCCGGAATCGGACTCGGCCGGAAGATAGCGGACAACAAACCGCTGATCACCCCAATGGAAAACATAGGGATTTTCGGCATGGAAGCGCGACAGGGACCGGATGCCGTAGGGGCTCAGGAACTCGTTTTGATCCAGCATTCTCGACAGAACTTGGCGCAGCTTTTCTTCGTTCAGAATGGCCAGAAGTCTCCGGTTCTCCAGGCCCGGCGCTTCCGGGCAGGCGAAGTTCTGCCCTATGCCTTTTTCGGCAACGAGGGCTTCGTAACGCTCCTTCACGCGGGGGAGTTTTTCCAGAACCTCGGCGTCAATAATGGTTGCCGCGGCGAGCGGCAGCAGGCCGACCAGAGACCGCACTTTGAGCCGCGTCCCGTTGCCGTCCGGGAACCGCAGCACGTCATAGAAGAACCCATCCTCCTCGTCCCACATCTTGTCGTCGTGCTCGCCGATGTGGTCCATCGCACTGGCGATATTGAGGAACCGGTCGAGGTAGTCGAGCACCCGATCCTCGTAGCTTGGATCGTGCCGCGCCAGTTCCATGGCGATCGTCAGCATGTTCTGCGCGAACATGGTCATCCAAGCGGTCCCGTCGGACTGCTCCAGGCGGCCTCCCGTCGGCAACTCGCGGCTGCGATCGAACACGCCGATGTTGTCGAGGCCGAGAAAGCCGCCTTCAAACACGTTGCGGTTGGTCGGCCCCTTTTGCTCGATCCACCAGTCGAAGTTGCGGCAGAGGCGTTCGAAGGCGTTTTTCAGGAAGTGGAGGTCGCCCTGGCCGTCGCGGCGTGCCTTGTCGAAGTTGTAGACGGTCAGCGTCGCAAACGCGTGTACGGGCGGATTGACGTCGCAGAAGTTCCACTCGTAGGCCGGGATCTGACCGTTGGGATGCTGGTAACGATCGCTGAGAAACAGCGAGAGTTGACCCTTGGCGAAGTCCGTGTCAACCAGCATGAGCGCGAGTGTATGGAAAGCGGAATCCCAGACCGCATACCACGGGTACTCCCACTTGTCCGGCATCGAGATGATGTCGTGATTTTTCATGTGGGCCCATTCGGTATTGCGCACCCGCTCTGCGCCGCCATGCTCGTCGATCCACTTTTGGACGTCGTACTCGTAGTACTGTTTGGTCCACATCATGCCGGCAAGAGCCTGACGCATCACGAGTCGTTCGTCCTTGTTCAACGATGGTGGTGCGACGGCGGCGTAGAACTCGTCGGCTTCATTCTGACGCGCCTTGAACACGGCGTCGAAATCCCCGAAAGCGTCAGCGGTTTCTCCCTCGCGAAGTCGAAGGCAAATCACTTCCGTCTTCCCGGGGTCCAAGGTCACACGGTAATCGGCGGCCACCTTGGTCCCCATTCCCTTTGGGTTTACGGCACTTCCGTTTCCGCTCACCACGCAGGTGTTGATGCCGTCTTTGGTGTACGGCGAGGCGTTGGTGCCGCCAAAGAGTGCCGCGTGATTGGTCTCGTTTTCCGTGAACAACAGCGGGGGCGCGCCCTTGCAATAAAGATAAAAGTCTCCGACCGCGGATCCCGCCGCCTGCACGACGCCCGCTCCGGCCTTGCTCAGGTTCGGCTTGATTGACCCCGCGAACCAGGACCAGACATTACGGAACCAGAGTGTCGGCAGCACGCGCAGCGGTGCGGGGTCCGGCCCCCGATTCGTGACGCTGATTCGGATCAGAATGTCAGTCGGCGAGGCCTTTGCGTATTCGACGCAGACATCAAAGTATCGGTTGTCGTTAAAGACACCCGTGTCGACCAATTCGTACTCCGGATCAGTGTACCCGCGCGCCTTGTTCGTATCAACCAAATCCGCATAGGGGAATGCATTCTGCGGATACTTGTATAGATAATTCATGTACGAATGGGTTGGTGTGCAATCCAGGTAGAAGTAGTATTCCTTGACATCTTCGCCGTGGTTGCCCTGATTGTTCGTCAGTCCGAACAGACGCTCCTTCAGCACCGCATCAGCGCCATTCCACAGCGCGACGGCGAAGCACAACAATTGCCGGTCGTCCGAGATGCCGGCGATCCCGTCCTCGCCCCAGCGATAGGCGCGGGCCACGGACTGGCTGTGTGGAAAAGAGTCCCAGGCGTTGCCGTCGGTGCTATAATCCTCCCGGACCGTGCCCCATTGCCGCTCGCTGAGGTATGGTCCCCACGTTTTCCAGTTCGTTCCCGGTCCGCCAGCCTCTGCAAGCCGCCGTTGTTCCGCGGTCATGGCGATTGTTCCCTATGAAGATCTGATCGTTTTCCTAAGCGTGGTGCAGGCGCTGCGGTGGCAGCGCCGGGTCCGGCGGGTCGACCCGGTTGTTCCCCGTTGCCGACGCCGGCGGCCTCACAAGGCATCATCGCCGAGGTCAGGCGACGTTTCCAGCCTCATGTCGCGGGCCCGCCGGGCCGCCTGTTCGTCGTTCGGTTCCCGGAGGTCGGCGCATGGAACGACACCGCGCCGTCAGCGGATGGACCGAGCCGGCCGGCCTTGGCCACCGCGATCTCGCGAGAGACCGTCACCGGCTTGCGAGACCTCAGGCGGGCTCGAGGATTGCCGCGACGTCCGCTGGTCTGGTGTAGTCGGGGCGGAGGTGACGAGGATGGCCGCGCCACCGCGATCCGGAATGAATGGCGCCTCCCGCGGGCGAGCCCAACGCTGCAATAGAATTCCGAGCCGCCTTGTCCGGCTGGATTGACGATACTGACGATCCATGCCCCGCCGACAGGAAAAAGCCTTGCGGCGACGAGGCACATGGCTTCACTGTCTCCGGCGTCAGATGGGGTCTGAGGGGGGAGGCTTACGGCTTGGCGGGAACCGCGATAACCTATGATCGGGTTCTATCGATCATCGGAGGCGTGATCCGGATCGCGTTGCCGCAAGAGACCGCGGACGATCCCGCGGGCCCCCGGTTCGGCGACCTCGCCCTGGTCAACGAGGACGGCATGCTGCCGCGCTTGGCGCAGGTAGTCCGGCTCGGCGACGGCGAAGCATCCCTGCAGGTTTTTGCCGGCCTCGACGGGCTTTCGACGCGAAGCCGCGTGCGCTTCCTCGGTCACCCGCCCAAGGCGGTGTTCGCGTCGAGCGTCCTCGGGCGGGTGTTCGGGGGCGATGGACGGGTGCTCGATCACGGCCCCTCGCTCGATCACGAGCCGAAGGTGGAGGTGGATGGGCCGTCGGCGAATCCGGCGCGGCGCGCGCTCTCCTCGCGCATGATCCGCACGGACGTCCCGATGATCGACGTGTTCAATTCTCTGGTGGAGAGCCAGAAGATCCCGATCTTCACCTCCGCCGGTGAGCCGCACAACGCGCTTCTCGCGCGCGTCGGCATCCAGGCCGAAGCCGACGTGGTGGTGTTCGGCGGGCTGGGCCTCACCTTCGACGACTACTGGACGTTTCGCTCCGCCTTCGAGGACGCGGGCGTCTTCATGCGTACGGTGATGTTCGTCAACGAGGCCTCCGATCCGGCACTCGAACGCCTGCTGGTGCCCGACATGGCGCTGGCCGTGGCCGAGCGCTTCGCGGTCGAGGAGAAGAAGCGCGTCCTCGTGCTGCTGACGGACATGACCGCCTATGCCGATGCGCTGAAGGAGGTGGGCATCTCGCTCGACCGGGTGCCGTCAACGCGCGGCTACCTGGGCGACCTCTATTCACAGTTGGCACGACGCTACGAGAAGGCGGCCGTCTTTCCGGGCGGTGGATCCGTGACGATCCTCACCGTCACCTCCATGCCGGGCGGTGACGTCACCCATCCTGTTCCGGACAACACCGGCTATATCACCGAAGGCCAGTTCTACCTGCGCGACGGCCGGATCGATCCGTTCGGCTCGCTCTCCCGCCTCAAGCAGCACGTCATCGGCAAGG
>REES01000065.1 GCA_007694935.1 Rhodospirillales bacterium
GCATGGGCAGCATCGGCTGGATGCTGCTGCTGGCCGCGGTGATGGCGGCAGAGAAAAACCTTCCCTGGGGCCGACACCTGAGCAAGCCGCTCGGTGCGGTGCTAATATTGGCGGCCGCGATTCTGGCCGGCGCGGCCGCATGATCCCCATATAGGGAGCGACCAACCAGGGGCGGCTTGTTTGGAGTTACCCCCTTTGGTCTGAGGTTTCATTGGCACAAACGTCCTTGCCTCCCGGCATGATTTCGCGACGCGCGCAAAAGGCATGGCGAGGCACCCCACTTGGGGGTCGACGCGATCCGGTCCGTGAGCGTAGGGTGCGACCGCTGGGAAACCGGCACTCGCAACGAAATCACCAATTTAATGTTGGGATAGGAGGGTAATTGATGCGAGGTTTCAAGCGCTGGTTCGCTGCGGTTGCGGCAGCGGCCATCCTGCCGGGTTTGGCCGTCATGGCCGCCCCGGCTCAAGCGGCGAAGGTGACGTTGCCGCTCACACCCTTTAATGTCGCTTCCTGGGACTTCGAAGGGTACGTGGACTTCGAGTTGGTCGGAACAACTCTCGAGACGACCTTCCGGAATGAGTCTCCACAACCGCCTGCCTTGGACACGAACAGTATCGCGAGAATCTACTTCGAAGGAGGCACCAACCTCTTTCTTTCCAACCCGATCCTGACCCCTGGGGCGGGTGTGGACATGGCAGCGGGTGGCAATCCGCCTAATCTGCCCGCTGGAGGCAGCCTGGTACCCGCGTTCAACACGAACGACTTCCGGTTTACAGCTTCCTCTCCGCCCTCGCAAGACGGCATTAACCCCGGCGAGTGGCTTCTGATAAGCTGGACGGTTGTCGACGGTTTCGATCTGGACACCTACCTCGCGGGCGTTCTGGGGGATGGACCCCGGATCGGCGCTCATGTGCTGAACTGTGTCGATGGGGAGAGCTGCTCGGCCCTGGTGACCCCGGTGCCGGCGGCCCTGCCGCTGTTCATCACGGCCCTGGCCGGGCTCGGCTTCTTCGGCTGGCGGACCCGGAAGAACGTCGCCTGATCAAAAACAAGACGTTCGTTGACCTGATTCGATCGGGGCGGCTCCCAAAGAGCCGCCCCTTTCTAATGTGCGTTCACGGGAGACTGTACCCCTACCCTGCCAGGCCGGCTCGGCCGGCGAACCGGACGGCCGAACAATCCAACGCTCAGGCGGCAGCGCCGCTTCGACCGGGTCACCGAAGGTCGGTCGAGGGCGCCCGCCAACGCCGACGAATGCCGCCCCACGCTCACCTCGGGACAGGGCTACCGCGCCTCGAACTGGCGCGTGCCGAACAGGTTGGCGCGGGTTTCCGCGTCCATGTCGCGGTTGAGGTCGGTGCCGGGCGGCGGCACCTGGAGGCCCCGCTGCACCGCCGGCCGGGCATCGATCGCCTGGAACCAGCGCTTGAGGTTGGGATGGGCGTCAAGATCCTGGCCCTGGCGTCGCCACGGGCGGATCCAGGGATAGCTGGCGATATCGGCGATGGAGTAGTCGCCGCCGAGGTATTCGGCCTCGCCCAGGCGATGGTCCAGCACGCGATAGAGGCGCGTCGTCTCGTTGGTGTAGCGGTCAACCGCGTAGGGAATGGTCTCCGGCGCGTAGCTGCGAAAGTGGTGGGCCTGACCCAGCATCGGGCCGAGGCCGCCCATCTGGAACATCAGCCACTGCAGCACCCGGTAGCGGTCCCGCGGCCGGTCGGGCAGAAAGCGCCCGGACTTTTCGGCCAGGTAGATCAGGATGGCACCGGATTCGAACAGGGTCAGAGGGCGGCCGTCCGGCCCGTCGGGGTCGACGATCACGGGGATGCGGTTGTTGGGGTTGAGGGCGAGGAACGCCGGATCGAACTGCTGCCCCTTGCCGATGTCCACCGGGATCATCCGGTAGGGCAGGCCGGTCTCCTCCAGCATGATGGAGACCTTGTAACCGTTGGGCGTACTCCAGGTGTAGAGATCGATCATCCGGCTTCCCTCCGTTGCAGACCCGCGTAACCGGACCACCGCTATCGTGGCGGCGGCTTCGGCGTTAAGCTTCGGCTGTGGCATCCGACCGGCAGCAGGGACTCAATCACCATGGACAAGCCGCTCTTGCATCTGGTGTTCGGTGGCGAGGTCAAGGATCCCCGCGGCACCGACTTCGTCGACACGGATAAGCTGGACATCGTCGGCATCTTCCCCGACTACCGGTCCGCCCTGGCGGCCTGGCGCGGTGTCAGCCAGCAGCATGTCGACCACGCCCACATCAAGTATGTCATCGTGCATCTGCACCGCCTGCTGGAGCCGGACCGGGAGGCGCCGGGCTGAGCGCGCCGGCACCGACCGCGGTGGGGTGATCGCAGGCAGCGAGCAGGTCCCGGAACACGGCGTGGAACATCCCTTCGGTGAGCCGCCCGGTGCTGGTATTGAGCCGGGAGCAATGATAGCTGTCGGCCACGATGAGGCCGTCGGGAAGCCGATGCAGCCGGCCGTGGCCGAACGGAAACCGGCTGGGGCGGTGACCGAGCGCGGCGAAGGTGGCCGCATGGGCAATGGTCCCCAGCGCCAGCACCGCCCGAAGGCGGCCGAGGGCGCCCAGTTCGGCGGCGAGGAAGCCGCGGCAGCAGCCGATCTCTTCCGGGGTCGGTCGGTTGGCCGGCGGCACGCAACGCACTGCATTGGTGATGCGGCAGCCGCGCAGGACCAGGCCATCATCGGCGGCAGCGCCGTAGCGGCCTTCGGCGAGTCCGAAGCCGAGCAGGGTCGAATACAGCAAGGTGCCCGCATGGTCGCCGGTGAACGGCCGCCCGGTCCGGTTGGCGCCCCGCAGGCCGGGGGCGAGGCCGACGATCAGAAGCCACGCCTCCGCCCCGCCGAACGACGGTACCGGTGCGTTGTGCCAATCCGGGTGGCACGCACGGTTCTCGCCGCGATAGGCGGCAAGCCGCGGGCATAGCGGACAGTCCCGCCCCGGGCCGGAGCCGTCGCCGGCCATGGTCCCCGCCGCCCGCCCCCGGGGATCAGGCGTCTTCCATGAAGTCGGCGCTGTCAGCCGGCGCCGCCGACGTGACGGCAGCCGGATAACGTTCCTCCCGGCCCGGGACGATCCGGGCGATCAGAGGCTGGAGGTCCTGCAACTCGATGAAGGCATCAGCCTGACGCCGCAGCTCGTCCGCCACCATCGGCGGTTGCGAGCGGATGGTGCTGACAATGGTGACACGAACGCCGCGGCGCTGCACCGCCTCGACCAGGCGGCGGAAGTCACCGTCGCCCGAGAACAGCACGACATGGTCGACGTGCTCGGCCATCTCCATCACATCGATGGCAAGCTCGATATCCATGTTGCCCTTGATCTTGCGGCGCCCGGAGGCGTCGGTGAACTCCTTGATCGGCTTGGTGACCATGGTGTAGCCGTTGTAATCCAGCCAGTCGACCAACGGCCGAATCGGTGAATACTCTTGATCCTCCATGAGGGCGGTATAGTAGAATGCACGAATCAATCGCGCCTTCTCGGAAAATATCTCCAGCAATCTTTTATAGTCGATATCGAAGCCCAGGGATTTGGCCGCAGAATATAGATTTGATCCATCAATAAACAGGGCAATGCGCTCGTTATTATAAAAAGTCATCGGTATCTCCCTTTGTTTTCGTTGCGCCCCCTGCACGTAAAGCGGGCAGCGGGTTGGGCCTTGAACTTCTCATCCCCATGGGATTGGGGCAGCGAGATTACACATTGTCGACATGGTATGGTAGCGTGGTGTGCGCAAGATCGCGACCGGGGCACCCGTCATGATATTCATCGGCATCGGCGGCAACTTGGCCACCGCACGCCATGGACCGCCGCTGACCACCTGCGCTGCGGCCCTGGCCGCGCTCCCCCGGCACGATATCGTCGTGGTTTGCCGCTCACGCTGGTATCGGAGCAGGCCGGTGCCGCCCTCGGACCAACCCCCCTACGTCAACGCCGTCGCCCACGTGACGACCGATCTCGACCCGCTCCGCCTGCTGCAGACGCTGCATGCCGTGGAGGCACGGTTCGGACGCCGCCGCGGCGTGCCCAACGCAGCGCGGCCGGTGGACCTCGACCTCCTCGCCTACGGCGCCCAAATCCGGGATCGCGATAGCGGCATCGTGCTTCCCCACCCCCGCATGCATCAGCGCCGCTTCGTGCTTCAGCCGCTGGCGGAGCTGGCGCCGTCCTGGCGCCATCCGCGCCTCGGGCTGACGACGCTGGAGATGCTGGCGCAGGTGCCGAAAGACCAGGTGGCGGAGCCGTTGGATGAGGCGGCCGATTGATTGCCGGCCCGGTGCAGCCTATAGAATAGGGTGGTGGATTGTGACGTGGCACTGTGCCGGACGCCGCCGCGGCGACGATGGATGCGGGGCGGCACCGGCGCACTTCGGGATGGAGAGAAGCTGAATGGCACGCGTTACCGTTGAGGATTGCGTCCAACGGGTTCCCAACCGGTTCGAACTGGTCATGCTGGCGGCGCAGCGTGGGCGCAGTATTGGTTCCGGCGCGCCGCTGACGGTGGACCGGGACAACGACAAGAACGCGGTGGTGGCCCTCCGGGAGATTGCCGATGGCACGATCAACCTTCCGGATATCGAAAACAACCTGATCCAAAGCCTGCAGAAGGTCGTGGAACTGGAAGAACCGACCATCGAAGAATTGGACCTGCTGTCGGTTCAGAACGACATCCTGTCGGAGCAGGGGGAAGCGGCTCCGGATGCCGAGATCGCCGCCGATGATCTTCACCTTGAGGGTGAGGGCGGGGAGGACATCGACGTGCTCGCGGACGCCGAAGCCCTTTTCGAGGGCGAGGAGTCGGACGAGGAGCCGGAGTCCCAGGATGACGGCGCGCCTGGTTCCGACAGCGAGGACGAGACCTGAGGCTTCGACATTCCCGTGGAGACAGGGGCCGCGTTGACGCCGCCCCGGGGTCGCGATGATCCGACAATTCGAGCTGGTCGAGAAGGTCAAGGCTTACGATCCCAACGCTGACGAGGACATGCTCAACCGCGCCTATGTCTTCGCGATGAAGGCGCACGGCGCCCAGAAGCGCGCTTCGGGTGACCCATACTTCTCGCATCCGCTTGAAGTCGCCGGCATCCTGACCGGCTATCGGTTGGATGTGTCCACCATCGTCACCGCGCTCCTCCACGATACCATCGAGGACACGCCCGCCACCCTGGACGACATCAACCGGCATTTCGGCCAGGAAATCGGCCAGCTGGTCGATGGGGTCACCAAGCTCACCCGGATCGAGCTGCAGTCGGAACGCACCAAGCAGGCGGAGAACTTCCGCAAGCTGGTGATCGCGATGTCCGAGGACATTCGGGTCCTACTGGTCAAGCTGGCCGACCGGCTGCACAACATGCGGACGCTGAAGCACATCGACAACCCGGACAAGCGCCGACGCGTCGCCCACGAGACCATGGACATCTACGCGCCGCTGGCCGAGCGCATCGGCATGCAGGAGATGAAGGACGAGTTGGAGGATCTGGCCTTTGCCGAGATCTATCCCGATGCCCGCAACTCCCTGATCGCCCGCCTCAATTTTCTTCGCGAGCAAGGCGGCGACATGGTCTCGCAGATCGTTGGCGGCTTGCGCGAGACCTTTGCCGGGGCCGGTTTGCGCGCGGCGGTGATCGGCCGGGAGAAGACGCCGTATTCCATCTGGCGCAAGATGCAGCACAAGAACATCGGCTTCGAGCAGCTCTCCGACGTGATGGCCTTCCGCATCGTCGTCGGCTCGGTGGAGGATTGCTATCGGACGCTCGGCATCGTCCATGGCACCTACCCGGTCATCCCCGGCCGCTTCAAGGATTACGTCTCCACGCCGAAGCCCAACGGTTACCGGTCGCTGCACACCGGCGTGCTGGGGCCGGCGAGCCAGCGGATCGAAATCCAGATCCGCACCAGGGAAATGCACGAAGTGGCGGAATACGGCGTCGCTGCCCATTGGATGTACAAACAGGGCCTGGACAGCACCGTGGGCCGGCAATACCGCTGGCTTCGCGGCCTGCTGGACATCCTCGAGCATGCCGCCAGCCCCGAGGAATTTCTCGACCACACCAAGCTGGAGATGTTCCAGGATCAAGTGTTCTGCTTCACGCCGAAGGGGGATCTCACCGGCCTGCCCAGCGGTTCCACCTGCGTCGACTTCGCCTACGCGGTACACTCGGAGGTGGGTGACCGGTGTGTCGGGGCCAAGATCAACGGCCGGCTGATGCCGCTTCGGACGGTGCTCCGCAACGGCGACCAGGTGGAGATCATCACCTCCAAGGCGCAAACGCCCTCACCCACCTGGGAGCGGTTCGTCGTCACCGGCAAGGCGCGAGCCCGCATCCGCCGCTTCATTCGCGCCAAGGAGCGCGAGCAGTACCTGGAACTCGGCCGCTCGCTGATGCAACGGGCGTTCCGCGAGGAGGGATACGAATACTACGACAAGGCCCTGGAAGGCGTCCTGAAGAACTTCAAACAGGGCAGCATCGAGGACCTGCTGGCGCAGGTGGGGGCCGGCTACATCACCGCCCGCACGGTGGTGGAAACGGTGTTTCCCGGCAGCCGCAAGCGCAAGAGCTTCTACGAGAAGGTGGTGCCCCTGGCGCGAGCGCGGGCGCGCCGGGCCAAGAAGGAAGCCGGCCCGGCACTGCCGATCCGCGGCCTGATCCCCGGCATGGCCATGCACTTCGCCGCCTGCTGCCACCCGCTGCCCGGCGACCGCATCGTCGGCATTGTCACCACCGGCAAGGGCGTCACCATCCATACCATTGACTGCGAGACACTGGAATCCTATGCGGACGCACCGGAACGCTGGATCGACGTCTCCTGGGATGTGGACAGCGACGAAGCGATCGCCCATGTCGGACGCATACACCTGACCGTGATGAACGAGCCCGGCACGCTCGGCGGCCTGACCACGGTGATCGCCAAGAACGAAGGCAACATCAGCAATCTCAAGATCACCAACCGGACATCGCAGTTTTTCGACATGCTGATCGACGTCGAGGTGCGGGACGTTAAGCACCTCACCAACATCATCGCCGCGCTCCGGGCGACGCCTGCGGTCAACTCGGTCGACCGGGCGTACGGCTGACCGGTCGCATCCGCGCTGCCCCACCTTACCGGAAGGCAAGTATCGCAGATGGCACGCTACCTCCGCTTGGGCGTCAACATCGACCACGTGGCCACGGTGCGGAATGCCCGTGGCGGCTCCCATCCCGACCCGGTGCGTGCCGCCGTCATGGCCATTCAGGCAGGCGCGGATGGGATCACCGCCCACTTGCGGGAGGACCGGCGCCACATCACCGATGCCGATCTCGACCGCCTGATGCGCGAGGTGCGGGCCCCCTTTAACCTGGAGATGGCGGCCACCGACGAAATGCTGCGGATCGCCCTCGCCCACCGTCCGCACGCCGTCTGCCTGGTCCCCGAGCGACGCGAGGAGCGCACCACCGAAGGGGGGCTCGATGCGGTGGCCGGCCCGGCATCCCTGGCCCCGGCGGTCCGGACCCTCCGGGAGGCCGGCATCCGCGTGTCGCTGTTCATCGAGCCGACGGTCGAGCAGGTCGAGGCGGCGGCAGCGCTGGGGGCGCCGGCAGTGGAACTGCATACCGGCGCCTATTGTCATGCCGCCGGGGACGGTGCGGCAAGGGAACTGGCCCGCATCGTCGCCGCGGCGGCGCGGTGCGACGCTCTCGGCCTGGAGTGCCATGCCGGGCATGGCCTGACCTATGACAATGTCGCGCCCATTGCCGCCATCGAGCCGATGGCAGAGCTCAACATCGGGCACTTCCTGGTGGGGGAAGCGGTGTTCATCGGCTTGGAGGCGAGCATTCGGCGGATGCGTGCGGTGATGGAAGGAGCCCGCGCCGCCGGAGCGACCGGGCTGATCGGACTGTCGCGATGATCATCGGCGTCGGCACCGACCTGCTGGACATCCGCCGGATCGAGCAGACCCTCGCCCGCTTCGGCGAGCGATTCTGCGCGCGCGTGTTCGTGGAGAGCGAGCGGGTGCGGTGCGACCGCCGGGCCAATCGTGCGGCCTGCTACGCCCAGCGCTATGCCGCCAAGGAAGCCTGCGCCAAGGCGCTCGGCACCGGCCTGCGCCAGGGAGTGTTCTGGCGGGACATGGTGGTGACCAGCCTGCCGTCGGGGAAACCGATCCTGACCCTGACCGGGGGGGCGAGGCGCCGGCTGGAGAAGCTGCTGCCCGAGGGGATGAATGCCGCTATCGAGGTGACCCTGACCGACGAATACCCGATGGCGCATGCGGTGGTGGTGATCTCGGCGGTGCCGAACGGGATCAAGGGGCCGCCGGTTGCTTGACAGCCTCCGCCGGGGCTGGCTTGATCGCGCCCGGACGCGCAAAGCGCCCGTCAGCACCCCGCCCGGCGATCGCGCCCGGGCCGACAGGAGTTCCATGGAAAAGCGCAAGGAAGGCGGCTTCGGCGAACTGCTGCGAACGATCATCTACGCCGTGCTGATCGCGCTGGTGGTGCGCACGGTCGCCTACGAGCCGTTCAGCATCCCGTCGGGCTCGATGATTCCGACCCTGCTGGTGGGAGACTACCTGTTCGTCTCCAAGTACTCCTACGGCTACAGCCGGTACTCCCTGCCGCTCAGTCTGCCGCTGTTCTCGGGGCGACTGTTCGCCTCCGAGCCGGAACGGGGCGACGTCGCCGTGTTCAAGCTGCCGACCGACAACACCACCGACTACATCAAGAGGATCGTCGGACTGCCCGGCGATACCATTCAGCTCATCGGCGGCATCCTGCACATCAACGGCGAAGCGGTGGAGCGGATCGAAGACAGCGCCTTCACCTTTACCGACGCTGCCGGCACCGTGCGGGCGCTCAGGCGGTACATCGAGGTGCTGCCCAATGGCCGCCGCCACACCATCGTCGAGCTGACCGACCACGGACCGTTCGACAACACCCCGCCTTACCGGGTGCCGGAGGGCCATTACTTCGCGCTCGGCGACAACCGGGACAGCTCCCGCGACAGCCGGTTCCTTGATGAAGTCGGCTACATTCCGTTCGAGAACCTGATCGGACGGGCCGAGATCATTTTCTTCTCGGTGGATGGCCGGATTTGGGAGTTCTGGCGATGGCCCAGCACGGTCCGGGCGGGACGACTGTTCACCCGCATCGAATGATCGCCAAACCCGTCGCACCATCCGACGGATCATCCATGCTCGATGGTCTGACCCCGCAGCTCGACCACGACTTTGCCGATCCGCTGCTGCTGCAGGAAGCCCTGACCCACGCCAGCGCCGTTGGCCAAGCCGGTGCTTCACGGCGCTCCAACGAGCGGCTCGAGTTCCTGGGTGACCGGGTGCTCGGGCTGATCGTGGCGGAACTGCTGTATGACGCGTTTCCTCGGGAGGCGGAGGGGGCGCTGGCCCGTCGCTATGCCGCCCTGGTCCGCCGCGACGCGCTGGCCCGGGTTGCCGAAGCGATCGACCTCGGTGCCTTCATCCGGCTTTCCCGCGGCGAGGAGGAAGCCGGTGGCCGGCGCAATCCGGGCCTGTTGGCCGACACCTGCGAGGCTGTGATCGCGGCTGTGTATCTGGACGGCGGCCTGCCGGCGGCCCGGGCGTTCATCAGGCGGCACTGGTGGACGATGATCGGGGAGACGGCGCGTCCGCCCAAGGATTCGAAGACGGCGCTGCAGGAATGGGCGCAGGCCCGCGGCCTGCCCTTGCCCCGGTATCGCGAGATCGGGCGCGCCGGACCGCCGCACGCACCCACCTTCTCCGTCGAGGTGACGGTCGAGGGACTTGAGTCGACCACGGCCGGCGGAGCGTCCAAGCGGGTGGCCGAGCAGGCGGCGGCGGAAACCATGCTGGCACGCATCCATGACACCGACCACGCCGGCTGAACCACCGGGCGGACCGGACGCCGACGCCGAGCCGATCGGGACGGCGACCCGATGCGGATTCGCCGCCGTGTTGGGGGCGCCCAACGTGGGCAAATCGACGCTGGTCAACCGCCTGGTGGGAACCAAGGTGAGCATCGTCTCGCCGCGGGTGCAAACCACCCGGTCCCGGGTGCTCGGCATCGCGCTGCAGGGCAACGCCCAGCTCATCCTGGTGGACACCCCGGGAGTGTTCGTCCCGCGCCGGCGGCTGGACCGGGCGATGGTGGCGGCAGCCTGGAGCGGTGCGACGGACGCCGACATCCTGGTGGTGATGGTCGATGCGGTCGCCGGTATCACCGACGATACCGGCCGCATCCTCGCAAACCTGCGCCCGGGCGGCCGGCCCGCCCTGGCCGTACTCAACAAGGTTGATGCGGTTGCCAAGCCGAGGCTGCTCACCCTCGCCGACGAGGTATCGCAGACCGGTCCGTTCAGCGATGTCTTCATGGTCTCGGCACTGACCGGCGACGGCGTGGACACGTTGGCAACGGCCCTTTACGCCCGGCTGCCGATCGGTCCCTGGCTGTTTCCGGAGGAGCAGGTGTCGGATATGCCGGAACGTCTGCTGGCCGCCGAGATCACCCGGGAGAAGCTGTACCTGCAGCTCCGCCAGGAACTCCCCTATGCCAGCGCGGTGGAGACCGAACGCTGGACCGAGCGGGACGACGGCAGCGTCCGCATCGACCAGGTGATCTACGTCATCCGCCCCAATCAGAAGGCGATCATTCTCGGCAAAGGCGGCCAGCGCATCCGCGAGATCGGCCGGGCGGCTCGTAGCGAGCTGGAGCAGCTTCTGGACCGCCGGGTACACCTGTTCCTTTATGTCAAGGTCCGCGACTGGACCGACGACCCCGAGCGCTTCCGCGATCTCGGGCTCGACTACGGTGCCTGACCGGACGAGCGGGGATGCGGGTCCGGCGGCTCAGGCGAAGCGGTTGCCCGGAGGGAAGCCGCGCGGTGCCTTGCTGCCGGTATGGGCGCGCTTGCCGGTCCAAGGGGCAAGATCGCGCTCGGTGCGCACGCCGGCGCCGCTGCGCCAGGAAAGCCCGTCGGCACGGCAGAAAGCGATCGCGTCCGTCAGCTTTCCGTCGCGCACGCGCTGAAGCAGAACACCGCGCCCGCGCACCATGGTCGGCAATTCGCCGAGGGCGAAGACCAGCAGCTTTCGGTTGCTGGCAACGCTGGCGACCGAATCCGCCGCGGGCGGGACCACCGCGCAGACGGCCGCCGTGTCGCCATCAGCCAGATTGAGCACCTGCTTGCCGCTGCGGGTCTGCGCCACCACGTCCGCCTCCGGCACCAGGAAGCCGCGTCCCGAACGGGACGCCAGCAGCAGCCGCCGATCGCCCTGCAACACCAGCACGGCCACCGGCTCATGCCCCTCGGGCAGGTCGATCATCAGGCGCAGCGGCTCCCCCTGACCGCGACCGCCGGGCAGCCGGTCGCACGCCAGCGTGTAGAAGCGCCCGTGACTGGCGAACAGCAGCAGCCGGTCGGACGACTTGGCGGGTACCACGAACCGCTCCCGGTCCCCTTCCTTGTAGCGGATGGCGGCGGTGTCCTCCGGATGTCCCTTGACCGTCCTGACCCAGCCCTTTTCCGAGATGATCACGGTAATGGGCTCCTGCTCGACCGGGGAAGGCAACGGCTCCGCCGGTGCTGGCGGAGCCGCGTCGATCAGGGTCCGCCGTCGGCCGAGCGGGGTTGCCGGCCCGTATGCCTTGGCCAGTTCCGCGAGATCCTCGCCGATCACGGTCCAGCGGCGGCCGTCGTCCGCCAGCAACGTCTCCAGCTCCTGCCGTTCCGAGGACAGGGCATCGTACTCCTTGCGAATCGCCCACTCCTCCAGCCGGCGGAGCTGACGAAGCCGCATGTTCAGGACCGCCTCGGCCTGCACCTCGGTGAGATCGAAGCGGCGCATCAGTGCGGGCTTCGGCTCATCCTCCTCCCGCACGATCCGGATCACCTCGTCGAGATCGAGGTAGACCACCAGGAAGCCGGCAAGGATCTCGAGCCGTTTGCGGATCTTCTCCAGCCGGAAGCGGGTGCGCCGGACCAGCACCGTGTGGCGATGGTCGAGAAAGGCGCGCAGCACATCCGGCAACCCCATCACCTTCGGGGTGATGCCGCCATCCAGCACGTTCATGTTGAGGGAAATACGGACCTCGAGATCGGTGAGGCGGAACAGCGGCTCCATCAGCGCCGCCGGTTCCAGCGCCCGGCTGCGCGGCTCCAGGACGATCCGAACCACGTCGGTGGACTCGTCACGGACATCGGCAAGAAACGGCAGCTTCCGGGCCGCCATCAGTTCGGCGATGCGTTCGATCAGCCGCGACTTCTGGACCTGATAGGGAATCTCGGTGACGACGGCGGTCCAGGCACCGCGCTCCTGCCGCTCAACCTGCCAGCGTGCCCGCAGGCGGAAGCTGCCTCGCCCGGTGCGGTACGCCTCCAGGATCCCGGCGGGCGGCTCGACCAGGACCCCGCCGGTCGGAAAATCCGGCGCCGGTATGAACTCCACCAACTTGTCGATGCCGGCGGCGGGATGTTTAATGAGATAGCGGAGCGCCCGGCAGATCTCGCCAATGTTGTGGGGCGGGATGCTGGTGGCCATTCCCACCGCGATGCCGGATGCGCCGTTGGCCAGCAGGTTCGGAAATCGTGCCGGCAGCACCACCGGCTCGGCATCCTCGCCGTCGTAGGTCGGCCGAAAATCAACGGCATCCTCGTCGATGCCATCGAGAAGCGCCGCGGCAACCGCCGTCAAACGGGCCTCGGTATACCGCATGGCGGCGGCGTTATCGCCGTCGACGTTGCCGAAGTTGCCCTGCCCGTCCACCAGCGGATAGCGCACCGCGAACTCCTGGGCGAGTCGGACCAACGCGTCGTACACGGCCACATCGCCGTGGGGGTGGAAGCGGCCGATCACGTCCCCCACCACCCGGGCGCACTTCTTGAAGGCCTGTTCCGGGTTGAGACCGAGCTCCCGCATGGCGTACAGCAAACGCCGGTGCACCGGCTTGAGGCCGTCCCGGACATCCGGCAGCGAGCGCGAGACGATGGTGGAGAGCGCGTAGGACAGGTAGCGCTGGCTGAGCGCCTCGGTGAAAGGAACGTCCTGGATCCCGCCTTCCGGGGCAAGGTCGGTCATCGCCGCTCCCTTCGGGGACGCATACCGGAGTGATCACGGAACCGGGCGAGAGTAGCCGCCCCGACGCCCGCGTCAACCGGCCGGCCGGCGCCGAACCCGCTCCAGCAGGCGCAGGCGCGCGGGCGGCAGATCCCGGCCACCCTCGGCGTACACGTGGCGGGCGAGAAAGAACCCGGTCAGCAGCAGACCATCCACCAGGTCCGCCGGCACCCACGGGGCGGCCGAATCGGTCAGGAATCGCGGCAGACGCAACAACCGATCGTGGTAGGCGGCGCCCGCCGCCCGGCCGACCGCCCGGCCGGTGCGAGGCGAGACGTAGACAAGATCGTCGGTGCCGCCGGTCACCGTACAGCGGTGCAGATCCAAGCCGAAGCCCAGTTCCGCCAGAAGCCGGACCTCCCACGCAACATAGGAAGGGAGCCAGCCCGACGGGTCGGCCAGGGCACGGATCAGCCCGCCCAAGGCGGCGTAGGCACCGGGAGAGGGTTCCCGGTCCGGCAGGGCCGTCTCGGCGACGGCGCATGCCGCCACCAGACCGGCCAGACGGTCGGGATCGGTCATCACGGCGGCATCGACCGAGGCCAGCGCTTCACAGGCAAGGCTGCCGAGATGATCGGCCAGTCGGCCGCGCCAGCGGGCCCGGACCAGCGTCCCCGGCACCAGACCACCGCGATTGCGGCCGGCAGCACCGCGGACCAGGCCGCCATGACGTCCGTGCTCACGGGTGAGCAGGGTGACCACCGCAGCGGTGTCGCCGTGACGCCGAGCCGACAGCACCAAGGCATCGTCGATCCATTGCATGCGCCGGATCTAGGCCCGCGGACTTCCATGCACCAGGACAGCTTCGGCATGGCCGCAACTCAGTCGCACTTGTGCGTTCGCAAAAGCCGGATCCACCCCCACTTCACGCCCATAAGCCATTGGAAAACTTCGTTTTCTTTCGAAACATGCGGCTTTCTGCATTGACCTGTTTGTTGCACTGCCGTGGCTATGGTAAATTTTCGGTTCACTGGTATGAGGGTTCGCCAACTGCATAGGAGGTAAGGCCTATGGGAGTGCACAACATCATGGTTTCTGAGCCTCATCCGTGTCGACGGGGCTACTTTCGCCAGTTGTTCACGCGGGTCGAGGTGTGCAACACCGGCGCCTATTGGGTGTGGCGCCAGGTCGACGAGAACGGCGTCGCCATGTCCGACGCCGAGCGCGCCTTCGACACCGAGGACGCGGCCCTTGATGACGCGGTGAAGCAACTGAAGGGCATCGCGGTCATCGCCGCCTGACGACCGGGCGGATGACGGGCGCGACCCGGCTAAGGACCGTGTGCCGGCGCCCCCTTCTCAGGGCCCATAGCGGAACGGCAGAAGGCGGGCGTCAAGATAGCTCTGGAGCGATTGGCGCGACCAGCCGAGGGACTCCCGGCGGAACGCGATGAACGCGTCGTAAACCCGTGCGGCCAGCGGATCGCCTTCCGCCACCTCGGCCACCACCCTGCCGGCGGCTTCACCCAGTGCCTGCAGGACGGCGTCGGGAAGGCGGCGCGGGGTCAAGCCATGGTCAACCCGGAGTTCCGCCAGCGCCCGGGTGTTGTTGCGGTGGAATTCCGCCAGAGTGTGCGTCGTTTCGGCAGCGGCAGCCGTGGCAACGGCCTGCTGTTGGGCGACCGGCAGGTTTGCCCAGAAGTCGAGATTGATGCCGAGTGCGATGGCCGTGCCGGGAGCGAACACGCCCGGATAGGTGACGTAGCGGGCAGCCTGCGGCAGGCCGATGGCGCGGGCGTTCCAGGGCCCGAACCACTCGGCACCGTCGATCCGACCGGCGGCCAAGGCCGGTGCGATCTCCCGTCCCGGCAGGGCCGAAGCCGAGACGCCGAGCCGCCGCATCACCTGCCCGCCGAGCCCGGTGACGGCGACACGCAGACCCTTGAGGTCGTCCGGACCACCGATCGGCCGATTGTACCAGCCGGACTGGTGAAGGCCGGTGTGGCCGGCCATCAGTGGCTTGAGATTGAACCCGGCGGCGACCTCGTCCCACAGGGCCTGCCCGCCGCCGTTATGGATCCAGGCCAAGTGCTCCTCGCCGGTCAATCCGAAGGGAACCCCGGCGAAGAACACGAACGCGGCGGAACGCCCCTGCCAGTAGCTTTCCAGAGCATGGTACATCTGCACCCGCCCATCGGCGACGGCACCGAAGGCTTCGAACGGTCCCACCACTTCCCCCGCCGCCAGTACCTGGACGGTCAGGGCACCGCTGGTCAGCACGGTGATCCGACGGGCCAGGCGCACAGCGCTGTCGGCAAAGCCAGGGAAATCCGCCGGCCACGCGGTTACCATGCGGACCTCCCGCCGCGTTTGCGCGGACGCGGTGGTCCCTGTGGTAGCGACGACACCCGCCGCTCCGGCGGCCGCGGCACCACTCAGGAAGCGGCGGCGGCCATAGCGTGGTTGCCCTCGGCCACTGTCAGGCACTTGACCGGAAATGGCGGGTGGTTTCGGGCTCATCGGGACGAAGCGGCTGCCAGCCCTCCGGAGTGTAGGCTTCGAGCGGCTGGAAACTTGCCTTGTACGCCATCTTCCCGCAGTCGGCGACCCAGAAGCCGAGGTAGACATGACGCAGGCCGAGGTCGCGGGCGCGCGCGACCAGCCAGAGGATGATAAACGTGCCGAGGCTGCTGCGGGGAGACCGAGGGTCAAAGTAGCTGTATACCGCTGACAAGCCATCCGAGACACGATCGGCAATACAGGCGGCGATCAGGGTGCCCGCCGGGTCCCGGAACTCGAAGACTCTGGTGTCCACCGGGGTGTCCTCCACCAGCGCCTGATAATCGAAGAAGTCCATCCGCGCCATCTCCCCGCCAGCATGACGGACGTCCTGGTAGCGGTGGAACAGGGTGAATTGCTCATGGGTTGCCCGGGCGGCACGGTCCCGACCGGTCAGATCCCGATTGCGAGCCATCACCCGGCGCTGGGTGCGAGACGGCTGGAACGCGGGGACAACGATCCGCACGGTGGCGCATGCGTTACAGTCGCGGCACACCGGCACATAGGCGAAGCGGTGGCTGCGCCGGAAGCCCGCCTGGGACAGGGTGTCGTGGAAGGCATCGGCGTGGGGACCGACCAGTTCCGCGACCAGCCTGCGCTCCATCCTGCCCGGAAGGTAGGGACACGGGATCGGCGCGGTCGCAAAGAAAAAATGTGTCCCCGCAACCGGCTTGTGCTTCACGGACCAGGGCTCGCTCGGGTTTCGATTCATCGATCAATTTGTAAAGTAACATCCCGACGCTGCGGTTGGAATGCCCCATCCGTGGCATCAATGGAAGCCCTGTCCTGCCACTGGGTGCCGCGTATCAAGACCACGGAGAGCCGGCGGTTGGCAGGGGCATGGGGATCACCGGCGATCAGGGGATCGGTGGCGGCCTTGCCGACCACCCGGGAGAACCGCGCTTCCGGCACCCCGAACCCCAGCAAAGCCCGCCGCGCCGCATTGGCGCGGTCGGCCGAAAGCTCCCAATTGCCGTAGCCGCGATCCTGGGCGAACGGGGTGGCATCGGTGTGACCCGTGATCGCTACCTGCTGCGGCATGTGCTCGATCACCCTGGCGACGAGTTCGAGCAGACGCCTCGTGTGCAGATACATGTCGGCAGAGCCGAGGGGAAACATGGCGAGGCCATCCTGGTCGAGGATCTGGATGCGAAGCCCCTCCTGAGTCTGGTCGATCAGCAGGCTGTTGGCGAGCACCTTGAACTGCGGCGTGCCTTCCAAAGCCTCGCGCAGCACCGCCTCTGCCTCGCGGAACTGCTGCTCCTCCCGCTGCCGCAGCATGGCATCCAGATCATCGGCATCCACCTCTCTCGCCTCGGGCGTCCGGTGGCGCGGCAGGCCCTCCGCCTCCGCATCCGGGTCATCGGCATCCGGGTCCGGATCCACGTCGACCACGCCGATACGCGCCAACCGCTCCTGAAAGGTGGTTCTGGGCGTCCCGAACGGATCCGGAAAATCTTCGACGGCGCCGACGGTCTTGCCGGTCATGATGCCGGACCCGCCGCTCGTGCCGGTGCTGACCTTGACGGTCACCGGCGAGAAGTAATCGGCGATCCCCTTGAGCTGCTCGTCGGTGACGACGTTGAGCAGCCAGAGCAGCAAGAAAAAGGCCATCATCGCCGTAACGAAGTCGGCGTAGGCGACCTTCCAGGCGCCGCCATGGTGCCCGCCGTGGCTTTTCTTCCTGACCTTCTTGATGATGACCGGAGTGTGCTGAGCCATGAGCTGGCCGTATTCAGACCGTCACCGCATCGAGAGCGCCTTCCAGTTCCTCGAACGACGGCCTGAGATTCGGATCCAGTGTCTTACGGGCAAACTCGACCGACACCTGCGGGGCATACCCTTGCATGTGGGCGATGACACCGGCCTTGATGCATTCCAGGTAATGCAGCTCGCTGATGAAGCTGTTCTCCAACGACTTGGCGACGGGCGCGGCAACCCCGTAGGCCGCGAACACGCCGCTGAAGGTCCCGACCAGGGCGCCAGCGATCAGGTGGCCCAGCACCTCCGGCGGCTCGGTGATCGAGCCCATGGTCTTGATCACCCCCAGCACGGCCGCGACGATGCCCAGCGCCGGCAGACCGTCCGCCACGGTCTGCAAGGCATTGGAGATGGCCAGCCGCTCAGCGTGGCTTGCCTCCACCTCCGCCTCCATCAC
This sequence comes from Rhodospirillales bacterium, assembly GCA_007694935.1. Taxonomy (GTDB): domain Bacteria; phylum Pseudomonadota; class Alphaproteobacteria; order Rhodospirillales; family Defluviicoccaceae; genus REEP01. The sequence continues at coordinate 17,772 of REES01000065.1, forward strand.
CGTCTCCACCTCGTGAGCGTTGGCAGTTCCGAGGGTGAGCAACCTGAGGTAATCGCAAAGGAACGCCACCGCACGGGAGTCGCGCATAAATCCCGGATAGCTCTGGAAGATCGCACTGTCGCGCGGGTTCTCGATGTGGCTTTCCAGGGCCAAGTCACCCTTGGTCTTGGCCAGCTTGAACACCGCGTACAGAATGCTGAGGAGTTCGACGTAGCTGGCCTTCCTGTGGTCGGCGCCGGTGAAGACCTTGCGGAGCGCCTTGATCGTGCCGATCAGCACTGCCTTGGGATTGGCGATGACGAAGGCCCCGAGGGCAACGCCAAAAATGATGACGAACTCGAACGGCTGCCAGAGCACGTCGAGGTGACCACCCATAGCCGCGTAGCCGCCGAGGCAGCTGGCAACGACGACGATCAGACCGACGATGAACAGCATTACCGACCTTCAGCTCGCACTTGACCGATGATTGGGCAGCCCCTTAAGGAAGGGGTGGCGGCGACCGCTGGGCGACGGCCGGGGGTACCCGGTTGCCGTCGAGTGTCGCGGTGTCCCGGTTACGATACTGTGAAGCGCCCGGCGATCAGGCCCGGCGGAATGCCGGGACCGGACGAGGCATCAGGCGCATGATCTCCGATCACGATGGTTGATCCCCAGGACTTCCGCGACGCTCTCAGTCGCTTCGCCAGCGGGGTGACGGTCGTCACCGGCATCGACAGCGAAGGCAAACCCGTCGGCGTGACGGTGAGCTCGTTATCATCGCTTTCGCTGGACCCGCCGCTGGTGCTGTTCTGCCTGGGGCTCCGAACCGCCAAGCTCGATGCCTACGCCAGTCATGGCGCCGTCGCCGTGAACATCCTCGCCGAAAACCAGTATCCCGTCTCCGAGCTGTTCGCCAGCCAGGAGCCGGACAAGTTCGCAACCATCAGCTTCCGCCTCGGCGACAATGGCTGCGCCCTGCTGGACGACTGCCTGGCGTCGTTGGAGTGCGCGGTGGTCAACTCCCACGTCGGCGGCGACCACCTGATCATCATCGGCCGGGTGAACCGCATCATCCGGGGCACCGCGATGGCACCACTGCTGCGGTTTCGCGGCCGCTACGCCGCACTCGCATCCGAGAACGCGTGACGTCCTGCCACGAGGGGTGGCCGCGTGAGCCCGCCTGACCTGGATAACAGGCACTCAGAGAACGGCACCGGCGACCTGCCTCCCGCCAGGTCCGGCATCGCCGGATGGCGGTCACGCGCCCGCACCTTCGTCGAGGCCCCCCGGGTGCAGAAGGCCATCATCGCCCTGATCGCCCTCAATGCAGTGACTCTGGGCCTCGAGACCTCACCGGCCGCCATGGCGGCGGCGGGCCCCCTGCTGCTGACCCTCGACCGTGTGCTGCTTGCCATCTTCACCGTCGAGATCGCGGTTCGGATCTTTGCGCACGGCCACCGGTTCTTCCGGGACGCCTGGAGCCTGTTCGACTTCATCGTGGTCGGCATCGCCTGGGTCCCGTTGACCGAGGGCTTCGCCGTGCTCCGGGCGCTCCGGGTGCTTCGGGTGCTCCGCATCATCACCGCGGTGCCGCGGATGCGCATGGTGGTGCAGGCGCTGCTGTCGGCGATCCCGGGGATCAGTTCCATCGTCGCGCTGCTGGCGCTGATCTTCTACGTCGCCGCGGTGATGGTGACTAAGCTGTTCGGGCCGAGCTTCCCGGACTGGTTCGGGTCGATCCCCAAAAGCCTCTACTCGCTGTTCCAGATCATGACGCTGGAAAGCTGGTCCATGGGCATCGTCCGCCCGGTGATGGAGCAATACCCCTACGCTTGGCTGTTCTTCGTGCCGTTCATCCTCATCGCCACCTTCACCATGCTCAACCTGTTCATCGCTGTGGTGGTGAGCGCGATGCAGTCGGAACACGAGGCCGAGCACCGGCAGGTGGAAGAGGAGGCCCACGACGAGCGCCGGATCATCCTGGCCGAGGTCAAGGAACTGAGGCGGCAGATGGCCGCTTTGCAGCAGCGACTGGACCCTGGCCTGGCGAGACGGGATCAGGCCGAATAGGCGCCGGCGGCGCGTGACCGGCGAAGCCCTGGCACTGGCGAACAAGGTATCAATCGCTTGTTGCCGGGCTTCGGCGCCCGGGATAGCCTTCGCAGCAGCAGCAAAGTCGGCATGACGGAGGGACGCGATGAACGACATCTACCATGCTCTGGTGCTGAACCTGCACCAGCCGCCAAGCAATCTCGACGACCTCCTGGAGACCAACGAGTGGGAGGTCAAGGAGATCCTGTTCGCGTATGACCGCATGCCGCGGACCCTGTGGGACTACGAGGACCTGGCCAGGGTGCATCTGTCGCTTTCCGGGACGCTGCTGGAGACGCTGTCATCGCCGGAGTTCCAGCGCCGGGTGTACGGCACGGTGGATTGCGGCACTTTGCTGTGGGCGTTGCAGAACCAGAAGATCTTCGAGATCCTGGGGACCGGCTACTACCACCCGGTGCTGCCGCTGACCCCGGAAGCGGACTGGGACGAGCAGATCGGCCGCTGGCAGGCCCTGGCCCGTCACGTTTTCTGGCGCGGACATTTCGCCGGCTTCTGGCCGCCGGAAATGGGGTTTTGCATGGAGATGATCCCGCACCTCAAGCGCGCGGGATACCGCTACGTGCTGGTGGACAGCGAATATGTCGACCCGGTCGACAGCATGTCCTGGCAGGAGGCCCGCTATCGGCCCCATATCGCCGAGTTCGAGGGGGAGGAGATCGTCATCGTCGTCCGCGACCGGGATCTCTCCAATGCCCAGCTCTCCGGCATGGATTACGGCTGGTTCTACCACGAACTGAACGAGCGGACCAAGTGGTGCGACTTTCCGCCACTGGTCACCACCGCCACCGACGGCGACAACGGCGGCTGGTTCCGCAACGTCAACCCCAATGCCAACTTCTGGACCTACTTCTATCGGGAGGCACTGGAGCAGATCCGCAACGGCTGGTCTTCGCTGCGGCCGATGTTCATCACCGAGTACTTGGACCGCTTCGGGGCTCACGGCCGGGTCACGGTTCGGCGGGGCGCCTGGAACACCGACGAACACCATGGCTGGGATTTTCATCAGTGGCAGGGTTCAGAGGCGCAGCGCGACGCCATGGCCCGGGTCCACCAGGTAAGCCGGCACTTCCATGACCAGGAGCGGGAGGTGCTGCGGCTCGCTCCGCAGCATACCGAGCTCGGCCACCACCTCGGCGAGGCACGCTGGCGCCTTCTGCGGGCGGAAACCAGCTGCCATTTCTACTGGGGCGAGGCCTGGGTGAACCGGACGCACGGCGATCTCGACCGCGCCGTCGACCACCTCAAGGATGCCGAGTCAGCCCTGAAGGCCATCGCCGGCGGAGGATGACGCGGTCGGCGGGCCCGCGCGCCGGAGCGCCCCCGGGAGCGACGGCGCCGGTGGCCACGCCGGCTACCGGGCGCGGATGTGCTCGTAGATGCCGACGTAGTGGTGCCCCGACTGCGCCCACGAGTAGTCCGCGGCCATGCCGTTGGTGACCAGGCGCCGGAAGTCCTTGGGAAACGAGTACCACAACCCAATCGCCCGGTTGAGCGCCGATTCGATCGCCGGGAAGTCGGAATCGTGGAACACGTAACCGTTGCGCAGTTCCACCGGCTTGTCGGAATGGTCGCGGTCGAACACGGTGTCGACCAGACCGCCGACGGCGCGGACCAGCGGCACGGCGCCATACCGCATGGCGATCATCTGAGCCAAGCCGCATGGCTCGAACAGGCTTGGCACCACCATGATATCGGCACCGGCGTAGATAAGGTGGGCAAGCTGCTCGTTGAAGCCGATTTCCAGGTGACAGTTGGGATTGTTGTTGAGCTGATGCTTCAGGTGCCAGAAGTGATTGTTGATCCCGGAATCGCCGGCAGCCCCCAACAGCACGAATTGCGCCCCTTTCTCAAGCGCGTAGAACATCGCGTGCTGGATCAGGTGCACCCCCTTCTGCGCATCGAGCCGCCCGACGTAGGCCACCAGCGGCTTGAACTCCTTGCTGAGCCAGAGGCGGTCGCGCAACGCGTCCTTGTTGGGATACTTGGCCTCGACGTTCCAGGCATTGTAGTGGGAGGGGATGAAGCGGTCGGTCTCGGGATTCCAGACGTCGTAGTCGACGCCGTTGAGCACGCCGCTGAACTTGGGGTGATGAATGCCGAGGGTGTGGCCGAGGCCATGCCCCTGGTCGGTATGCTGCGCTTCCCAGGCGTGGTGCGGTGACACCGTGGTGATGTGGTTGGCGTAGACGATGCCGCCCTTCATCAGGTTGATCGCATTCGGGTGGGTGTTATCGCGCAGCCGGTCCGGATGCATGTAATAGTCCGGGCGGTTGAGGCCGGTGGCCCACAGCACCGCGTCGCCGGTGATACCCTGGTGCTTGAAGTTGTGAATGGTGTAGCACGCCCGCGGCCGATGCATGCCTTGCTGCTGATAGATCTCGAACAGCAGCACCGGAACCAGCCCGGTCTGCCAGTCATGGCAGTGGATGATGTCCGGCTGCTTGCCCGATTTCAAGAGGAACTCCATCGCCGCCTTGGAGAAGAAGGCGAATCGCAAAGGATCATCATGATTGCCGTAAAAGCACCCGCGATTATAAAAATTATCGGAGGAATGAGGTTCGATGAAGAAACACTTGCGGCCATGCACGAAGCCGAACCAGATCGAGCACGGGACCGCGCCACCATACCACGGCACCCACAGCTCATCCCATATTTTGTGCAATCCCCAGATTTCATCATACCACATACAATCATACTTGGGCAGGATGATCTCCACCGAGTTGCCCCGGATCTCCAACTCGCGGCTCAGCCCGAAAACGACGTCGCCAAGCCCTCCGACCTTGGCCACCGGGGCCAGTTCCGATGAAATCATGACGATGAACATGGAAGCCCTTCGTTCTTTGCTATGACATCGACCGGTTCGGACGCCGCCGGCCGGCGGTTGGCGGGAACAGCCTGACAGGCCTCAGGCGAGGGCGACAATGCCGAACTCATTCGGCCGAACGGCGGCCGGGACACGGATTGGGTCGGCGGTGGCGGGAAGCGGCGTCCGGACATCATCTCTAACCCGATAATCGCCTAACCTAGCACGCCTTTTGCAGTGCAGCAAAGACTTCGGCAGGCCGGCGCGTCGGCTTGCGCAACCCTGGACACCGAATACCGGCGGCACCCTGCGCGGCTGACGATGCCGGAGCAACGGCTTTTTTCCCCAACGAGCGGTTCTTCGCTGCGGGCCGCGAGCCCGCCTTCACCTCCCGCCGGATCACCATCCGGCGGCGTCAGGTCTGCCGGGCCCTGGACGAGGATGGAGTGCTCAAGGCCCTGCACCTCTCGACCTAAGACGATAAGCGTTGTGATCCTCGGCTGCCGCGCGAACAGATTGCCGCGTCGCCGTCATGCTGGTCGGTCAGGACCTCGGATAGCCACAATGGGTTGCATCGCGCGGTGCCGGCTGGCCCCGTTGGTCCCGGCATGGGCTACCTGCCGCACCGTGCCGCAGGTCCGGCGGATCGCCGCCCTGCCGCCCCCTCAAATCCGCCCCAGGTCTTTCGGCCGGACGAACGCGCGAAGGTGCGCCGCCCCGGGTACCAGGTCCCGCCAATGCTCGATATCGACGGCGAGGGTGGCGAGAGCGCCGGTCGGGTATTTGGTCGCCAGCTTGTCCCGCGCCGCCGCCTCGCCGGAGTCGACCAGCATCAGCGCCAGCCGTTCCAGCGCCGGGTTGTGCCCGATCACCATCACCGACGCCAGCACCTCCGACAGGCGGCGCAGCCGGCGCAACAGGGCGGTGGCATCGGCGTGGTAGATCGCCTTCTCGAACCGAACCGGCACGGCGGCGTTGAGCCCCTGCTCCATGCGTTCCAGGGTTTCCCGGGTGCGCCGGGCCGGCGAGCACAGTATCTGCCCCGGCTGGATGCCTTCGCGAACCAGATGCTCGGCCATGGCCTTGGCATCGCGCCGGCCGCGCTTGCTGAGCGGCCGGTCGATATCGTCCCGAGACGGATCGTCCCAGTTCGATTTGGCGTGGCGCAGAAGGTAGATCGTTTTCACCGGGCGGGCGCGGCTCTTGAGTCGGAGCGAAGGGGGCGAGTATAGCGGGTGGGTGCGGCCACGTGCCACCGTTTCGCGACGGCAATGGAGATCCCATGCCGGCATCCACCACCGACGACAGGGCCAGGTAATGACACCACGGGTCGTCAAGGCCGTCTTGGCGGCGCTGCTCCTGCTGGCCGTCGCCCCGGGTTGTGCCGAGCCGCTCGACACCGCCGACCGGGCGGCGGACGCAACGGCGCCCTGCGGCACGGCGGTCGCGGTTGCGCCCGAACGCGCCCAGGTGCTGATGGGGCTGGCGGACGAGTTGGGCCTGGATCACCCGCAGGCCTTCGCCGGGGTTGCGGCCACGCTCGAGAAAACCGGCGCGCTGCCCCGGTGCTACCTCACCAAGGACCAGGCCCGGGAGGCGGGCTGGCGCCCCGGCGGCGACCTGTGGGAGCACCGGCCGGGCTACGCGATCGGCGGCGACCGCTTCGGCAACTTCGAACGGCGGCTGCCGCAGCATCACGCCTACGTCGCCGCCGACCTGGACTACGCCGGCGGTCGGCGCGGGCCGCGGCGGCTGGTCTATGTCACGGATGCCGAGGAGTCTCCCGCGGTGTGGGTGACAGTCGATCACTACAACACTTTCACCGCGGTACCGCCGGCGCCATGACCGGACCCGACGAATCGCCCATTGAATCGGAAAGCGGCATGCGCCACTGCACCCTTGACGGCCGTGCCGTCGGCTCGCTCGACCAGGCGTTCGAAATCCTGGCCCGGCAACTGGACTTCCCGCCTTGTTTCGGGCGCAACCTGGATGCCCTGTGGGATGTGCTCACCACCGACCTGGAAGGCCCGTGCACGGTGCGCTGGCACCATTGCGGGCGGTCGGCTGCGGCCATGGGCCCGGACTTCGAGCGCCTGCTGGCGGTCCTGCAGGACGCCGCCCGGGAACGCCCCGACCTCCACGTGGAGCTGGCCGAGGACGGTTGACGCCGGATGGCGGGCGGGCGGTGCCGGAGCGGCGTGCGATCCGCTTGGCGCCTCGCCGTTGACAGCGGCGCCCCGCCGATCTTACGTAACCCCAGCGCCCCCAAGACGCATCCAGGGCGCATCCACCCCTGCCCAGGTGGCGGAATTGGCAGACGCGCAGGTTTCAGGTACCTGTGGCCGCAAGGCCGTGGAAGTTCGAGTCTTCTCCTGGGCACCACCACACGCCCCCGTTCCGACCGGGCACTACGCGCTTAAGCCCCGGTAGCGCGCCCGGCCGGCGCCGTTCGCCCCGCGTTACGGCTGTCCCACCGTCAGCACCACCTTGCCGGTGGCGCGGCGGTCGAGCAGGGCCTGCAAGGCTTCGGCGGCGGCCTCCAGCGGGTAGGTGCGACTCACGTGCGGGCGGATCCGGCCGGCCGCCAGCCACTCCAGCAGCTCGGCCACGGACGCGTCCATCACCTCTGGTGCCAGGGTGCGGAACGGCCCCCAACTGTAGCCGATCACGGTGACGTTCTTGACCAGGAGGATGTTGGCCGGGATCTGCGGCACCGTGCCGCTGGCGAAGCCCACCACCAGGATGCGCCCGCCGGGGGCGATCGCACGCAAGGACGCATCGAACACGCTGCCGCCCACCGGATCATAGATGACGTCGGCGCCACGCCCGTCGGTCAGCTCCTTCACCCGCTCGCGGATGTCCTCGATCTTGTAGTCGATCAGGTGTTCCGCGCCGTGCTCGGCGGCAACGGCAAGCTTGTCGGCACCGCCGGCCGTGGCGATCACCGTGGCGCCCAGGTTGCGCCCCACCTCCACCGCCGTTAGGCCGACGCCGCCGGCGGCCCCGTGCACCACCAGCCTCTCACCCGCCCGGAGCCCGGCACGGTGCTTGAGGCCGAGGTGGGAGGTGCCATAGGCGACGATGAAACCGGCGGCGGCCACCATGTCCACCCCGGCCGGGAGAGGATACACATGGGCCGCCGGCGCCACCACCTGCTCGGCGAAGCCGCCGTGGCTGATCACCGCCAGCACCCGATCGCCCGGCAGGAAACCGCTGACGGCGGGGCCGCATTCCAGCACCTCCCCGGCCACCTCGAAACCCGGGGTGAACGGCAGCGGCGGTTTGACCTGGTAGTTGCCCTTGATGATCAGGGTATCGGCGAAGTTGACGCCGGCCGCGCGGACGGCGATACGGACGCCGTCGTTGCTGAGGGGTGGCAACGGCAGGTCGTCAAGGACCAGTTCCGAGGGCGCTCCCCAGTTCCTGCAGACAATCGCTCTCATCAGTGGCAAGCCCTCCCCGGTGCAAAGCTGGCGATCCATGCCGGCTGCACTGAGGTTAGAGCACCGAAGCCGCTTGCGGAACCCGGCGCGCGCGAATCAAGGTGGGGCCATGCGTGGTTATTTCGGCATCGGCATGGAAGGCGTCACCAAGGCGATGAACGTGGGCAGCCTGTTCCGCACCGCCCACGCCTTCGGCGCCAGCTTCGTGTTCACCGTCGCCGCCGCCTACCCCCGCGCCGAGGGCCGCAAGGCGGATACCTCGCGGACGGAGGGGCAGGTGCCGTTCTATGCCTTCCCCGATCCGGAGGCCCTGGTGCTGCCCCAGGACTGTGTGCTGGTGGGCGTCGAGATCCTGGACGATGCGATCGAGCTGCCGAGCTTCCGCCATCCCCGCCGTGCCGCCTATGTTTTCGGGCCGGAACGGGGGGCGCTGTCCCCGGCGCTCGCGGTCCGGTGCCGCCATCTGGTCCGCATCCCTACCCGGTTCTCGGTCAACGTCGGCATCGCCGGGGCGATCCTGATGTACGACCGGCTGATCACCCTTGGCCGTTTTCCGCGCCGCCCGGAATGGCCGGAGGGCGAGCCGGAGGCGCTGCCGGAGCCGGTGTTCGGCGATCCCAAGCTCCGCCGCAGTCTCGAGGACTACCGCGCTGCCCCGCCCGAGCCCACACCCCGGCGGCGCTGACCCATGGGCTCATTCCAGCCAGCCCCGCGCCGCCCGGAGGGTGCCGATGCGCACGTCCTGCGTGTTGCGGAGCGCCGTCTCGACGAAGTGGGCGAGGCGCACCCGGAGCTCGGCCGCGGGTTCGGCGTAGCGAAGCAGCAGGGCGGCGATGGCGGCATCGGCGGCGCGGCGGGCGCCGTCGTCGATCTTGACGGCGATCCCGAGCCCAAGGGCCGGTACGGCAGCCACGTGCACGCCCTCGGCGCCGGCCTTGACCACCACCGAACCCGCCGCCGCCTCCATGATCGCGGTGTCGAACCGGCCGCTGCCGCCCACCAGGAACGGATGAGCCGTCATCGCCGCCACCACCCGCCGGGCCGCCAGGGCGCGCAGCCGGCCGAGGCGCGCCGGTACCGCCAGCACCGCCATGGCCCGGGCCAGCGCCGCCAGCGGCATCGCGAAAGTGGGGACGCCGCAGCCGTCGATCGCAATGTGGCTGTCGTTGAGGTCGCACCCCCCCATCTGAGCGAGGGTTCGCCGCACCCGTAGCTGCGCCGGATGCACCGGCCCGGCGTAGCCGGTGATGGGCTCGCGGAGGTGCAGGGTGGTGGTGAGGAACCCGGTGTGCTTGCCGGAGCAGTTGTTGTGCAGGCGGGACGGCGCTTGACCGCGGCGAATCAGCGCGTGCACCTGAGCCTCCGACAGCGGCGGGTGAGGGCCGCAGACCAGGGCCGATTCGCTGAGGCCGAGGCGTGCAAGCCAGCCGCCGATCCGGTTCACGTGATCCGGCTCGCCGGCATGGGAGGCGCAGGCGAGCGCGATCTCCTCGTCGGTCACGGCGAACCGCTCGGCCGCGCCGGTCTCCAGCAACGGCAGCACCTGCAACGGCTTGACGGCCGAGCGGGTGAAGACCGGCCGGTCCACGTCACCCACCGCCGCGACGATGACACCGTCCGCATCCGCCACGGCGGCGGCGCCGCGGTGGGCGCTTTCCACCCGGTCGCCGCGGGTCGCCTCCACCAGAACCGGGTTTGCCCCCGCCATTTGCGCCGCCCATGGTTGCCAAGGGAGCGCGATCTCTGCCATGGTCTCCCCGGCTTGGCAATGCCGCGGCCGGATCTGGCCGATCGAGTCAAGACAACCAGGAATGCAGGGTGACCATGATCAGGACAGGCTCCCTCCTTGCCGCCGCCGTCGCGCTGTCGCTTCTGTCCCCCGCCGAGATCCGTGCCGAGCAGCGGGTGATCGGCACCTTCACCGACTGGACCGCGTTCGTCGATCAGGAGAACGGCAATCGCCTCTGCTACATCGGCAGCGCCCCCCAGAAGGAGGAAGGGGACTACACCCGCCGGGGCAACGCCTACATGCTGGTGACCATCCGCCCGCAGGCCCACAGTCACGGCGTGGTCACGGTGGAGGCCGGCTATCCCTACCGCCCCGGTAGCACCGTCTCGGTGGCGATCGACGGCAACACCTTCGAGCTCTACACCCGCAACCGAGACGGTGACGGCTTGGGTGACGCCTGGGCGTTCGGCGACGACGGCGACAAGGCCCTGGTCCAGGCGATGCGGGCCGGACGGACCATGGTGGTGAAGGGCACCTCCAGCCGCGGCACCCTGACCACCGATACCTACTCCCTGCTGGGCTTCACCGCCGCCTACAACGCCATGGAGCAGGCCTGCCGCGGCTGACGGCTGGGACTCGCTCGGCCAAGGGTCAGCCAGGGCAGTCGCCGGCGGGGGGCTGATCCCAGCTGTAGCCGGGATGGCACGGGCGGGTGCTCGCGCCGCCGTCCACCTGATCGCCCCAGCTCTGCCAGCCGGCCCGTCGTTCCCGAGCGAACAGCTCCACAAACGGGCCGGGGCTGCACGCCTCGATGATGTCGTACAGCGGCAGCGGCTTGCGGGAATGCTCGCGCTTGCGCTCGGCGATGACGTTGGTCTGCCGCCGCCCCGGCGGCAGGGTGCGAAGCCGACCCTTGACCCCGAACAGGACCAGCTCGGTCACGTTGCGGAAATAGAAGCCGACGCCGCGGCCATCCGGACCGCCGTCCTTGCGGACCTTGTACCACACCAGGTTGGTCTTGTAGCTGAAGCCCCAGGCCGCCATCAGGTCGAGCCCGTCCCGCAGCAGGGCATTGGGGCACCACAGGTACAGATGGCTCTGGGCGCGCGCGAGATCGCCCACGGGCAGCCGGGCGAGGTCGGCCGTGGCCAGGGTGGCATAGCGGTCGAGCCGCCGGTGTTCCGGAGCCACCTTGCCGGTGCGATTGGTGAACCGCCACGGCGGATCGATCAGCAGGGTGCCGAAGCCGTCTGCGTGGTTGCGTCCGAACGCGACCAGTGACGAGGTCGTGTCCTTGATGTCCGGCATCCCCATCCACCTCCGGTAAATTGACCCTTGGCCGCCGGCATTCTACGTTAGTCAGGCCCGTGGTGACGACCGAACAGACAAGCAAGAAAGAGGGAGTCCCGAAGCATGACCTACACCGCGCCGCTCGCCGACATGCGGTTCATCGTTCACGACCTGGGCGAACTGGCCCGGGTCCATGCCCTGCCGGGGTTCGAGGAGACGACGCCCGACCTGGTCGATGCCGTCCTGGAGGAAGCGGGCAAGTTCGGCGCTTCGGTGCTGGCGCCGCTCAACGAGGTCGGTGACCGGCAGCATTCGGTGTTCGAGAACGGGGTGGTCCGCACGCCGGACGGCTTCAAGGAAGCCTACGACCAGTTCGTCCAGAGCGGCTGGAACAGCGTGCCGTTCAATCCCGAGTATGGCGGCCAGGGCCTGCCCTGGCTGGTGGCGACGGCGGTGTCCGAGGTATGGAACGCTGCCAACATGGCGTTCGGCCTGTGCCCGATGCTGACCCAGGCTTCGGTGGAACTGCTGGACTCCTATGGCACCGACACCCTCAAGCGCACCTTCCTGCCCAAGCTGGTGGAAGGCACCTGGACCGGCACCATGAACCTGACCGAACCGCAGGCGGGTTCCGATCTCGCCCGGGTCCGCACCAAGGCGATCCCGGACAACGGCGCCTACCGCATCGTCGGCCAGAAGATCTTCATCACCTGGGGCGAGCATGACATGGCCGAGAACATCGTCCACATGGTGCTGGCCCGCCTGCCCGACGCCCCGGACGGCGTGCGCGGCCTGTCGTTGTTCCTTGTGCCCAAGTTCATGCCCAATCCCGACGGCAGTTGCGGTGTGCGCAACGACCTCCGCTGCATCTCCATCGAGCACAAGCTCGGCATCCGGGCGAGCCCCACCGCCGTGATGTCGTTCGGCGACGACGGCGGTGCCGTGGGCTACCTGATCGGCGAGGAAAACCATGGCCTCGAGCACATGTTCCTGATGATGAACAATGCCCGGCTGGCGGTGGGGCTCGAAGGAGTCGGGATCGGCGACCGGGCCTACCAACTCGCCCACGCCTATGCCATGGGCCGGGTGCAGGCCCGACTCACCGGGTCGGCCGATCCCGATCCGGTGACCATCATCCACCACCCGGATGTGCAACGCATGCTGCTCACCATGAAGTCGCAGGTGGAAGCGGCGCGGGCGCTGGCCTATTTCGTGGCGGCGTCCTTGGACGTCTCCAGGCACTATCCGGAGGAAGGCGTGCGCGCCCACCATGATGGGCTGGTGGCGCTGCTGACGCCGGTGGTCAAGGCATGGTCCACCGACGTTGGTATCGAGGTCGCGGACCTCGGCATCCAGGTGCACGGCGGCATGGGCTATATCGAGGAAAGCGGCGCCCCTCAGCATCTCCGCGATGCCCGCATTGCCTCGATCTACGAGGGCACCAACGGCATCCAGGCCAACGACCTGGTGGGACGCAAGGTGGCCCGCAACGGCGGGGCCACGGCGCGCGATCTGATCGCCCTGATGCGCGAACTGGACGGTCCCCTGGGACAGAGCGCCAACGAGCACCTGCGCGTCATCCGACGCGAACTCAGCCGCGCCATCGACGAGCTGGAGGCGGCCACGGTCTGGGTCGTGCAGACCAACCCGAAGGACCCGCGCGCCGTCGCCATGGGCGCCTACTATTACCTTCGGCTGATGGGAACGGTGGCCGGCGGCTGGATGCTGGCGCGCTCCGCGGTCACGGCGCTGCGGAAGCTGTCGGAGGCCGACGGGGACCCCAACTTCCTGCACGGCAAGGTCCTGACCGCCCGCTTCTTCGCCGACCACCTCCTGGTGCGGAGCGAGGGTCTCAAGCGCGCCCTGATCGGCGGCGGCTGGCTGCTCCAGGACTTCGTGCCGGAGGATCATCTGTAGCCCCGGGCGCCCGCTCGAACACTCGATGCCCTCCCGTCATCGACCACCTCAAACGCCAGGGCGGCTGGACGCACGTGAAACTCCCTGGCAACGGTACCGGTGGTACGCGGAGGGCATAAGCCACCAGTGACGTGCCGGGGCATTCCGAGCGCCCTGCCTCAGGCCCCAAAGGCAGCATTGCGCCGTCATCAGCTTTGCATGACGCACACTTGGAGGGTCGTGTATGATGCCGGCCCGTTTGGGCCTGGAGGTGGCATGCAGATCCCGGAAGTCCTGGCGTTCGACGACGTGCTGTTGGTCCCGGCGGCCTCCAGCGTCCTCCCCGCCCAGGCCGATACCACCACCCGCCTGACCCGGGCGGTGTCGCTGCGGATTCCGCTGATCTCCGCCGCCATGGACACGGTGACCGAGAGCGCGCTCGCCATCGCCATGGCGGAGGCTGGTGGGCTTGGCATCATCCACAAGAACATGAGCGCCGAGGCCCAGGCGGCGGAGGTGCGCAAGGTCAAGAAGTACGAATCCGGCATGGTGGTCGATCCCATGACCATCCATCCCGACGCGACCCTGGCGGATGCACTCACCTTGATGCGCACCCACCACTTCTCCGGGGTGCCGGTGGTGGAAAAAGGCACCGGCCGGCTGGTCGGCATCCTCACCAACCGCGACGTGCGGTTTGCCGCAGACCCGGGGCAGCCGGTTCGCGAGTTGATGACGGACGATACTCCGGAGCGTCCGCTCGTCACCGTGCGGGACGGCGCCACCCGCGAGGAAGCCAAACGCCTTCTGCACAAGCACCGGATCGAGAAGCTGCTGGTGGTGGATGACGCCTACCGCTGCGTCGGACTGATCACGGTGAAGGACATCGAGAAGGCGGAGCGGTACCCCGACGCCTGCAAGGATTCCCGCGGCCGGCTTCGGGTCGGAGCGGCCACCGGCGTCGGCGATCCGGGAATCGCCCGGGCCGAATCTTTGTTGGCGGCGGATGTGGATGTGGTGGTGGTGGACACCGCGCACGGCCATTCCAAGGGGGTGATCGAGGCGGTGCAACGAATCAAGCGGCTCAGCAACCACGCCCAGGTGATCGCCGGCAACGTCGCCACCGCGGATGGCGCCAGGGCGCTGGCCGATGCCGGCGCCGATGCCATCAAGGTGGGGATCGGCCCCGGCTCCATCTGCACCACCCGCATGGTTGCGGGCGTGGGCATGCCGCAGTTTTCCGCGATCGTCGAGGCGGCGGAGGCCTGCCGGGCAGCCGACGTGCCGCTGATCGCCGACGGCGGCATCCGCTTCTCGGGCGACCTGGCCAAGGCCGTCGCCGCCGGCGCCGACTGCGCCATGATCGGCTCCCTGTTCGCCGGCACCGACGAGAGCCCGGGGGAGGTGTTCCTGTACCAGGGCCGGTCGTACAAGGCATACCGCGGCATGGGATCGATCGGCGCCATGGCGCGCGGTTCCGCCGACCGCTATTTCCAGCAGGAAGTGTCGGATCAGCTCAAGATGGTGCCCGAAGGGGTGGAGGGACGGGTGCCCTACAAGGGGCCGGTGTCAACGGTCATCCATCAGCTTGTTGGCGGCCTGAAGGCCGCCATGGGCTACACCGGCAACCGCACCATGGCGGAGATGCAGCACAACTGCATGTTTCGGCGGACCACCGCCGCCGGGGTGAGCGAGAGCCACGTGCACGACGTCACGATCACCCGGGAGCCGCCCAATTACCAGCGCGCCGACCGCTCCTGACCCTCAGCCGGCAGGTCGTTTCGTGGATCGGATCTGACGGCCTTCAGGCGATCGATCACGTCGTCATCCAAGTGTGATACACGTGCTCAGGGAGCAAGCGGATTGATCACCGGCCGGGTCTCGTCCAACGTCCAGGCGTGCATGGAGCCGTCATAGAGCCGCGCCTGCTCCAGCCCCATCAACTCATGGAGCACGAACCACGTCAGTGCCGAAACGTGGCCGCTGTTGCAGTAGGCGATCAGCTCCTCGGCTGCGGGATCGAGGCCAAGGGTCCGATAGGCCGCCAACAGGTCGTCCGGTTCACGGATGAAAGCCGGCGCAGAGACTTCTGTGTTCAGCGTGAACGGGATGTTGATCGCGCCGGGGATATGGCCGGGTGCATAAACATAGTCCTCCTGCTCCAGCCCGAGGAAGAACGGCTGGGGGCGGTTGTCGATAAGCTGAACGCCCTCGGCGCCGAGCCGATCCAGCACCCCCTGGCTTTCGACCAGCAGTTCCGGGCGCTCGGTCAGGACCCGGAAGTCCCCTTCGGTCGATGCGGCTTCGCCGGTTTCCAGCGCGCCACCCTCGCCCGTCCATGCCGCGGTGCCACCATCCAGCAGGGCCACCGCGTCATGACCAAAGTACTTGAGCTGCCACAGAACCCGCGCCGCGACGGTGACGTCGGCTGCGGCTTTCCCTGGTGACGTCACGACGATGGCGTCACCGCTGTCCACGCCGGCCGCCTGCATCAGGCCCTCGAACGTCGCCGGCTCCGGCAGGATCATCTGGAACTCCACGCCGTCGATGATGCGATCATCCCGTACCGCCGACCAATCCAGAAGCCTTGCCCCCGGAATGCGTCCCTCGGCGAACTGGTCGGGATCGCGCCGCACGTCCAGCACCACCACGTCGTCCAGGTGCTGCTGGAGCCACGCTACGTCCACAAGCGGGCCGGGCAATCGCTGTTCCGCCGCCGACACCGGCCCGGCGACACCGGTCACGATGCACACCGCAACCACCGACATCGGCATGGCGAACGACAGAATGCGCAGACGCATGGCAGGTATCCCTTCGGTCAACATCAGAGTCGACACCGTACCGTTTTGGCCCGCGGACCACCCGGGCGCCGCACCACGGAAGCGGATCAGAACGACATCACCTGCCAGTCCGGGCTCACCAGCTTGGCCGCGATCTCCGGCGGCGTCGCCACGGTGATGTCCTGTGCCAGGGCATCGGGCTCGAGCCCCGCATTCGGCAGGAAGATGGCGCATACCTGGACATCGGCGCCGGCAGTCATGGCCGCCTGCAGAAGCTGCACCGGCGACCGGTCGATGGGCTTCACCGGCTCCGCCTCGGCGCCGTCCAGCGCCAACCGGCCCGCGGCATCGCACAGCAGGATGTGCACCTGCCGCTCCCGTTGCAGGGTGTGATTGGCGAGGATCAGGGCCATCGCCTGGGTCTCCAGCCGCTCTGAGGCGAGAATGACCAGTAGATCACGCTCATCTCCCGGCGCTTCGGCTCGAACCGGCTGGCTCCAGGCCCACACCGCGGTGATGATCAGGGCAAACGCGATCGGCAGGACATTCCGGTGACGCATGACGGGTTCCCCAGCTGTCAGAACATTAGAGCTCCCTGATATTACCAGCACCGCCTCATCCGCATCAACGCCCCGGCCGCGGCACGAGTTCCGTTCCGCTGCGGCGCGGGAGTGAGCGCGCGCCATTGCATCTCAGTATCGCGAAGGCATCGGAGATCCTGGGCGTGCGGCGAGCCACCCTGTCGGACTGGGTTCATGACAAATCCGCATTGTCTCCGGAGATGGCGCTTCGGCTTGAGAAGGCGTTCGACCTCGACATGGATACGATGCTGCGCATGCAGGCGTGGCACGACAGTGCGTCCATGCGTTCCCGGGCCGACGAAATCAACGTCAAGCGTTACCGGGCGGAAGACCACGGGGCCAAAGGATCCTGAGTGGCGAGATCTCGAACCGTCGCCGCGCAACGGCCACAACAAGGGATGGCCGACGTTTCCCCCTCCGATCACGCGATCGCGTGGGGTTCCGATGTGGCCAGCTGCACGGCCCGCGGGGCTTCAGCCAACCCCTTGTTTTCCTTGGTGGAGCCGAGGGGAATCGAACCCCTGACCTCTACAATGCCATTGTAGCGCTCTCCCAACTGAGCTACGGCCCCGGCTTGGGAAGGGACGCGCGTCCCGCTTTGCGGGAACCTCGCGAAACCGGAAAAGTACGAGCCAGTGCAGGCGCGCGCAAGGGAAAACAGCACCGTCATGCATCCCGGCCCAGACGCCCTGACGCCGCACCGGCCGTCGGCGCACGCCACCCCACGAGCGGCACGGCATTCTCCGGGTTGAAAATGCGTTTGCGTTGCGATCTTATATTGCAAGGTGGTGACAACAGCGTTTCCCCAGGGAGGAAGCCGGTGCCAAACCCGATGTTCGAGTTGATGCAGTTGCAGTGCGAGATCTTGCGACAGTCCGTGTCCCTGTCGGCCCAGGTGATGAACGTGTGGATGCGCAATCAGCCTCGCCTGGTCAGCGCCCTCTCGCCGCCCAAGCTGGGCCCGCGGCGGCCGCGGCCGGCTTTCCTGGCGCTGGAGGATTTTCGGGGCTGATCCGCTCGCGCCGCGCGGGCGGCGTCCACGGCAGGGTTCAATCGGTCAGCCGGAAGGCGATCGGCACCCGCACGGTCGCCTGCCCACGGCCGTGATCGGGCGTGAACCGCCAGCGCTTCACGGTGTGGGCAGCGGCTTGGTCCAGCAGCCGATAGCCGCTGCTGTCGGCGACGCTCACCTGCAGGGCCGTGCCGTCGGCGGCCAAAACCACCGCCAGCACCACTTGGCCTTCTTGGCCGCGGCGCCGCGCCATCTCGGGATAGGGTGGCAGCGGGTTGCCCGGGGCGCCCAAGCGGAAACGCGGGCCCGCGGCGAAGCCGGCGGTACCGGCGCCCAACCCGGCATGAGCCAGCTGCGTCCCGCCGGCGCCCGCCGCCAGCCCGTCGCCGGCATCGGTAGCCCCCTCCGACCGCGCCGCTGCCGTGTCTGACTGCGGCTGGGCACCGTCGCGGTGGCCGGCGCGGTCCCGTTGCCGCTCTGACGGCCGCTCCGACGGGGCTTGCGCCTGCCGCGACGGCGCCGGGCGCACAGCAGCAGCCGGCTTGGTGGTGGCCGGGGCGGGGGCCAGGTCACGGCCGCCGCCGTCGGTGGCCATCGCACTGAACTCGCCCGCCAGGGACGGATCGGCAGGGGTCATGACGTCAAGGCCCTCATCGGCCGTCAGCACTGCGGCCGCCGCCACGTCGGCCGCCGGTGCCGGTGTATCGGCCTGAGCGCCATCCGGTTCAGGAGGTGCGGCGGTCCTGTCTGCCACCGGCGCCCCAAGCACGTCGCCATCGGCGACCTGGCCGCCCGCCGGCTGGCGCCCAGCCTCCGGCGCCTCGGCCATGATGTCCGCGTTGCCGGTGGTGGTGCCGGCGCCCCCGTCCGGGTCGCCCCCCGGGTCTGGTGACATCGCGATCACCTCCACCGTGATCGCCGCGGGCAGGCCCGGCGCCGGCGAACCCGGTGCCGCCAGCCAGAGCACGGCCGCCAGCGCGCCACCGTGGCCCAGCAGCGACAGCAGGGTGGCGGCGGCCGTCACCCGCACCTCCCGCCGCGGTGCGGGCGACGGTGCCATCACCGGGCCTGACCCCGGCGTCACCGGAGCCTCCCGGCCGCGGCGGGATGCAGCACCGGCTGATCGCTGTCAGCGCCTTCCCCCTCGTCGGTGACCGCCCACGGCACCACGTAGCGGCTTCCCTGCCACGTCCCCACCCTGGCGCGGATGCGGAACACGTTGGCCAAGGTCTCCGGCGTGAGCACGTCGGCCGGGGTCCCGTCGGCCACCACCCGGCCCCCGTCCACCACCACCAGCCGCCGACAGAACCGCGCGGCCAGGCCCAGGTCGTGCAGCGTGACCACCACCCCGGTGCCCGCATCCGCCCGGGCCCGCAGCACGGTCATCACCCGGAGCTGATGCGCGGGATCGAGCCCGGAGACCGGCTCGTCCGCCAGCAGCAGCGCCGGCTCCACCGCCAGCGCGCGCGCCAATAGCACCCGCGCGCGTTCGCCGCCGGAAAGGGTGAGGACGTCACGGCCCACCAAGTGTCCCACATCGGCGAGGTCGAGCGCCGACGTCACCGCTTCGGCGTCCGTCCCGGTCGGCGCCTGCCAGGGCAGCAGGTGCGGCAGCCGGCCCAGCGTCACCAGCCGGCGCACCTCCAACGGCCAGTGACAGGGCGCACCCTGCGGCAGATAGGCCAGCAGCCGGGCGCGGCTGCGGCGATCTCCCGTTCCGATGGGACGGCCATCCAGCAGCACCCGCCCCCCCGCCGGGCGCAGCAGCCCAGCCGCGACACGAAGCAGGGTGGTCTTGCCGGCGCCGTTGGGGCCGATCAGGCCGATCATCTCGCCACGGCTCACGGTGACCGATGCGTCGTCCAGCGCCACGTGGTCGCCGAACCGCACCGCGACACGGTCGAGGGCGAGGGCCGTCATGGCGACGTCGCCCTCAGGCGCAACAGCAGTATCAGGAAGAACGGCGCCCCGATCAGGGCGGTCACCACCCCGATCTTCAATTCCGGCCCCGGCGCCAGCATGCGCACGAAAATGTCGGTCGCGACCAGCAGCACCGCCCCGCCCAGCGCGCTCACCGGCAGCAGCCGCGCCGGCTGATAGCCCACCAGCGGGCGCAACAGGTGCGGCACCACCAGGCCGACGAAGCCGATCACGCCGCTGACCGAGACCGCAGCCCCCACCGCCAGCGCCGTGCCCAGGACCGCGCGCCAGCGCACCGCCTGCAGGTCGAAACCGAGGGACGTGGCGGCGTCCTCGCCCAGGCTCAGCGCATCCAGGCTGCGCGCGACGCTGATGAGCAGCAGCCAGCCGGGGATGGTCAGGGCGGCGGCGACACCCAGGTGCTGGAAGCTGCGGTCGGCCAACGACCCCATCATCCAGAAGATGATCTCCGCCGCGGCATAGGGGTTGGGCGACAGGTTGAGGGCCAGCGCGGTGAGGGCCCCGGCGAAGCTGTTGACCGCCACACCGGCCAGGATCAGCGTCAGCGTGCTGCCCTGCCGGCCGGCGAGGATCATCAGCAGCGCCACAGCCAACCCGGCGCCGACCATGCCGCCCAGCGGCAGGCCCAGCGGAAACGCCGCCGCGAATCCGGTATAGAACGCGATCACCGCCCCCAGCGCGGCGGAGGCGGACACGCCGATCAGCCCGGGTTCGGCCAGCGGGTTGCGCAAAAGCCCCTGGAGCACCGCTCCGGCCAAGCCGAGGCTCGCGCCGATCATGGCGGCAAGCAGGGTGCGGGGTACCCGGAGTTCCCAGACGATGATCTCGGCCACACTCAGGTTGCGGCCCAGCAACGCCCCCAGCAGTTCCCGCGGGCCCACCGCCACCGGCCCGGCGAACAGGGAGCCGGCGAGCAGAAGCGCCAGCAGCGTCGCCAGCGCCAGCGGCAACCGCCACGCCCGATCCACGCCGATCATCGGCAGGGCGAGCGGCCGGCTGAGGCCCGCCTCTTTCACGAGCCCGCCTCTCCGGTCACCCGCCGGCGGGCATCCGCCAGGAGTTCGACCGCTTCCGCAATCGCCGGCAACCCACAAATCCACAATCGGGTCGGCACCTGAACCCGGATCGACCGGGCCAGCAGTGCGGTGACGGCCGGATGCTCCAGAATCTCGTAGGCCAGCGCCGGCGCCCGGTCCCGGGATTCGTCGGTGATCAGGATGTCCGGGGCCAGGGCCAGCAGCGTCTCCATGGACAGCCGCCCGTGGCCCGAAATGCCGGCTTCAGCCCCCAGGTTGGTCAGCCCCGCATGCCCGATCACGTCACCGATGAGCGAGTCCCCGCCGGCGGTGTAGCCGTTGGGCTGCAGGTAGAGCGCGGTCGGCCGGTTGCTTCCGGTCGGTCCGGCCGCGGCAGCCAGACGCCCATCCATGGCTTCGATCAGTGCTTCCGCCCGCGCCGCTTCCCCGAAGGCACCGCCCAGGGTGCGGACGTTGGTCCGCACGTCATCGATGGAGCGGGCGAAATCCACCACCAGGGTGGGATGGCCCAGGCGGCTGAGCAGCATTACCGTGGGCTGGGCCGAGAAGGTACCAGCCACGACGAAATCCGGTTCCAACGGCAGGATTTCTTCCGAGAGGCCGTGGTTGAGCCGGATTCCCGCCACGTCGTCGGCGGCGTTGGAATAATCCGCCTGAGCCACCAGGGCACTCAGCGAGGCAACACGCTCCCGCTCCACCAATGCCAGGGTGATCTGGTCGGTGCACAGGTTCATGGAGGCGATGCGCTCCGGCCGGGCTTCCGCCGGGCCGGAAATCGTCAGGGCGATGAGGGCGAGCGCCAGCGCACCCGCCCTGAATCCGAGGCCGCGCCGGTCCCTCAGGCGCCGAACCAACGCTGACCCGAATCCGCGCATCGCCTCCCGGGCCATCAGAACGTGAACGAGCCCTGGATGCCGCCGAACGCGCCGATGCCTGGGCTCTGGAACCCGAACACCTCCTCGTAGTCCTGGTTGAGCAGGTTCTCGATCCGCCCGACCACCGCCAGACCGGGCAGCACCTCGTAGCGCGCCGCCAGGTTGACCAGGGTGAAGGAATCCAGCCAGACGCGCTCCCGCTGGAAGAACGGCACCAGGAACGCGGTGTCCCGCTGCCGGCCGCTATGGCGGATATCCAAGTTGACGTTGGCGCGGTTACGACCGGCCTCATCGGGCAGAAACGCATAATTGACGGTGGCACTGCCCAGGTGCTTGGGCCGGCGGGGCAACTGGAACCCGTCGGGACCACGCGTTTCGGTGAAGGTGTAGGCGCCGCGGAAGGTCAGACCCGGCCACAGTTCCGCCCCCAGCGCCACCTCGACGCCGCGGGCCCGGGAGGTGCCCGGCACGTTGATCGGCTGTGAAACCCCCAGTGCCGGAACGAACTCTGAGGAAATGAAGTCGGTGATGCGGTTCTGGAAATAGGCAACATCCACCGTGACCCGATCGGACAGCAGCGACTGCTCGATGCCCACATCCCAACCCTCGGAGCTTTCCGGTCGCAGGTCCGGATTGCCGACAAAGGTGCCGAAGAAGCCGAACAGTTCCGTCAGGGTCGGGTTCTGGACCCCCTCGCCCCAACTGGCGCGAATACGCGTACCGGTCTCCCGATGCACGTAGGCGCCGGTCACCCGCGGGGAGGTGAAGTTCTCGAACCGGTCGTTGCGATCGAACCGCGCGCCGCCGGTCAGGAACAGTCTGTCCCACAGGCCCAGCCGGTACTCGCCGGCGAAGCCGACATTGGTGATGGCATCGAAGCTCACTCTGGGGCCGAACCCGAACCGGTCCCCGTCCTGCACCTCGTGTTCGACGATGGCGGACAGACCATGCGTCGCCGGCACCACTACGTCCGTCGTAAAATTCACATTAGCCTGATAGTCGAAGATGCGTTTGTCCGTATTGAAGTCGGAAATGAGCGTTCCATCGCTGAAATTTTCGCTCTCGCTTCGGACGTAAGAAAACCCGGCGGTGTTTTCCCACATCCCATCGAGCAGAATCAGCTTCGCCTGCCCACGCCCATAAAACAGGTGCCTTTTGGATTGATTGTCAGCGTCTTCCGGCACAAACACCGTCCCGATGCCGGGCAGGTCTCTGGTTCCCGAGAAGTCGTCGAACTCCAGCCAAGTGCGGGTATAACGAAACACACCATCGATCTCGAAGAAGTCGGCCGGAGTCAGGCCTATCTTGCTGTCCACTGTAACGTTCGACGTACCGTCCTTCTCCGAGCCCTCGGGGGAAATGTTGATCCCGTCGGTGCGGAGTCCGGCGACCGACAGGCGGGCGTTCACCCGATCGTCGCCACCGCTCACCGCGGCCGATCCGTCGAACGTGGCGAACGAGCCACCCTCAGCGCGGCCGTCGACCCGGAGCGGGCCGGCGCCCCGCCGGGTGATGATATTGATCACCCCGCCGATGGCATTGCTCCCGAACAGGGTCGCTTGCGGGCCGCGGACGATCTCAATGCGTTCGATGTCGTCGGCCAGCAAGGTCTCGAACCGAAAGGTATTGCCGGCAGCAGGGTCGTTGGCCTTGATCCCATCGATCAGCACGAGGGTATGATTGGCCTCGGCGCCGCGGATACGCACCGCGGTCTCGGCACCGAAGGTGCCGGTGCGACTGACCGCCAGTCCCGGCACGTCCCTCAGCACGTCGGAAACGAACCGGGTCTGCTTCTGTTCCAACTCCTGGCGGGTGATCACGGTGACCGCACTGCCCACCGTGGCCGGGTCCTGGGGCACGCGGCTGGCCGTCACCACCGTTGGTGGCAAGGTGGTCACGCCCTCTTGCGCCACCGCACCCAGGGCTGTCAGCGTGGTCAGCGTGGCCGCCAGCGGCACCGCCGCCAGGATCGTGCTGACGGACGCCGGCCGCGGCCGGCGCCGCGACCCGTCACCGGCATGGTTGTCGTTTGGTCCTGAGTCGTTCTGTGTCATGGTCCCCTTACCCCTCGCAAAGCGTTGGCGCCGCGGCCACGGCACGTGCCAAGGCACGCGGCATTGGTTTCTGCCGTCCTGCTGGCTTTGGTCTTGGGGAAGGGCCTTGGCAGCACACGTCCGAGCATCGGCCATTCGGCCGATCCTGCGGTTCCGCTTGCTGATTATTGGTCGTCTCGCCCCACGCGCATCCTCCAGCAGCACTGCCGTTCTTCAGGCGTCACCGCTTCGGAGAGCCGCGCTCATGACACACCCCGGTCACAAGCAGGGTGACGCTGGCGATGGCAGGTCTCCTGGCTCGCGGGTCGTTGCCTGATGCGCCCTGCCTTCCCGGTTTCCCAGTGGCTTTGCGTGGGCACGGGCTCGCCGCTTACAGTTGCGGGGGCAGCCACGGAATACGTGCCGAGTGGGCACCGCACCGTGTTCCCTCTTGGGTCCCGTTCAAGGGAACCATCACCGATGGTTAGCCTTGCCGATTGTGTGCAGCGCGTCAACAGCAATTCACCGGACAACACCCCCGGTCAGTAAGCCCCTCACCCGTGGAGCGGGAGAGGGAGGGGCCCGGAGCGCCGCTGGCGCGACGGGAGGGTGAGCGTTCTTAAGCCCCTCGCCCGCTTCAGCGGGAGAGGGAGGGGCCCGTCCGGCCGGCAGGCCGGATGGGAGGGTGAGGGTTCGTGACGGGGATTCCACTTCCCCAGACTTGGCCGGACTTGATCCGGCCAGCCACGAACAACCCTGGCCCGGCCCCTCCGCCCGTGCCGGGGACGGGAAAGGCGTGGATGCCCGGAACGAGCCCGGGCAAGACACGTGAGCGGCGGCACAGTATCCCCTCACCCGCGGAGCGGGAGAGGCAGGGGCCCGGCCACCCCCGTCCCGTTCCTGCCTTGCCCGGGCTCGGCCCGGGCATCCACGCTTCGGCTCCCTGTCAAGGGCGGAGGGGACCGTGCCGCCGCATTCCGTAGATGGCCGTGACGAGCACGGCCATGACAGCAAGAGGCGAGGGCCGGGATAATCACATGGCTGTCGTCGTCCCCTGCGCCGCTTTCGGCCCCGCGTCAGGCCCCCTCCACCCGGCCGCCGATGATCGCTTCCAGGGCCGCCAGCCCTTCGGTCAAGGCTCCCGGCCCGGGCTGCAGGATCACCGCCGACTTGACCTCGTGCAGCGCGCCGTCCCGCACCGCCGGCGCCGCCGCCGCATCGGGCCGTGCCCGCACCCGCGCCGGCACGAAGCGCTTGCCGCACCAGGAGCCGATGATGATGTCCGGCTGGGCCTCCATCACGTCCCGCCACGCCACGATCCGGTCCTTGGCCGCCGGCCGATGGGCGCGATCGGCAAACACATCGACGCCGCCGGCGAGTTCGATCAACTCGGAGACCCAGGCGGTGGCGGAGATCAGCGGCTCGTCCCATTCCTCGAAAAACACCCGCGGCCGCCGGGCCCGATCGGCGGCACGCTGCCGCGCCGCCGCCAGGCCGGCTTCCAGTTCGCGCACCAGCGCGGCTGCCCGGTCGCCCGCGCCCACCAGGCTGCCGAGCGTCATGATCATCCTGAGGATGCCGGCCACGGTGTGCTGGTTGAAGGCATGGACCTCGATCCCGTGGCGGATCAGGGTGGCCGCCAAGTCGGCCTGCAGGTCGGAAAACGTGAGCACGAGGTCCGGCTCCAGCGCCCGAATACTGTCGACCCGGGCGGAGGTGAAGGCACCCACCTTCGGTTTCTCGTGCCGCACCTCGGGCGGCCTCACGGCGTAGCCGGTGACTCCGGCGATGCGATCCTGTGCCCCGAGGAGGTACAGCGTTTCCACCGTCTCGGCGGTGAGGCAGATGATCCGTTCCGGATACAATGGGTTCGCACGCCCTTGCCCGAACCGGCTGTGCGGTTTTGGGCCTGAGATAGTGGAATGACTGGAGCCGGGACGGTAACGGCTCAAGCGTGTGCGTGCAATCCTGCGGGGTCAGGGGCGGGCCATCATGGGCCGTGGTACACCCGGAACCTGTCACGCAAAGCGCCCGGGCACGTCAGCACCCGGGCGCCGGAAGGTGACATCCAAGGGTGAGAGGCTATCCGGAGACAGCCCCGTCGCTGTCCTGATGTCAGGCGGCGAGCTTAGTCATGCGGCGACGGGCGACGGCGAACAGAGCCACCAGCCCGGAGCCGAGGAAGATCACGCTGGCCGGCAGCGGCACCGGCTCGAGCGCCCGCTCCATCACGAAGTAGATCGCGGTGTTGTCGATGTAACGGCCATCGTTGAAGTCAAGGATGAACCGGAGGCCCGGATCCCAGCCTACGATGTGATTGTACAGCAGGTACGAGCCCGCACCCTTGGCGAACATCAGGGTGTTCTCGTTGGTGTGAGTCCCGGAGTGCCACTTGACACCCGGCAGCTCACCCTGGCCCCGGTTCTCCACCGGCTCGAACGGGATGGTGTCCGAGTTCGGGCCCATGGGGATGGCATTGCCATGGTCGGTGACGACCAGCAGCAGGGTCTCGTCCCAGTTGCTGTACATCTCCACCCAATCGACCACCGCCTTGACCGAGTGGTTGAAGTCCACCTGCTCTTCGATAATGCGGGCCGTGTCGTTGGCGTGGGCCGCCCAGTCGACCGCACCACCCTCGATGTGGAGGTACATACCGTCAGGGTTCTGTCCGAGGATGTTAAGCGCCGCCCGGGTCATGGTGGCCAGGGTCGGCACCGTGTCGAGGTAAGCGACGCCGCTCGGCACGCTGGGATCAGCTCCGAGCACGGCCGGATCCCGCGACCGGTTGTACTGCAGGGTGGCAGCCACCTCCGGGACACCGAACACCCGGCCGGTCGGCACGTCCACACTGGAAGCGATCTTCTCGAAGTCTTCCTTGCTGGTGACCAGGGTCCAGTCGGTTGCACCCGACTCGACGGCGGTCCAGTCCGCCTCGGAAATCCAGAAATAGTTGGGGGCACCCCGCAGTTCACCGTTGTCGTTGTACCAGGGGTGCCCGCCGCCCATCAGGACGTCGAGGTGGCCCTCGCTCAGCATCTGGTTGGTGATCTCGTGATAGGCATTGCGCCGCAGGTTCTGGGCGCCGCCCAGCGCCGCCGGAGTGGCATGGCTGAACGGCACGCTGGAGATGGAGCCGGTGGAACGGCCGAGTTCCTTGGCGTGGTGGACAATCGTGCGTAGGGGGTTGCCGAAGTCATCGAAGTTGATGGCGCTGTTGTACGACTTATGGCCGGTGGCGAGGGCCGTGCCAGCGGCGGCGGAGTCGGTCCAATCAACCTTGATGTACTCGTAGCCGGCGAAGTAGTTGGGATTTCCCCGGTAATCGACGGTATCGACCGGGGTGATGTCCCAGGCCTTGGACCACTCGTAGCTGATCTGCGGGATGCCGGTCCCGGTCGGCGTGTTAGAATTGTTGAGCGGATAGGTGGTCATGCCCAGCTTGACCGGGAACGAGTCATAGGGCTGCTGCCCCAGCTCGCCATACTCCCAGTAGCTGGCCATGTCCCAGGTGCCCCAGCTCGCCCCGTCGGTCACCATCAGGATGACGTTCTTGGCGATCGGCGGCAGATGATCATGGGCGTTGGCGGGAGCGGGCATCACCAGCGAACCGGAGACGAACCCGCTCAGCACCAGCGCCGAGGCGATGGTCTTGACGTGCATTGATGTTCCTCCTGCCCATGAGTTCATGGAACTCGGAGCGGACAGACCGGTCTGCATCCCCATGCAGAGCGGCCCTTTGGTCCGATCCGATGCCGACCCACTCGGGTACCATGTGCGCGATTGGGTTGGGTCCGGCGGGCGCAGGAGTAGCCCATTTAGGCTACGTTCACGTGACGCCATCCTTACCCTTTTGGGAAACCGTTAACGCTTGGTAGAGGACTTCTGCCACGCCCCACGACGGTGTTCCGCTCGCCGCTCAAGCCCGATCCCGCCGCGCCAGAGGCCAGGCCAGGAGCGCCGCAGACCCCGCCGCAACGGCCATTGCCAGGAACGCGACGCCGCCGAAAGAGGCGTAGAGCGGCCCCGAGACGGCCATCATCAGGCCCAGCGCAAGCCCCATCACCACGGCGGCATAGAGCCCCTGTGCCGTCGCCGACAGGCCCGGCGATACCGTCCGGGTGATGAAGTGGATGGCCGCCAGATGCACCGCGCCGAAGGTGAAGGCGTGCAGCGCCTGCATCAGCACGAGGGCCGGCAGGGCATCTGTGAGGCCGGTCACGGTCCAGCGCACCACTCCTGCGAGCCCCGCCGCCACCAGCAGCCGCGCCGGCCCGAAGCGGCGGATCAGGCGCTCCCCCGCGGCGAACAGGAGAATCTCGGCAATGACCCCTTCCGCCCACAGCGCGCCGATCACCGCGTCCGAGTATCCGGCCGCCCGCCAGTGGAGAGTACCGAACGCGTAGTACACCGCGTGGCTGCCCTGGATCGCCGCAGCCGCGGCGAGGAACAGCGCGAAACGGGGCAGCATCAACACCTGCAGCAGCAGCAACCCGCCCTTGGGCGCCGGCACCTCCGGCCGCGCGTCCGGCAGCAGCGCCGTCACCGCGGCGGTAGCGCCGACCGCGGCCAGGGCCAGGAGGAACACGATCTCCGGCGACCGCCCTTCCAGCGCCAGGCCGGTGCCGATGGCGGCGGCAATAAAGGTCCACGAGCCCCACAACCGGATCCGGCCGTAATCCAGGTTGCCCGCCCGCACCGCCAGCATGGTCAGGCTCTCCCCCAGCGCCATCACCGGCGGCCACACGGTGAAGAACAGGAACGTCACCAAAACGATGGCGACGAATCCCGATGCCGGCGCGAACAGGGCGAAGGCGCCAGTGGCAATCAGGGCGAACGCCAGCATCGGCCGGCGCCGCTCACCGGCGCGGTCGGCAATGCCGGCCGCCACCGGGTTGCCCACGATCTTGGCGATCACACCGACGGCCAGGACGACAGCGATCTGCTGGGTCGTCAGTCCCCGGGCATCCAGCCAGACCGGCCAGAACGGCAGCAGGATCCCCACCACCACGAAATAGGCGGCGTAGAACAGCGACAACCGGGCAGAAAAAGGCGGGGCGGCATGCATGCCGGCACGACGATAGCGAAGCCGTCCGACCACGCCAACGCGGCCGGCCGCTGCCCACGCCGGGCCGGCGGATGCCCGGATTGCGGTCCTTTGGCTTGGCGGTTTGCCGTCGCAGGGGGTAGGGTCGGCACCCTTGATCGGGGGGAGAGGAGCGTATGGCCCGAATCGCGGTGGTGGGGTCGGTCGCAAGCGACGAGGTCATCAAGCTGGACGAGCCGCTGCGCGAGGGGACGCATCTCACCGGCAAGCAGTCCGGCGCCCGCCTCGGCGGCGGTGCTGCCTGCACCGCGGTACCGCTCGCCTACGCCGGGCACGAGGTGGCGGTGTTCGGCTCCATCGGCCGGGATGACATCGGCGACGCGCTGCTGGCGGAGCTGGCGGCCACCGGGGTCATCACCGCCCACATCGCCCGCCTGGACCAGCCATCCACCCGCTCGCTGATCCTGCTGGACGGATTCGGCGAGCGCACCATCGTCAACCTGCAGCGGACCCACGAGGAACAGCCGCCAGACCGGCTGCTCGGCTGGCACGCCGACTGGGTGTATGTGCGGAGCCGCCGCCTCGACCTCGCCTCATTGCTGGAACGACAGGCGCGGAGCGCCCGGGTGATCGCCCACGTGCCGCCTTCCGAGGATGGGGCTCGCCCGGCCCACGTCCTGATCACCTCCGCCTCCGATGTCGGCCCGGAGATCCTGGAGGACCCCTTCGCCGCCGGCCGGCGGATCGCCGGCGACCATCTCCAGTGGATGGTGGTCACCCGCGGGGCCCGCGGCGCCGTCGCCCACGGACGTGACGCAGTGCTGGAGGTACCGGCCCGCAAGGTGACGCCGGTGGACACCACCGGCGCCGGTGATTCGTTCGCTGCCGGTCTCGTCCACGCGCTGGCTGACGGTGCCGAGATGGCTGCCGCTCTCGAGTGCGCCGTCGCCTGGGGTGCCGAGGCGACGCTGTGGGAGAGTTCGGTGCTGCCGCGGGCGGCGGTGACCGACCTGGTTCAGTAGCGGGCGTGGGAGCTGAACAGCCAACCGGTCAGATTGTCGACATCGAGCTGCGCCCACTGGTAGAGAAACTCCAGCGCCTCGCGCCGCGCCACCAACCCGGCGAGCTTGCCGTCCTGGACCACCGGCGCATGCCGCACGCCCCGCTCCGCCATCTGGCGCAGAACCTCCTCGAGCAAGGAATCCACGCCGCAGATCAGAACGTCGCGGGTCATGATGTCGGAAACCTTGATCGCGGCGGCGCCGCCCTCGTGCTGGCCGACCGCGTAAACGATGTCGCCGAGGGACACGATCCCCGCCACCCGCTGATCGGCATCGACCACGACGGCCACGGAATAACGCTTGCCGCCGGTCAGGTGGCCGAACCGGCGGGCACACTCGGCCACACTGGTGTCGGGACTGACGGTGAACACCGGCCCGCCATACTTGCCCAGATAGCGCTCGACCTGCATCGCTTCCTCCCTTCATCAAGGAGGCGCTGTCACCTCCCCTGCCGTTGCGATCGCCTCAAGGTCCCCCCTTAAAGCAGGCAGTAATTGTCTTTATCCCATGACGCCGGCTGACGCAAACGCCAGGACAGTAGAGAGGTCACTTCCCAGTGCCCGCGAGTTCCGAAAGATAGTGGAGGCCGGCGACCGCCCGGCTGCCGTACCAGGAGATCCGTTCCCCGTCGATCAACCGGGCCTTGTCGGCGTGTCCGGGGAAGGCCTCCCGGAACGCCGCCAAGTGGCACTCCTTGAACGGAAACGGTTCACTGGCGAACAGCACCCGATCGCATCGCCGGAGACAGGCCTCGTCGACCTCGATCCGCGGATAGCGGTCCGCCGCCGCATCCGCCACGGTATCCCAGCCGATCAAGGCGAGCATCCGCGCGATGTAGGTCTCGCGGGAGACGGTCATCCACGGATCCCGCCAGATCAGGTACAGGACCCGCTCCCGGTGGCCCGCCGGACGCCGCCGCATCAGCTCGTCATAGGCGGCCTCGAACCGACGCGACAGAGCCGCCGCCTGCGCCTCCCGCCGGAACATGGCCCCCATCAGCCGATAGAGCCGGAGATTGTCGGCAACCTCGATGGGATGGGTTACCACGACGGTGATGCCCCGGGCTGCGAGTTCCTCCGCCAGCCCCCGGGGGTTTTCATCCACGTTGACGATGGCATGGGTCGGGGCCAGCGCCGCCAGCTTGGCCATGTTCACCTGCTTGGTGCCGCCGATGCTCTTGGCCGACCGCACCATCGGCGCGGGATGCACGCAGAAGGCGGTTCGCCCCACCACCGCCGGCCCCAACCCCAGGTCGAACAGCAGTTCGGTGATGCTCGGCACCAGGGAGACGATCCTGGGCTCCCCGGTCACTGGCTGATGCGCCACCCCGGCATCGTCGATCACCGCGTCGCCTTTGGGCCGGACCCCGGCGGCCCCTCCCGCCGGTGCCGTCGTCATGGCCGCTTGCCGCCCGGCCCGGAGGCCGCCGCCACAAGCATCCCGGAATGGTGCCGGGTGTGACGCCCGTTACAGACGACCATGAAGTCGATCCCTATGCTCGTGACTGGATGGCTTGCCATCCGGAGTTCTCCCTTCCCTCAAGAACATCAACTCGGGGCCGGTGGCGACGCCGGCCCCCTTCTTGGTGTGCATCACCTCCGCTATCCCGGCCTGCCTGTCTTGCCCCGCCATTGCCCCGTTCTTGCCAGGTGCGCGGGCTAAGGTCTATAAGGCGCCCGCCGGGTCATCCGGGGGAGCCGCCACGTGGGGTGGCGGCATGACCGGGTAGTTCACATCGGAACGATTGCCCCGGGGATGACACGCCCAGCCTGACCATGAAAAGGGGAGAACGTCGACCATGGCTGTCGCCAGAACCTTGTCCATCATCAAGCCCGACGCCACCGCACGCAACATCACCGGCAAGATCAACGCCCTGCTGGAGGAGGGCGGCCTCCGCATCGTCGCCCAGAAGCGTCTCCGCCTGACCAAGGCGCAGGCGCAGGCGTTCTACGACGTTCACCGTGAGCGCGCCTTCTATGATGAACTCTGCGAGTACATGATCTCCGGTCCGGTGGTCGTCCAGGTGCTGGAAGGCGAGGATGCGGTTCAGCGCAACCGCAAGATAATGGGCGCGACCAACCCGGCCAGCGCCGATGAGGGCACCATTCGCAAGGCCTTCGGCCAGAACGTCCAGGAGAACTCGGTCCACGGCTCCGACTCGCCGGAGAATGCCGACAAGGAAATCCGGTTCTTCTTCAGCGAGATCGAACTGGCCGGCTGAACCCGCGCAGACCCACGGCAGCGGCACCGGCCGACGGGCGCTGTCGCTGCTCAGCGCGCCTTCGCGTCGTGAGGGTTCCGGCTGCCCCTGGGTCCGTGGCGATGCAGGATCGGGCTGATCAGGGCGCCCCTCGGTGCACTCGCCCCTTGCGCCACCACCCGATCCTGCACCACCCGCACCCGGGACTCGGCGATCATGCGCACGGCCAGCGCGTAGATGGTGTGCTCCTCCCGGAGCACCCGCTCAGCCAGGGATTCGGCATCGTCGTCAAGCGCCACCGGCACCACCGCCTGGGCAATGATCGGGCCGTCATCCATCGCCGGACGGACGAAGTGGACCGTGCACCCGGTGAACCGGGCGCCGTACTCCAGTACCCGTTCATGGGTGTGCAAGCCGCGAAACGCCGGCAACAGAGACGGGTGGATATTGATCAGCCGGTCCCACCAGCGGTTCACAAAGTTCTCGGTCAGCAGGCGCATGAACCCGGCGAGGCACACCAGTTCCACCCCGGCCCGCTTCAGCGACTGGTGCAGTTCGTCCTCGAAGCGCTCCCG
Organism: Rhodospirillales bacterium; assembly: GCA_007694935.1. Taxonomy (GTDB): domain Bacteria; phylum Pseudomonadota; class Alphaproteobacteria; order Rhodospirillales; family Defluviicoccaceae; genus REEP01. The sequence goes on from REES01000065.1 coordinate 50,160, forward strand.
GTCGGGGAAATCGCGATGGTGGATTACCTGCACCGGTATCCCCGCTTCCTCCGCGTACCCAAGGCCCCCTGCCCCCGGCAGGTTGGCAATCACCAGCACGATCTCCGCCGGGAAGTCGTCACCCTTGCAAGCGTCGATCAGCGCCTTGAGATTGCTCCCCCGCCCCGAGATCAGCACGCCGAGCTTCAGCTTCGCCATGCCCGTTCCGTCCCGTCCAGGGTGACACCCGCACCGCCATCCCCGCGCCGGACGATGTGGCCGACCGCGAACACCCGTTCCCCCGCCGCCTCCAGCACCGATTTAACACTCTCGGCCCGATCCGGAGACACCACCGCCAGCATGCCGAGCCCGCAATTGAAGGTGCGGGCGAGTTCCGGATCGGCAACACTGCCGGCCTCGGCCAGCCACCGGAACACCGGCGGCAGCGGCCACGCGGTGGTATCGATCACTGCTGCGAGCCCTGCCGGCAAGACCCGAGGCAGGTTGTCGATCAATCCGCCGCCGGTGATGTGGGCCAGCGCCTTGACCCCGCCCGCCCGGATCGCATCCAGGCAGCTTCTGACATAGATCCGCGTCGGCTCCAGCAGGCTGTCGCCGAGCCTGCTCGATGGATCGAACGGCGCCGGCGCCTCCAGATCGGCGCCGATCCGCGTGAGGATCCGGCGCACCAGCGAGAAGCCGTTGGCGTGCAGGCCACTGGAGGCGAGACCGAGGATCATGTCCCCTGCCGCCGTCGTGACCCCTGTCAGCACCGCATCGCGCTCGACCGCGCCGACGGCGAACCCGGCGAGGTCATACTCGCCTTCCCCGTACATGCCCGGCATTTCCGCCGTTTCGCCGCCGATGAGAGCGCAGCCGGCCAGCCGGCAGCCTTCCGCCATGCCGGCGACGACCAGGGCGGCGCGCCCCACGTCGAGTTGTCCGGTGGCGAAATAGTCGAGGAAGAACAAGGGCTCGGCCCCCTGCACCACCAGGTCGTTCACGCACATGGCGACAAGGTCGATGCCGATGGTGTCGTGACGGTCCCGCGCCTGGGCAAGCTTCAGCTTGGTGCCGACGCCGTCGGTGGTGGCCACCAGGATGGGTTCGCGATAACCGCAAGCGGCCGGGTCGAACAGGGCGCCGAATCCACCGATGGCGGAGGCGACGCCGGGGCGATGGGTGGACCGCGCCAGCGGCTTGATCGCCTCCACCAGCGCCAGCCCGGCATCGATGTCGACCCCGGCGCGTCGATAGGTCTCCCCGCTAATGGCTTCCTCCCCTTGGCCATCGTGATAGACTGGCGCCGGTCGCGCGCCGGCGCGAACATACTGGATCGGAGACCGCATGCAATGAGCGAGACGCTGCGAGCGTTCCGCCTCGCGCCCCTCCTGGTGCTGGTCGCGCTGATGTTGACGACACTTCCGCTTGCCTTGCCTGCCGGCGCCGACACCATCACGGTGACGGGGATCGCTGTCGACGTCACCGCCGAATCGGCTGCCACCGCCCGGGACTCCGCCATCGTCCAGGCGCATCGCCAGGCATTCCGTCAGGCCGTCGGGGAATTATCGCCGGGCGCGTCGGTCCCCGACGTCTCCGACGACCGTATCGCCTCGCTGGTTCAGGATTTCTCGATCCTGCAGGAACGATCATCGGCGGTCCGCTACCTGGGAACGTTCGAGTTCCGCTTCGATGCGGCGGGATTGCGGCGGCTGTTGGGTCAACACGACCTGCCGGTAGCGGCACCCGCAGATCCCGTTGTGGTGGTGCCGGTCTATCGCGCCGGCGAGACGATGACGCTGTGGGATGAGCCGAATCCGTGGCGGCGGGCCTGGGACGTGCAGCAGGCGACGGGAGGAGTGGTACCCATCATGGTGCCTCTTGGCGATCTCGGTGATGTTGCGACCCTTGCGGCCGAAGAGGCAGTCGCCGGCGACCTCGCCCGCCTCACCACCCTGGCGGCACGCTATGGTGCTGCGGCCGCGCTGGTGGTCGAGGCGGCCACGGAGGGCCACCCGCCGGGGGAAGGCGATGAGCTCACCGTGAGCGCCACCCGGTTCGGCGCCCGGGGACCCGACTTCCGCACCACCAAGTCGCTTCGGCGCGACGCGGGGGAGGCTGTGGACGCCCTGTTCGGCCGCGCCGCTGCGGCAGTCCTGGAAGACCTGCGGACCTGGTGGGTGCAGCCCGACCGCATGGCGGCGGCGGCAGGTCCGGCAGCGGTGCTGGCGGTGCGCATTCCGGTGCAGGATCTCCGCGACTGGGTCAATGTGCGCCAGCGCTTGTCCGGGGCGCCGGCGGTCCAGGACCTGGAGGTGGTGGTCCTGACTCGTCAGGAAGTTCGCGCCAACCTTCGCTATTCTGGTGACATCGAGCAGTTGAGAACCAGCCTGCAGCAGTGGGACATCGACCTCTATGACGACCCGGACGGCGCCGGCTGGACGGTTCGAACCGCATCGCCGGACGCCCCCTCCCGCTGAACCCCGGTCCGTCACAACCCTGGTACCTGGCCGACCGTGTCCGCCAATCGCCGATCGCTGCTCCCCTGGATCCTGATCGCGGTCATCGCCGCCGCGCTCCTGTATCTGCTGCGGGGCGCCATCTGGCCGTTTCTGGCTGGGATGGCCATCGCCTACCTGTTCGATCCTGTCGCCGACCGGCTCGAGCGGCTGGGCCTGCCGCGGAGCGCCGCCGCCGCGGTGATCGTGATCACCGTGGTAATCTTCCTGATTGCCGTGGCGGTGATCCTGGGGCCGCTGCTGCTGGGTCAGCTCACCGGGTTGCTGTCCCGCGCGCCCCGCTACTTCGACCAGCTCACGGAGTTTGCCCGCCCCCTCGTGGCAACCATTCGCGAGCGGCTCGGCGACCAGGATCTCGCCCGCCTGCAGGACGTCATCCAGGAGCAATCGGGCGAGGTGGTGGCTTGGCTCGGCCGGGTCATTGCCGGCATTCTCACCAGCGGTCTGGTGCTTTTCCAGCTCCTCTCCGTACTGGTGATCATGCCGCTGATCGCCTTCTTCCTGCTGCGCGACTGGGACCGGATCATCGCCTACATCGATTCCCTGGTCCCCCCGCGCATCGTCGGCGAGGTGCGCATCCAGGCCCAGGAGATCGACCACCGGCTTGCCGCCTACCTCCGCGGCATGAGCCTGATGTGCCTGATGCTGGCCGCCTGGTACGGCACCATGCTGTCCATCCTGGGGCTGGATTTCGGGCTGGTGGTGGGTATCGGCGCCGGCCTGATCTCGTTCATTCCCTACGTCGGCACGGCGGTCGGTATAGGCGCGGCCATGGGCATTGCGATCGCACAGTTCTCCGACTGGCTTCCGGTGCTGGGCGTGGCCGCGGTGTTCCTGGTCGGCCAAGTGGTCCAGGATTACGTCCTGTATCCGAAGCTGCTGGGTGACCGCGTCGGCCTGCACCCTGCGTGGGTTCTGTTCGCGCTGATTGCCGGCGGCTCGCTGCTGGGATTCACCGGGGTGCTGCTGGCCATCCCCGCGGCAGCGGTGATCGGGGTGCTGGCCCGGCATGCCATCCGGCGCTATCGTGCGAGCGGCCTTTACGGCCCGGCCGGCGCCTCAGCCGGCGACTCCGGGCGATCTCCGACAAAGGTTCCGGAACCGTGAGCGCCGGCAACCAGTTGCTTTTGGACCTGTTGCAGCCACCCGCGCTGGGCGCCGAGGATTTCCTTGTCGCCGGTCCGAACCGGGAGGCCGCCTCCTGGATCCGGAGTTGGCCGGACTGGCCGGCGCCCATCCTGGTGATCCATGGCCCGCCCGGCTGCGGCAAGACCCATCTCCTTCGTGTTTTCCAGGCCTGCACCGGGGCTCGCAACCTGAGTCTGACCAACGTCGGCGATCCGGAATGGACGCGCGCACTCGACTCCGTGCCGGCGCTGGTGCTCGACGACGCCGACAGCCGGCTCTCGCCGGCGACCGAGGAGCCGCTCCTCCACGCCTGCAACGCCATCCACGAGGCCGGCCGGCACCTCCTGTTGACCGGCCAGGCTCCGCCGGCGCAATGGCCGGTGGCACTGCCCGACCTGCACTCCCGCCTGGCCGCGTCCATGGCTGTCCCCATCGGCCCGCCCGACGACGGGCTGCTGCGCGGGCTCCTGGTCAAGCTGTTCGCCGACCGTGGGCTCCGGGTGGATGAAAGCGTGATCAGCTACCTGATCCCGCGCCTGGAGCGCACTTTCGAAGCGGCCCGCACCGTGGTCAGCGAGATCGATGCCGCCGCTGCCCGCGACCACCGCCGCATCACCGTGCGGCTGGTGAGGACTCTCCTGCCCGCCCCCCCGCCGTGATCGCCGCCATCTCCCGATCGGCGTGTCCCCGACCGGGGGTGGTGCTGCCTTGCCCGCCGGCTCGCACGCGATGGGATAGCCGGAATTGGCGCGAGAAAGCACTGGCATTCAGGGCGGGAGATACGATCTGACAGACTGGACACCACGGTCTTCCCAACCGTCGCTTGGCCAATGCGGACCGGCTCCGGCGGCGGCGGGCCCACCGGGCCCCTGAAACAACAATCATAACGTGGCGAGGAGAGTCCGTTCATGATCATCCGCGTCCCGGCGCGATCCCTTTGCCGGCGCGTTCTGTTTTATCTTGTCTCGATCACCGTCGCCGTATTTGCCATTGCCGGCACAGCTCGGTCCGACGAGGAGCAGGCCTATATCCTGGCCACCGCCACCACCGGCGGGACCTACTACCCGGTGGGCGTGGCACTCGCCACCCTCACCAAGGTCAAGCTGCAGCCCGAGCGCAACATCTCCCTCACCGCCGTAACCTCCGCCGGGTCGGGAGAAAACGTCCGGCTTCTCCGGGAAAACCAAGCCCAGTTCGCCATCATTCAAGGCCTGTTCGGGGCCTGGGCCTGGTCGGGAACCGGAGCATTGGCCGACCAGGAGCCGGCGACCGATCTTCGCTCCGTCTCCGCACTCTGGCGCAACGTCGAACACTTCACGGTGCTGTCGGAATACGTGGCCGACGGCACCATCTCCGACATGGCCGGGATGGCGGGGCGGCGGTTCGCCATCGGCGCGCACGATTCCGGCGCCGCGGGGTCGGGCCGGACCATCCTCGCCGGCCTTGGCATGGATCCCGACGCGGTCCTGGAACTGGTCCATCTGGACTATGGCGCCAGTGTCGATGCGCTGCTGGACGGCACCATCGTGGGCATGAACACGCCGACGGGCGTCCCCTCCCCTCCGGTGACCCGGGCCGCGGCAGCTCTCGGTGACCGCATCCGCGTGCTCGATGTCACCGATGCCGAGTTGGCGCAGGTCAACGCCAGGGCGGGAGCCGAACTGTGGAGTCGCCATGTCATCCCGGCCGGCACCTATCCGGGCCAGGCGGCCGAGATCCGGACGATCGCGCAGCCGAACTTTCTTGCGGTACGCGACGACGTCGATGCCGACGCGGTCTATGAGATCACCCGGACCATGTACGAGAACCTGGGGTTCCTGCAGGCAATCCACCCGTCAACCAACGACATGAACTTGGATCACGCTCTGGCCGGCTTGCCGTTTCCGCTGCACCCCGGCGCGTTGCGCTATTACCGGGAGCAGGGGCTCACGGTGCCTCCCCATCTGAGTGCCGACTAGGCCGACCGCCGACACCGGGTCGCCCGGCCGGCCGGCCGGATTGAGGCGGCCCGCCCGCTGCTGACCGCTTCGCCCCACCCTTTCCCGGCATCCACCGCTCGGCGACCACCGGCTTGCCGGCTTGGGTGAACAGGACCCTGGCACCGGCGATTCGTTGTGGACTGGGCAGCGCCGCAGCCTCGGCGACGCCTTGGCACATGGCATCGAACGCGAGTTCGCTACCCAAGCCATGCTCCCGGGCTTCCCGGTAGGCGCGGGACTCCCGGGCAAGGCAGGACAGCCGCTCCGACGAGTGATGTCCGAACCGGCGCCAGATGCCCTTGAGGGTGGTCAGCGCCTCGTCCGGCAGGCACACATCGACCTGCAGGTCCGGGCGCCCGCGGGAGAGCGCCAGGTGAACGTTGGGTTCCAGCGGCCCCAACTCATCGGCAACGAACACCGCCGGCATCAGCTTCCGCCCGCCATGCAGTGCGCCGAAATAGGCCTGGGCGAAGAACATCAGCCGCTGCAGCTTTTGCGGCTGGAGATACTCGTTGTCGTTCAAAGCGGCGTCGAGGAACCAGAAGGCAACCTCGAACGCGGTTTTGCAGGCGGCAGGCATCGGCTCGATCCGTTCCGGCGGCGGAACCGGCGAATGGTGCGGAACCGGCACCATAGGCCGGTGGTCTCACCGCGCGGTTAACGGTACTCTCAGGACTGTGCGCGAGTGCGCGCCACCGGAGGGCTGTCCGTGGCCGTTCGCCGTTTCCTTTGCCTATCAGCCGCCGGCTTGCTGGCTTTGCTCCTGTTCGCCGTGCCGCTCCCGCCGGGGGCCGCGGCTGCGCCTGCCCCGACAGGAGCAGACCGAGGCAGCGCCGAGCCGGCGCTTGGCTTGAGCGGGCGCCTGCACGTCTCTCGCGCCGATGGCACAACCCGCATCCGGGCCTTGAGCACGGTTCGGCTTGTGCTCCGCGGGGACGAGCCGCTGGCGATCGAGATCGACCCGGCAGCCCAGCCGCTTCTGGTGGTACAGCAGCAGCCGGACGCCCAGACCGTCTACAGCCTGACGGCACCCTCCGTCCGGGCCATCCTCACCGGAGAGCCGTTGGAACTGCTCGGCCTCGAGATGGAGGGTGCCGGGGTCGATCCCTCAGCAGCCCAGGTGCGGATTCGTCGCCTGACGGTTCCGTCCCTGGCCGGCTGGATCCCGCCGCTTCAGCTCGAGGCGGGCCTCTCCCGGCAGCAATCCGATATCGCCGTGTCCGGCACCCTGTCAGCGCTGGACGGCCGAATCAGCGGCCGGATCGACGGCACCGCCGACATTGCCGCCGATACCGGGCGGGTGGAGGTGAGCGTAAGGCCGATTCGCTTCCAGCCCCGCACCCTGCAGCCTGTCGACATCGCTCCGGCGCTCGCCGCCGAAACGGACCTGGCTCAGGTGACCGGTCAGCTGGGTGGAACCGTCACACTCCGCTGGCAGGATGGCCCGCCCTCGACGGTCTTTCGGGTGACCGCCCGCGACCTCGGCTTCATCGTCGCCGGCGTGCGAGTCCAAGGACTGGCCGGCAGCGTCAGCTTGGATCGTCTCGTTCCGATCCGCACGCCGCCCGGCCAACGGCTCACCGTCGCCCTGATCGATCCGGGAATGCCGGCCACCAATGGAGCCGTTCGCTTCCGCTTCGATGCCGCCGGCCGACTGCGCGTGGACCACGCCGAGATCGAGATTTCGGGCGGCCGGCTCAGCCTGCACAACGTGGTTATCGATCCCCGGTCGCCCCGCCACGACATCGTCATCTTCGCCGACGGGCTGGACCTGGCGGAGGTGCTGGAGCGGGCGGACGTCCCCGGCGCCAGCGCCCGGGGCCGCATCAGCGGGACGATTCCCGTGAGTCTGTCGGCGGACGGCGTGATCATCGCCGATGCCTCGCTGACCACCGACGCGCCGGGCCTTTTGCGCTATCGCCCGGCGGCGCCCACGCCCGCCCTGCCGTCGGACGATCCCCGCATCCGGCTGCTCAAGGGGGCCCTGGAAGATTTTCGTTACGACACACTGAGCGTCAGTCTCGACGGCCGCACCGGTGCGGCGTGGCAAAGCCGGCTCCGCATTTCCGGGCGCAATCCCGATTTCCTGGAAGGACAGCCGTTCATCCTCAACGTCAACATCGAGGTGGTGCCCGGGGCATCGGTCCTGGAGCTTGGCGATGCGAGATTTGCTGTCGGCGACGCCCTGCCCATCTATAATGCGCTTTTTGGGGTGAGGTTCCTTGAATGGCTTGGCAACACCATTACCGCCCTGCGGCCCGCGGCACGTTGACCCGATCCATCGGCCCCGCGTCGATCGCGGTCGTGTCGGTCCTTGGCATGGCCATCGTGTCCGGCGGCTGCCAGCCGCGGGTGATGCTGGAGGCCCCGAAGGACCCCATCGTCATCGACCTCAACGTCCGGATCGAGCATGAGGTCCGGGTCAAGGTCGACCGAGAGCTGGAAACCCTGTTCGACGAGAACCCGGAGTTGTTCGCACAATGATCCCGAGACGCCGTCTCCTCTCCCTGCTGCCGCGACTGGCCGCGGCGGCAGCCGTCGTGACCGTGGCTGGGTTGGCTGCGGTTCCGGCGCTGGCCCAGACGCTGGATCAGGCCAAGGCCGCCGGCTACGTGGGCGAACGCCCGGACGGCTACCTCGGCCTGGTTCGGGCCGATGCGCCGGGCTGGGCGCGTGACTTGGTCACCCGGGTCAATGCGGAACGCCGGGCCCGCTATGCCGAGGTCGCCCAGCGGACCGGCGCCAGCGTCCGTGATGTCGCCATCGTCGCCGGCCAGAAACTGGTGTCCGGTGCCCCCAGCGGCCATTACGTAATGACGCCCCAGGGCACCTGGGTGCAGCGGTAGCCGCCGACAAGGGGCAGCCGTGACTTCGCCGGCGTCCGGGCTGGGCGTCGATGACGCGCCGATCCGCCACGCGCTGGCTTGGCTCGGCGAAGGGCGGCGGGTCGCCCTGGCCACCGTCGTCGAAACCTGGGGCGCGTCGCCGCGGCCGCCGGGGAGCCTGCTCGCCGTCACCCCGGACGGCAATTTCACGGGCTCGGTATCCGGCGGCTGCATCGAGGCCGAGGTAATCACCGCCGCCCTCCGGGTCATGGCCAGCGGGCGCCCGGAGCTGCTGCATTTCAGCATCGGGGATGAACAGGCTTGGCATGTCGGGCTCGCCTGCGGCGGCTCGCTGACGGTCTTCGTCGAGCCGGCTTCGGATGCCGAGCTGCTCGGCGCCATCTGTACCGCCCGGCCGATCGCCGTGGTGACGGACCTGGGCGATGCCCGGCACGCCCTGGTCGGGCCCACATCGGTGGCGGGAGGTTCCCTCCCCTTGCCGCCGGCGGCGGTGGCGGCCGCCTGTCAAGCCCTTCAGGACGATGAGAGCCGGCGGATCGATGGCGAAGGCCAGGCGCTGTTCGCGACCGTGTTCAACCCGCCAATGCGCCTGATTGTCGTCGGCGCCGTCCACGTCGCCCAGGCGCTGGCACCGCTGGCGACCGGTCTCGGCTTCGTCGTGACCGTCGTGGATCCACGTGCCGGCTTCGCCTCGTCCACCCGCTTTCCCGACGTCGACATCCGCAACGACTGGCCTGATGACGCGCTGACCGCTCTCAGGCCGGATGCGCGAACCGCGGTGGTGACCCTGAGCCACGATGCGAAGCTGGATGACCCAGCCCTGGAAGCTGCCCTCCGGTCCCAGGCGTTCTACATCGGGGCACTCGGGAGCCGCCGCACCCACACCAGGCGGCTCGAGCGGCTGTCCGCCCGCGGCTTTCCCGGCTCCCAGCTCGCCCGCATCCACGGCCCGGTGGGTCTCGACCTGGGTGGCCGCAAGGCAGCGGAGATCGCCCTCGCGATCATGGCCGAGGTGGTTGCCGTCCGCTACGGCCGCGCTTCCCGGGCGGCCAGGATCTCCGATTCCGGCCGCCAAACCGCTTCCGCCGGAAACACCCTGAGGTCGTGAAAGATCGGGAAGTCGTAGTCCGGATCGTCGGCGACCCGGCCGACATAGGCCGGCACGCCGAGCTGGTTGTCGACCTCCCGGAACGTCAGCGTCCCTCGGGTGGTGGTGACGGTGGCCCCTGTCAGCGCATCCTTGACCACGTCGCTGTCGAGGCTCCCGGCGGCTTCGATTCCCTGGCGCAGCACCTGGACGGCATCGTAGGCCATGACCGCCCAGTCGGTGGGATACCGCCCGAAGCGTTCCAGGTGGCGTTCGACGAAGGCCTGCATCATCGGCTCGTCGAGATGGGCAAAGAAGGGTGCGCGGGTGCGGGCCCAGGTACCGCGGCGTAGCCACCGGCCTTCGAACAGGAGTTCGGACACGCTGATCAGGCCGCCCGGGACCGCCACCTGGTCGGCCAACCGGTAATCCCACACCGCCCGTTGCCACAGCGCGTTGTCGACCCCGGCGAGGGATTCCAGCACGAAGTCGGGCCTCAGGTTGGCGACGGCGACCACCAGGGCGTTGAAGCCGACATAGCCGAGCGGCGGCCAGAGCTCCTCCACCAAATCGAGCTGCGGCGCCAAGCGGGTGATCTGCTCTACCTGGACCCCCTGGTTGGACCGTCCCCATGAATAGTCCGAGGCAATGGTGACGTAGCGGCGCCAGCCGTATTCCTCTGACAGGTCGGTGACGGCCAGCGCCACCGCCTTCGCCATCATGTAGGTGTTGGGCACCACCGAGAAGGTGTAGGGGCTGGGGTCGAGCCGGGTGATGTCCTCGGAGTTGCTGATCGGCGCGATATGCAGCACCCCGGCGTCCCGGCAGATCGGCTTGATCGCCAGCGCCGTGTCGCTGGAATAGGTGCCGATCACTGCACGGACGCCGTCCTGCTCGATGAGCCGGCGCACCACCACTTCGGCGACATCCGGCCGGGTGCGGGTGTTGGCGAGATGGATATCGATCCGGTGGCGGCCGAGCATGCCGCCCTCGGCGTTGATGTCGTCAACGGCGAGTTCGATCGCATCCAGCGCTTGGCGGGAGTACGGCGCGCCGGGGCCGGTGAGGCCCAGGGCAACGCCCAGGCGATAGGGCTCGTCCTCGGCCGCTGCCGTTCCCGTCGGTGCAAGCAGGAGGACCAGCAGCACGAGGCTCAGGCGAAGCAGCACCATGGGATTCTCCTTGGCCGACGGACGGAACGGTACGATCCCGCCGACCCCGCCGGCGCGGGTCAGCGGCCGTACGCCTGCTGCGGCAGCCAGGTGACCAGTTCCGGCCACAGGTAGACGACGGTCAGGCCGATGAGCTGTATCAGGACGAACGGCACGATGCCGCGGTAGATATCGCGCACCGTCACCTCGGGCGGCGCCACGCCCTTGAGGTAGAACAGCGCCAGCCCCACCGGCGGGGTCAGGAACGAGGTCTGCAGGCAGACCGCGAACAGGATGGTGAACCACACGATATCGAAGCCGAGCGCCTTCACCACCGGCGCCACCAGGATAAGCAGGATCAGCACGATCTGGATCCAGTCGAGCACGAAGCCGAGCAGGAAGACCATCAGCATGATCACGATGATGGTACCGTGCCGGCCGAGGTCGAGGCCCAGCAGTGCATCGGCGATCAGGTCGTCACCGCCAAGCCCGCGCAGCACGATGGCGAAGGCGCTGGCCCCCACCAGAATGCCGAAGATGAAGGCGGTGGTCGTGGTGGTCTGGCGCACCACCTCCCGCCACACCGTGAGGTTGAGGCGTTTGTTCCACCAGGCGAGCAGGATCGCGCCGAACGCGCCGACGCCGGATGCTTCCGTCGGTGTCGCCACGCCGAAGAAGATGGTGCCGAGCACGGCCAGGATCAGGAACGCCGGGGGCAGCGCCGCACGCAGAACGCCCCACAGCACGGTCAGGGACATCTTGGCCACGTGGGGCGGCGCCGGGGCCTGGCTGGGATAGAGGGCGGCCACCGTCACGATGTAGATCATGTAGAGGCCGCCCAGCAGCAGCCCCGGAAATACCGCGCCCAGAAACAGGTCACCCACCGACATGGCCAGCCGGTCGGCCATGATCACCAGCATGATGCTGGGCGGGATCAGGATGCCGAGGGTGCCGGAGGCGCAGATGGTGCCGACCGCAAGCCCCTTGTTGTATCCGTTCTTCAGCATGATCGGCAGGCTCAACAGGGTCAGCAGCACCACCGAAGCGCCGATGATCCCGGTCGAGGCGGCGAGCATAATGCCGATGACCGTCACGGTGATGGCGAGGCCGCCGCGCATCCGCCCGAACAGTTGGCTGAAGCTTTCCATCATCTGCTCGGCGATGCCGGAGCGGTCGAGCATCAGCCCCATGAAGATGAACATGGGCAGCGCCACCAGCACCCAGTTCTGCATGGTGTTCCACAGGTCATCGATCACCAGCGAAACGTAAGGCCAGTCGACCCCGATCCAGGTGTCCAGGTAGGCGTCGGACAGCATCGAGATCGCGGCGAACACGATGGCGATGCCGCCGAGGGTCCAGGCCACCGGGAAGCCGAGGAACAGCGTGCCGATGAACGTCACGAACATCAGGATCGCCAGGATCTCGTTGATCTCCATGGCGTATCAGCCCCGCTTGTCGCCGCGGATGAGCGGCGGCTTGATGAACAGGTAGGCGATCACCCGGCTCAGACGGGACAGGGCGGCGATCAGGATCAGGATGTAGGCGATGAGCATCGCCGACTTGATCACCCAGCGGTAGCCAAGCCCGCCGGGCGCGGTGGAAACCTCGCCGGTGATGAACGAATACTGAATGAACGGCGGGGCATAGACCAGCACGACCGCCACGTAAGGGATCAGAAAAACTATAATGCCGAAAAACTCGATCCAAGCCTTGGTCTTGAGCTTGAACCGCTCATGAAGAATATCGATGCGGATGTGCGAGTCGTTCTGGATGCAATAGGACAGTCCGACCAGAAATCCCACCGCGTACAGATGCCACTGCAGTTCCTCGAACTCGATGCGGCCCTGGCCGAACGCGTAACGCAACGTGACGTTGAGAACGATCACCCCGATCAGGATCACCCACACCCAGGATACCGCGTTGCCGATGCCCCGGATGATGGCATCCAGGGCATCGGAGATCCGCGTGCGCGGCAGCTCGATCGGATGGAAGAACTGGTCGACATCGACGTGTGGCCCGGCCGTTTGGTCCGGCCTGCTGTCCGTCATGGCGTCAGCCCTCCCTGCCGACCTGACGTGCCGTGATGTCGATCATTCGCGATCGTAGAGCGTGGTCGGAAAGTCCCGCGGCAGATAGCCGTACTGCTTCCAGAGGTCATAGTTCTTGCGGAAGGCGATCTGGGACTCGAGGATCTTGTTGAACATCTCGTCCTTCTCGGCCTCTTGTCGGAGAACCTGGGTCGAGACTCGCTCGAGCTCCATCAGGATGTCCTCGGGCAGCACAACCGGAGTCACGCCCTTGTCCGGGAAGCCCGCGATCACCGGTCCCTGATTGGCTTCCGCCTTGCTGAGGCCGTACATGGTGCCCGCCATGCACGCCATGTTGAAGAGCGCCTGAGTCTGCGGCTCCAACCCGTCCCACAGCCCCTTGTTGACCAGCAGATGCATGGTTGTGAAGGTCTGATGCCAGCCGGGGAAGTAATTGTACTTGGCCACCCGGTCAAAGCCCAGTTGCTGGTCCACTTCGGGCAGGGAGAACTCGGCGGCATCGATCGCCCCCCGCTCCAGCGCCTGGTAGATTTCGGCGCCCGGAAGCTCCGTCACCGAAGCCCCCAGTTCCTGCATCACCTTGCCGCCCAAGCCGGCAAACCGGATCTTGAGGCCGCGCACGTCGTCAAGACTGGTAATTTCAAACCGGAACCATCCGGCGGTTTCCGGGCTGATGATGCCACACAGCAACGGGTGAACGTTGTGCGGCTCGTACAGCTCCTGGCCCAGTTCCTTTCCGCCGGCATGATACCACCACGCGGTGAACTCCCAGGGCTCCATCCCGAATGGTACGGCGGAGATCAGCGGCAGTGCCGGGATCTTGCCGGCGTCATAGCCGATCCAGGTGAATCCCGCCTGCACCTTGCGATCCTTGACCGCCTCCATGATCTGGAACGGCGGCACCAACTGACCCGGCTCGGAAATCCGCAACTCGATGTTGCCGCCGCTGACGATATTGAGCTGCTCGAACACCCAGGGGGCCGTGTCGCCCAACGCCGGCAGCGCGGAGGGAAACGCGATCGGCACCCGCCAGCGGACCCGCTCCTGGGCATCCGCAGGGACCACGGTGGCGCCGAGTACAGCCGCGGCGACGGCGCCACCGACGACGCTCATCACCACGCGCCGCAACAAACCTTGATTGTTCATGATGGTGTCATCTCCTTCAAGGAATGGGCATGCAGTGGAATCGCCCGGACTGCGGCACATCGGCGCCGAACATCCGGATCGGGCAGACGATGAATGGCAGACTGACGGGACCGGGCACGGTCGATGCCGACCTGCCGCGGGGCCAGCCGCCACCGGCGGCAGAGATGAACGCTGACGGCGCGTGCCCTTGAGACACCCCAGAACACGTTACCTCCCTCGCGTCGCTTCGTTATCGTTATTCCCGGCCGCTGGGCCGGGTGCGACTTGCCCGATCCTCAACCAATACATGAGGCGACCGCCGGGAACAACTGCGATCGGATCCCACCGGCAAAAAACACCAATCCGGGACCGGGCGACCGGGATGGCCGGCGCAGGCCGCGATGCGCTTGCACCCGGCCGGGTGGCTGGTTAGGGTACCGCCACCGTCGGTCAAGGACATCTCCGGTCATGGAAGCGTTTCTCGGTCCCCTCTATTGGTTGGTCGACACCCTGATCAACCTCTACGTCTGGGTCATCATCATCCAGGTGATATTGAGCTGGCTGGTGGCGTTCAACGTCGTCAACACCAGCAACCGCTTCGTCTATCTGGTCGGAGATTTCACCTACCGGCTGACCGAACCGGCATTGCGCCCGATCCGCAGCGTGCTGCCCAATCTCGGCGGCATCGACATCGCGCCGTTGATCCTGATTCTGCTGCTGATCGTGGCGCGCCAGTTCCTGGCCAACATGTATGCGTCGTTCGTGCTTTGATGCCGGTTGATGCGCACGCGGCACGGTCACCGTTCACCGCCGTCCGGAACGGCGTGAGCATGCGCGTCCGGGTGGTGCGCAAGGCGGGAGGCAATGTCGTTGCGGGGATCCGCCGAGACGCCGAGGGAGCGGTGCTGCTCAAAGTGGCGGTAACCGGGCCGGCCGGCCGGGGCCGCGCCCATGCCGCCGGGGCCGCCCCGTTCGCCAACGTCCCTGCCGTGGCGACAACCGGGCGGCAGGTGGAATGCCGGATCGATGTCTGAGGCATTCATCCTTGACGGCAAGGCGCTGGCCAGTGCCCTGCACGCCCAGGTCCACGACGCCGTCGAGACGGTCAAGCGCCAGAACCACGTGACCCCGGGACTGGCGGTGGTTCTGGTGGGCGAGGATCCGGCCAGCCATGTCTACGTCCGCACCAAGGCGGAACGCTGCCGTGAAGCCGGCATGGCGTCCTTCATCCACCGCCTGCCCGCCAGCGTGCGGGAACAGGACCTGCTCACGCTGGTGCATGGGCTCAACCTGAACTACGACGTTCACGGCATCCTGGTGCAACTGCCGCTGCCCGATCACATCGCGGAACATCTGGTGCTGGAGGCGATCGCCCCGGACAAGGATGTCGACGGTTTCCATGTTCTCAATGCCGGTCGCCTGCTCAACGGGGTGCCGGGCGCTCTCGCCCCCTGTACGCCGGTGGGCTGCCTGCTGCTGATCAGGAGCTTTGCACGGGATCTCAGCGGCATGCGCGCGGTGGTGGTCGGCCGTTCCAATATCGTCGGCAAGCCCATGGCCCTGCTGCTCCTGCAACAGGACTGCACCGTGACCGTCGCACATTCCCGCAGCCGGGATTTGGCCGAGGAATGCCGCCGTGCCGACATTCTGGTCGCGGCGGCCGGGCGGCCGAAGATGGTCCAGGGGGACTGGATCAAGCCAGGCGCCATCGTGGTGGACGTCGGGATCAACCGCATCACCGGCGACGACGGCAAGGTCCGGCTGGTGGGTGACGTCGACTTCGCTGCCGCCCGTGACGTTGCCGGTGCGATCACACCGGTGCCTGGCGGGGTCGGGCCGATGACGGTGGCCTGCCTGCTCCGCAACACGCTGATCGCCACCTGCCGTCAGCACAATCTTGAGTTGCCGGGGTTCTGATCGAAAGGCCCTGCCCGGCCGCCGGATGCCGTGGCGCCCGCCTTAACCCGGTGCTATGAAACGCCGCCATGACCGACCTCAGCCACATCCGCAACTTCGCCATCATCGCCCATATCGACCACGGCAAGTCCACCCTGGCCGATCGCCTGATCCAGCTCTGCGGTGCCTTGAGCGAGCGCGAGATGCGTGAGCAGGTGCTGGACACCATGGACATCGAGCGGGAGCGCGGCATCACCATCAAGGCGCAGACCGCCCGCCTGGTCTATCCCTCAAAAGACGGCAGCACCTATCTGCTCAATCTCGTCGACACGCCCGGCCACGTCGACTTCTCCTATGAGGTGAGCCGCAGCCTTGCCGCCTGCGAAGGGGCGCTGCTGGTGGTGGACGCCACCCAGGGGGTGGAGGCCCAGACCCTCGCCAACGCCTACCTGGCGATCGAGAGCAATCTCGAGATCATTCCCGTGCTCAACAAGATCGACCTGCCGGCTGCGGAGGTGGAGCGGGTCATCGCCCAGATCGAGGAGGTGGTGGGTCTGGATGCGGCCCACGCCCTGCCGATCTCGGCCAAGACCGGACACGGGGTGCCGGAGGTGCTGGAGGCGCTGGTGCAACGGGTGCCGCCGCCCGCCGGCGATCGCCGCCTGCCGCTGAAGGCGCTGCTGGTGGACAGCTGGTATGACCCGTACCTCGGGGTGATGATCCTGGTCAGGATCATCGACGGCGAACTCCGCCGCGGCATGCGCATCCGGATGATGGCCAGCGGCAGTGTGCACGTGGTCGACCGGGTCGGTGCGCTCACCCCGAAGCCGATCCAGGTGGACGCACTGGGCCCGGGTGAGATCGGCTTCATCACCGCCGGGATCAAGACGGTGGCGGAGACCGATGTGGGCGACACCGTCACCGAGGACCGGCGGCCGGCGGCGGCGGCGCTCCCCGGGTTCAAGCCGTCGATCCCGGTGGTATTCTGCGGCCTCTATCCCACCGATGCCGCCGATTTCGAGGATCTCCGGGAATCCCTCGCCCGCCTCCACCTCAACGATTCGAGCTTCCACTACGAGCCGGAGTCGTCGGCGGCGCTGGGCTCGGGGTTCCGGTGCGGCTTTCTCGGCCTGCTGCACATGGAGGTGATCCTGGAACGCCTGGACCGGGAGTTCGACCTGGATCTGATCGCCACGGCACCGAGCGTGGTCTACAAGGTGCACATGCCCGACGGCACGGTGTCGGAGCTGCACAACCCCGCGGACATGCCCGATCCCGGCCGCATCAGTCTGATGGAGGAGCCCTGGATCCGCGCCACCATCCTGGTGCCGCAGGAATACCTCGGCGCGGTGCTGCAGCTGTGCACCGACCGGCGGGGGGAGCAGATCGAGCTCACCTATGCCGGCAACCGGGCGATGGCGGTCTATCGCCTCCCCCTCAACGAGGTGGTGTTCGACTTCTACGACCGCCTCAAATCCATCTCCCGCGGCTACGCCAGCTTCGATTACGAGATCGACGGCTTCCGGGAAGGCCAGCTGGTGAAGGTGGGTATCCTCGTCAACGGCGAGCCGGTGGACGCCCTGTCATTCATCTGCCACCGCGGCCAGGCGGAAAGCCGCGGCCGCGCCATCCTCGGCCGGCTCAAGGATCTGATCCCCCGTCAGCTGTTCAAGATTCCCTTGCAGGCCACCATCGGCGGCAACGTGATCGCGCGGGAGACCATCGGCGCGCTGCGCAAGGACGTCACCGCCAAGTGCTATGGCGGAGACGTCACCCGCAAGCGCAAGCTCTTGGAGAAACAGAAGGCGGGCAAGAAGCGGATGCGCCAGTTCGGCAAGGTGGAGATCCCGCAGT
>REES01000074.1 GCA_007694935.1 Rhodospirillales bacterium
TTATCGGCTTCGATGGTGATGAGGTTTCGATAATTCATCAGATTCTCCGTGTTTGCCCCGGTCCGTTTCGGGAACGCTGCTGAAAATGTCGCCGTGGATTTTGACTTCGACCCGGCGGCCATTAAAGGTATCCGGCAATTCAATCAGGACCCGCCGATCTTTGACCTGTTCAAAGAATCTTTCTACCTGCATGATCGAAGTTCTTCATTGGTAACCGTTCACTCCCCTCGCCCGCGTGCGGGAGAGGGGTGGGGGGCATATGCGCCAACTTAATGGATAACATATTGAAAAAATTGTAAAAGAATGGCAGGCTCAAGGTTCCTCAAACCCTGTTCGCCATCGGAGGACCGATCACGATGAGCCTGCCAGTTGGAAGCGATGAAACGACCTTTGAGCAGTTTTTGCAAGAACTCCCGGCGGATTTTCGGGAGTTGGCGGTCGAATTCAAGGCCTTCTGCCGCCCCCGCAAGATCAAGACCCCGGAGCAACTGCTGCGGGTGGTGATGAATTACTGCGGCCTCGACGCGGCGCTGCGGGAGGTGGCGGGGGACTTCACGCTGTTGGAGGAACGGATCAGCGACACGGCGATTCATCGCCGGTTGCAGGCCTGTGGGCCGTGGGTGAAGGCGTTGCTCGGCCGGATGATGGGCGAAGCCGCCCAACCGCTGCTCGCGGGGCGGCTGCGCTTCCTGATCCTGGATGGGACGACGGTGCAGAGCCCGGGCGCCACCGGCACCGAGTATCGGCTGCATGTGACCATCGACTTGGTGAACTTGCACTGGGTGCAGGTGGTGGTGACCGACGAGCACGTCGGGGAACACCTGAATCACGCGCCGCTGCAAGACGGCGACGTGGTGGTTTTGGATCGCGGCTATAACCAAGTCGGCATGTGGATCGACCAGGCCGATCGCGGGGTGAGCCTGGTCGTGCGTTACAACCCCCACGGCTTGAACCTCTACGAGGTCGAGGGAGAAAACCCGATCGATATCGCCCGGACCCTCCGGGAGAGGACGGCCCCGGAATTCTACCGGCCGGTCCGCGTGCGGGACCCGCGGCGGAAGGCTTGGCTCGACGGGTACCTGCACGGTCGCCAACTGCCGCCGGCCCAAGCGGCCGAGGCCCGCCGTCGGGTCCGGGCCGCAGCGAAAAAAAAGGGTCGCCAACCCCAACTGCGGACCCTGGCCCTGGCCGCCTGGGTCTTGATCTGGACGACCCTGCCGCCGAGCGTGTTGCCCACCGCGACGATCATGGCGCTGTACCGGGTGCGCTGGCAGGTGGAAATCGACCAGCCATACAACCTCCATAAGAGTGATTTAGTGGTGATGATCGGGATGGCGTTTGGCCCGAGCGGCGGCGCGCGATGCCTGGAGCCGTTCCAACTCGCGCGCGTCGGCCTGGATCAGCCAGAGCGACCGGGCCGCATGAGGAACCTGGCGACCCCGCAGCCGGCCGCGCCGCAGCCAGGCAAACAAGGTCGGCTGCGGCATGTCCAGGCGGTGGGCCAACTCGGCGAGGGTCCACTCGTCGGGGCGGCGGTGGGGAACCACAGCCGCCGGGGGCGGGGTGCGCAGCCCCAAGCGGGTTTCGAGGTCGCCGACCATGGCGGCGTTGAAAGTTTCACAGCGCTTGGCCGGATGCCAGCCCTCGGCGTTCAGCCGCTCGGCGATGGCCGTGGGACCCTGTCCCGCCGCGTGCAGCGCCGTCACGCGGGCGGTGAGTTGCGGGTAATAGCTCAACTGGTCGAGACGCGCAACGGGCCGGATCAGGGTCGTCTGGGCGCCGTGGCCGCCGAACCAGTGAATCTGCGCGTCGACCCGCTCGCTCTCCCCCCGCACCGTGACCACCACCCGTTCGACCAGGTGCCGCACGATGGCCTGGCGATCCGCCGCCGTGGTGGTCGGGGCGTGCCAGAGCGCCGGGATCGCGGTGGCCAGGCGCTGGATCGCCGCCCGCTCCTCGGCGGTGAGGGCGGCCGGTTGCTCGGCCTGGAAGCGGGCGTAGTCCGCCTGCAGGGCCGCTTCGGCGGCCAGCGCCTCCTCCCACTGGCGTTCCAGGGTGCGCGCCACCAGCCGGTGTTCGGGTTCGACCGCCTGGTATTGGCGGGCGGCCCGCTCGACCTGGTACCGCGCCCGTTCCACGCGTTGTTGCCAATGCTGGTGCAGGTGGTGGCGCTCGCCCTCCAAATCCGCCGCGACCCGCAGGCTGATCTCCAGGGCCGCCGGTTCCAGCGCCCGCAGCACTTGGGCGCTCACCCAGTCGTCCAGCACCTGGCCGACCAGCGACTGGCAGCGCGGTTCCCCATAGTCCACGGCCATTCGGCTACAGTCGTACCGCAGCCGGCCACCGCTGCTGTTATAGACCGCCGCCATGCGCAATCCGCACCGGCCGCAGATCACCAGGCCCGACAACAGCGACGGCCCCGAGCGGATCGGGCCGAGGTGGGCGGTTTGGTTGGCCGCCAGTTGGGCCTGGTTGCGTTCGAATTGCGCCCAACTGATGTAGGCCGGCCGCCGGTCCGGCAACAGCACCGCGCACGCCTCGGGCGTCGCCACCCGGCGCCCGGTCGCCGGGCGGCCCGGCTGTTGCCGGCGCGGGTCCGTCGGCCGGCGCCCGTAGACATACGCCCCGGCATAGATCGGGTGATGCAGCAGGTTGCTCAGGGTGGTCCGATTGGGCCGACGCCATTCCAGGTCCCCTCGGCGCAGCCCCAGATGCACCCGGTGGGGGAGCTGAATCCGATGGCGGACCAGATGCTGCAGCACCCCATTGATCGTCCCGCATCGCTCGAACTGCTCGAAAATCAACGCGATGGTCGCCCGCGCCTGCTCGTCGGGGTCCAGGATGACTTCCCCCGACGGCCGCCGGATATACCCCATCGGCACCGTCATCCCCAGTTCGCCGCGTTCGGCCTTGGCCCGCTTGCCCGCCATCATCCGCTGCTTGAGCACGTGCAGTTCCGCCTCCGACCAGGTTCCCTTCAACCCCAGCAACAGCCGATCATTGTAGTCGGTCGGATCGTAAATCCCGTCCAGATCGCCGATCGGGGTCCCGAACAGCCCGCAAATCTCCAGCAACTGATGCCAGTCGCGACAGGACCGCGCCAACCGCGACATCTCCACCCCCAGCACCAGCCCCTCCATCAGCCGATGCACCGCACTGTCATTCAAACGGCTCACGCCGGGCCAGTCCGCCTCCGGCTCCCAGTCCGCGCCCAGCACCACCACCACCGCGATGTCCTCCAGCGCCTCGACCTCCAGCACCGGCGCGTGCGCCTGCTCCAGCGGCTCCAGCAGCCGATCCGCCACCGGGCTCCAGGCCGAGAGAAACAGCAGCAGGAACCCCGCGAACCCCGCGACGTACCCGCTCCGGCGCGCCCCGCGAGCCGCGATCCACACGCCGAGCAGCACCAGCAGCAGCGCCACCGGCAGCGGCATCAGCAGGGTGGCCGCGAGAGATTTCAACCGGTCCAACACGAGCCGGGGTGGGATCATCAGCTCGCTGGGAATCTCACGCAGCGCTTGCAAGTGATATTGCAGCGCCCGCTCGATCAGCACCGCTTTCCTGATGCGGAGCTGCTTGGCATAGGCGTCTACTTGCGCTTGATCAGTTCGGGGAAGGCGACCTCCGGCAGCCGCGTTTGCAGAAACCCCTCGCGCAGCCAGAGCCGCAGGGAGCGGCGCAGTTCGGCCTGCGCCGGGTCGGCCAGCCAGGCGCTCAGGGCGGCCAGCACCTCGCGCACCGTCTCCGGTCCCCGGCTGTTCTCCAGCCGGAACCGGGCGGCGGCCAGGTTGCGCATGGCGGCCAGCTCGGCGTCGGCGCTTTCGTCCACCAGCACAGGTAGCGCAGCCGGGGCCGGTAGGCGTCCAGCCCGGTCGGGCCGGGTTCGATCGGCTCGGCCAGGTCGGTGGGCGCGGTCCAGCGCCGCCGGCCGTTGTAGAGGACGATGGGGAGCACGAGCGGCGGCGGCGCGGCGTTGCGCGTCGGCAAAGGTTTTGGCTTTTGGCCTTTGGTCTCATGCCGATGGGGTGTCGAAAAGCCGTTCCGCACCGATCAGTGGCAGCAATCTCAGTAACACGGCGTCCGTCACTCCCGGCTCGGCTTCAGTCTCTTTTCGCGCTTTTCGTTGGGTCCAATCCAGGGTCATGATCAGGTTGGCCGCCACGACGGAGGGAGTCTTGAGATTGCCCGCCGCTACCTCAGTGACGGCCCCACGGATACGGGTGCTGATCGGGCAGCCGATCAACAATCCGGTCGCCTGGTTATAAGCTTTCCCCGATAGCACCAGCGCGGGCCGATATTTGCCGATCTCCTGGCCTTTGCTGGGTTCAAAATCCAGCCAAACAATATCGTTCCGGTCTGGAACGTAGCGGCTGCTCATCTCAATCTCCCCGCTCCGAGGTCAGCATCGCGGGCAAGTCGTCGGCATGGGCTTTGGCAGGATCCAACCCCAGCACCAGTTCCGCCTCGGAATAGGGAAAAGCCACCGGCTTCCTGGGCATCGGCTTGGGCTTGGTCAGCAAGCCGCCGTCCACCACGGCCACGGTCACCACCGTCCCGCGTTTGAGGCGCGCCGCCTCGCTCAACGCCCGGGTAATTCCAGATCAGAACCGGACAAAACACAAACTCAACCTGCTGATTTTGATCTTAAAACTTAAAACTTAAACCCTATAGTTCGCTTAAATTGAAAGCGGGTTCCTGAGAATGCTCAACGATACGTTCATAGAGATCGGTGGACCAGC
>REES01000020.1 GCA_007694935.1 Rhodospirillales bacterium
CCGGCTTCATGGCTGGTGGAATGGCATGAAACGCGTGGTCTCTCTGTGGCTGCCGAGCTTCGCCACCGACCGGCTGCAACGCCGGCGGCATCGGAAGCAGCAGCCCCTGCGGCAGTCGCCGGCACCGCCTTCTGAGCCGGTCGCGCCCAAGCCGGCCGCGCCCAAGCCGGTCGCCCCCAAGCCGGTCGCCCCCAAGCCGGTCGCCATCGTGATCCCGGCGCAAAACGGCATCCGGGTGGCGGCGGTGAACCGGGCCGCCCGGGCCGCCGGGCTGGCGCCGGGCCTGACCCTGGCCGAGGCCCGGGCCTTGCTGCCGGCACTTTCGGTGGTCGAGGCCGACGGGGCCGCCGACCGCCGGGCCCTCGCCGCCCTGGCCGACTGGTGCAGCCGGTATACGCCGTGGACCGCGGTGGATCCTTACCCTCATCCCGGAGTCCTCGGCGGTGGTGCCGGCCTGTGGCTGGACATCACTGGAGCATCCCACCTGTTCGGCGGCGAGGCGGCCCTGCTTCGGGACGTGGTGAATCGCCTCGCAAGCTTCGGCATCACCGCCCAGGCCGCTGTCGCGGATACCGCCGGTGCCGCCTGGGCGGCCGCCAGGTTCGCCGATGACGGTTCCCCCCGGGTGATTCCCCCCGGCGACAAGGATGGTGCGATCGATGGTGCCATCGGGGCCTTCCTGGCACCCTTGCCGGTGGCGGCACTGCGGCTGCCGCCAGCTCTGGTGGAGAGCCTCTGCCAGGTGGGGCTCAGGCGCATCGGCGACCTTGCCGTGGTGCCGCGGGAAGCCCTCGCCCGCCGCTTCGGCGACGGCCTGCTCCGTCGCCTGGACCAGGCCTGGGGGCGGTGTGACGAGCCGCTGTCGCCGCGGCGGCCGGTGCCGGCGTTCGCCGCCCGCCTTGCCTTTGCCGAGCCGATCGGCCATCGAGACGACATCGAACGCGCCGTCCGCCACCTGATCCGTGATCTGTGTGCCCGGCTGGACGCCGCCCACCAGGGTCTGCGGCGGGCCGAACTCACCGTCTACCGCACCGACGGCAGTATCGGCCGCGCCGCCATCGGCACCGCCCGGCCGGTACGCGATCCCCGCCATCTGTGGCGGCTGTTCCGGGAGCCGCTGGAGAGCGTGGAGGCCGGCTTCGGCATCGAGCTTGCGACCCTGGCCGCGGTCGTCGTCGCCCCCCTGGCTCCGATGCAGATGCGGTTGCAAGGCGACGGCGACCGCCGCGGACGCGAGAGCCTGGAGCGGCTGATCGACCGGCTGGCCAACCGCCTCGGCACCGGACGCGTGGTCCGCCTGGCCCCCCGCGCCAGCCACCTGCCGGAGCGGGCGCAGCAGCCCGTCCCCGCCGGCGACAACGATGCCGCCCCGGCCGGCCCGGCGGCGGCCGACGGCGAGCACAACTCTCATCAACCCCGTCCTCTGGTGCTGCTGCCCTCGCCGGAACCGATCCGGGTGATCGCCCCGGTGCCCGACGGCCCGCCGGTGCTGTTCCGCCGGGGGGCCGTGCGCCACCGGGTGGTGGCCGCCGAAGGGCCGGAGCGGATCGGTCCGGAATGGTGGTGCCATGACGGCGGCCACGGACCGGAGCAGCTGGCCCGCATTCGCGACTACTACCGAATCGAGGACAGTGCGGGACAGCGCTTCTGGATTTACCGGGAGGGACTGCACCGCCCGGATCTGCCGCCGCGCTGGTACCTGCACGGCCTGTTCCCGTGAACCCCGCCCGTGAACCCCGCCCATGAACCCCGCCATGCCCCCCACGTCACCCCGCTATGCCGAGCTGCAGGTCACCAGCAACTTCAGCTTCCTCCGCGGCGCCTCCCACCCGGAGGAACTGGCGGCGACGGCGGCGATCCTCGGCCTCCATGCCATCGCCATCACCGACCGCAACAGCCTGGCCGGTATCGTCCGCGCCCACACCGCCGCCCGCAGCGCCGGCATCCGGCTGATCCCCGGGGCGCGGCTGGACCTGGAGGATGCGCCGAGCCTGCTCTGCCTGCCCACCGACCGCGCCGCCTATGCCCGCCTGGCCCAGCTCATCACCCTCGGCCGCAGGCGGGCGCCCAAGGGGGACTGCCGGCTCACCCTCGCCGACGTGGCCGCGGCCGCCGCCGGCCAGGTCCTGATCGTCGTCCCGCCGGCGGAGCCCGGCCCCGGGTTCGCCGTCGAACTGGACCGGCTCCGCGAAGCCCTGCCCGTCGCCCTGTTCCTGGCCCTCGCCCATGGCTACCGCGGCGATGACCGCCGCCGCCTCGCTTGGCTCGCCACAGTCGCCCGGCAGCACCGGATCGCGGCGGTGACCACCAATGACGTGCATGCCCACGCCGCCGACCGCCGGCCGCTCCAGGACGTGCTCACCTGCATCCGGGAGCGTTGCACGTTGGTGGAGGCCGGCTACCGCCTCGCCGCCAACGCCGAACGTCACCT
Source organism: Rhodospirillales bacterium (assembly GCA_007694935.1). Taxonomy (GTDB): domain Bacteria; phylum Pseudomonadota; class Alphaproteobacteria; order Rhodospirillales; family Defluviicoccaceae; genus REEP01. The sequence goes on from REES01000020.1 coordinate 2,432, forward strand.
CAAGCCGGCTCGGGAAATGGCGCGGCTGTTCCACGACCATCCCGATGCCGTCGCCCGCACCGTGGAGATCGCCGAGAGCTGCCGCTTCTCCCTGGACGAGCTCCGTTACGAATATCCGGTGGACCCGGTGGCCGACGGCCGCACCCCGCAGCAGGAGCTGGAACGCCTGGCCTGGGTCGGGGCGGAAACGCGCTACCCCGATGGTGTGCCGGCCAAAGTGCGGGCGCAGATCGGCCACGAACTCAGCCTGATCGAAAGCCTCGGCTACGCTCCCTATTTCCTCACCGTGCACGACATCGTCGGCTTCGCCCGCGGCCGCGGCATCCTCTGCCAGGGGCGCGGGTCCGCCGCCAACTCGGCGGTGTGCTTCTGCCTCGGCATCACCGCCGTGGACCCGGCCCGCATCGATGTCCTGTTCGAGCGGTTCGTCAGTGCTGCCCGCAACGAGCCCCCGGACATCGACGTGGATTTCGAGCACGAGCGCCGGGAGGAGGTGATCCAGTACATTTATAACAAGTACGGCCGCGACCACGCCGGCATGACCGCGGTGGTGATCAGCTTCCGCACCAAGAGCGCGCTCCGCGAGGTGGGGCGCGCCGTGGGCCTCACCGAGGATGCCATCGTCGCTCTGCAGGGAGCGGCGTGGCGACGATCCTGGTCGGACCTTACGCCCGAGCACATCCGGGAGGCGGGGCTCGACCCCGGCAACCGCACGGTGCGCCAAGTCATCGACCTCGCCGGGGCCTTGCGCGGCTTCCCCCGCCACCTGTCGCAGCATACCGGCGGCATGGTGATCACCCGGAGCCCGCTCGCCGACGTGGTGCCCATCGAGAACGCGGCGATGCCGGAACGCACGGTGATCCAGTGGGACAAGGATGACCTGGACGCGCTCGGCATCCTCAAGATCGATATTCTCGGCCTTGGCATGCTCACCTGCATCCGCAAGGCGCTGGGATTGCTGGCGCAGCATGCCGGCCTGCACCTCGGTCTCGCCGATGTGCCGGCGGAGGATCCGGCGGTCTATGACATGCTGTGCCGGGCCGATTCGGTGGGCGTGTTCCAGGTGGAGAGCCGGGCGCAGATGAGCATGCTGCCGCGGCTCAGGCCCCGCTGCTTCTACGACTTGGTGATCGAGGTGGCGATCGTCCGCCCGGGCCCGATCCAGGGGGACATGGTCCACCCCTACCTGCGCCGCCGCACCGCCGCCGAGCCGGTGACCTTCCCGTCGCCGGAACTGGCGGCGGTGCTGGGCAAGACCTGCGGCGTGCCGCTGTTCCAGGAGCAGGCGATGCGCATCGCCATCGTCGCTGCCGGCTTCACCCCGACCGAGGCCGACGGCCTGCGCCGGGCGATGGCCTCGTTCCGGCGCCACGGCACCATCCACCGCTTCCGCGAAAGCTTCATCGCCGGCATGCTGGCCCGCGGCTACGCACCCGATTTCGCCGAACGCTGCTTCAGGCAGATCGAGGGCTTCGCCGATTACGGCTTCCCGGAATCCCATGCCGCCAGCTTCGCGCTTCTGGTTTACGTCTCGGCTTGGCTCAAGTGCCACCACCCGGCGGCGTTCGCCTGTGCCCTGCTCAACAGCCAGCCCATGGGCTTCTACGCCCCGGCCCAGATCGTGGCCGACGCCCGCCGCCACGGCGTCGACGTGCGGCCGGTGGACGTCGGCTTCAGCGACTGGGACTGCACCCTGGAACCGGTCGAAGCGGGTCCGGACGGGGCGGGGGCGGGCTTGGCACTCCGCCTCGGCTTCCGCCAAGTCAAGGGCCTGGCCGAGGCCGACGCGCGGGCACTGGTGGCGGGGTGTGCCGCCGGCTGGTGTAGCCTGGCCGAGCTCAAGGCTCGATCCGGCGTGAAACGCGCCGCCCTTGCCGCCCTGGCCCGGGCCGATGCGTTTGCGTCCCTGGGCCTGGACCGGCGCCGGGCGTTGTGGGCGATCCAGGGCCTGGCCGACGAAACACCGCTGCCGCTGTTTGCCGCCGCCGCTGGTGCCGGGGCGATGCGGGAGGAACCCGCGGTGTACCTGCCCTCGGCCGCTTTGGGCGAGCAGGTGGCCGACGACTACCGGAGTTTAAGCCTGTCCTTGAAGGCGCATCCGCTCGCCCTGTTGCGGGATCGCTTGGCGGCGGACGGGTTGGTTGCCGCCGACCGCCTGCCGGCTTGGCGGCACGGCCGGCCGGTCGCGGTCGCCGGCATCGTTGTCACCCGCCAGCGCCCGGGCAGCGCCAACGGCGTGGTGTTCATCACCCTGGAGGATGAGACCGGGCAC
>REES01000050.1 GCA_007694935.1 Rhodospirillales bacterium
AGGTCGGTGATGGCGCAGCGCCCCTGCCGGGCGTGGCCAGCGGACCGGCTTGGGATCGTCAGCGGCGACGTCCGTCACCTCGGCCTCCGCGGTGCGGCCTCCGCCCAAAACACCCACCCACCCAGACCGCTGCCCCGACGGGGCATCTTACCGTGTGCCGGGCGTCTGTGACGCAAGCAGGCATGACGGCCCGGGTACCTGAGAAACATCGGCGGGTTCCCGAGCCAAGCCCCTTCCCCTGGCTTGGCGTTCCTTGATCCTGTACATAGGACCCAATTCCTTGACATGGGGCCCGAACGGGGCATAACGCCCTCATGCCGCGACGCGAGCGCAATCGTCTCGTGTCGTTGCCGTCGTCCCCCCATGCAGGAGGTCCACCTTGAACGGCAATATCCGGATTCCCGACGTCAACCCGCGCCTGCGCCACACCGCGAGCGCCGCCGAAACGCTGTCCGATCCCACAACATCCAGTGTCGCCGAGGGCCCGGAGGCCACCGCCGCCGAGCGGGAAGCGGATCATTTCACTATCATGGTGAGCCGGCAGGACGGGTCGGGCGTGACCCGGATCGCCGCCGACCGCGACCGCGAGATCAACCACGCGCGGGTGTCACCCGACCATCAATGGATCACCTTCACCCGCTACAACCGGGTGGGGCCGGACGGCACCTCGATGGAGATCCATGGTGTTGAGAACACCGAGATCATGCTGATGCGGATCGATGGCAGCGACATGCGGTCGCTGGTGCCGCCGCGTCCGGGCGCGGTGGCCGCCAACGGCTACTGGACGCCGGATGGCCAGGGCATCATCTACGTCGCCGTCGATCCGGGCGGCCGGCCGGAGCTTCGCATCGTCGACGTCGTCACCGGCAGCATCCGCCAGCAGCCGACGCCACCGCGGCTCCTGCCGTCGGATCCCCACATCGTTGGCGACTGGCTGGTGTTTGCCGCCAAGGGCCAACGCGTGGATACCATCTGGCTGTCCCGGGTCGACGGCAGCGAGGCCCGCCAGATCACCCGTCCGCGGGCTTGGCGCGGCGCAACCTCCAGCGGGGCCGGCCCCGGTGACTATGATCCCAAGCTGTCGCCCGACTGCCGCGAGGTCGCCCTGATGCGCCAAGTGGCGCCGGACGAATGGCACATCATTGTCGTCAATCTCGCCACCGGCACCGAACGGTCGCTGAGCCGACGGGGAGCGGTCGATGCGGTGCCGGAATGGTCGAGCGACGGCCAGCGGCTGATCTTCTGGCACGTCGACCTGAGCAATCTGCCGCACATCGGCCTGTGGACCATGCGCCCGGACGGCCACGACCGGCGCCAAGTGCCGTTGCCGCGGGGCTACTTCTACACCATGCCGGCGTTCTTCCCCGGCGACGGCTCCGGACCCGACGCCCGGATCATCTTCTCCGGCCAGCGCAACCCGCACCTCTAGTCCCCAGGACGGGTCAAGGCACGATGGTGGTTCGCTGGTTGATTGTCTCGGTCCCGATCTGCCGGGTGAACATGAAGCCGACCGAACTGTTCCTCAGCATCGGGAAGACCTCGTAGATGTAAAGGTTGAGGAACTCGATGACCGACGCAATGCCGGTCTTGGGCACCAGCACGACATCGAACGGTTCCAGGGCGATGTCGCTGGTGCCCCGACCCTGCAGGTCGGCGGTGAGGTCGCGGACGATCGCCACTGGTTCGTTGCCGGCCCCGCGGCGCAGCACGATGACGTTGGCCATCTCGCCCGTCGGGCGATGGCCACCGGCGGCGAGGATCGAGCGGAGCAGGGTCGAGGAGCCATCGAAGGGCTGAACGCCCGGCTGCTCGACCTCGCCCGCGACGAAGATCTGCGGCGGCGTTGCCGTCTGTACCGAGACGACGACGTCGTCGAGGTCCCGCACCGGCTCCCGCATCCGGCGGCCGTCCACCACGAACTCGGTCGAGGTGAACGCGCGGACGATCACCACCAACTCCGGCGCTGCCATGAAGTTGGCGTACGCCCGGCGCAACTCAGTCTCGAGCGCCTCCGGGGTTTTACCTTCCGCGATGACGGCGCCCACCAGCGCCAGCGAAATGCGCCCGTCCGGGCGCACCGTGACCACGTCGGTGAAGTCTTCGTTGTAAGGAAACTTGACCTCGATGACGTCGTTGGTGCGCAACAGGTAGCGTCGGCGCACCGGCGGCGGCAGCCTCTCAGCCATCTCGGCGTAGCGTTGCCTGAGCTCGTCCCGGATGTCTTCCGGGGTGCGACCGACGGCGGCGATCGCCGGCAGCAGCGGCGGGGTGATCTTGCCGTCCAGCCGCACCAGCGTGGCAACGGAATGCTCGCGGTTGTACGGGAACGAAATCTCGAGAACGTCCCCGGTCACCAGGCGGTAGTTGTCCACCGGCGCCCTCGGCAGTTCATCCAGTGCGGTGACGATGGTGCCATCCGCGGTGACCGCCTGAGTCGGCGGCAGTGTGAAAACCCCGGGCTGCAAATGGGGCGTACAGCCGGCAGCACCGGCCACGACCATCAGCCCGGTCGCAGTGCGACGGAAGACCCCCAACTGTGCCACCCCTCGTCCAGCCCCGATCACCTTCTTGTGGCAGCACCATAATAAGCAGTGGGTGCGCCCGCAATAACAACTCACGCGGGCTCTTCGGTCCCCATTCGGGGGCGTGCGGTCGCAGCCGGCCAACGCGTCGCGGCCTCCGCCGCACCGCGCCGATGCCGTCCACGGGAGGCCTGGTATCGGCTTGCCGGCACCGTTGGACGGGTCAGTCGGGACACCGGCCTTGCGCGGTCAACCCATTGACAAATCGATTGTATCGAGCCGCTCAGCGGGGGGCTGCGGCGCTTCCGGCTGCCGGCTTTTCGGGTCTTGCGATCCCACAAGGGGCTCCGGCAAGTTTGACCGGAGAAGCGGTGCAACCGAACTTGTAACGGCTCCGCCGCCGCGCCGGCACGGGCGCCGAGACCATGGCCGGCGTCGCCTGCGGGCGAATCGGTGCCGGCGGCCGGGCCATGGATGCCTCCGCCACGGCGCCTATTCTTCCCTTGCAACAGGCGGCGGCAACGTCCAGATCGGCGCTTGACCGGTCCGGCCCGCGCGGGATCGGCCGACGTTTGCATCAGTTCGGCCGTTTCAGGTTGGCGGCCCTTGATATCAACCCGCGGCATGGATCCCTGGCCGAGTGTCATCGTGCCTCCACCGTCCGATCGATCCTGTAAGTTGATGACAAGTCGATCGCCGGCAGGGATACTCCGCCGCGCCGAAAAGGCCACGGTTAAAATGACCGTGAATTCCAACGGAAATGTGTTCACGATTTGATCTGGAAGAGGCAAAAATGGACATCAGGAAGCGCCTTGCGGCGGAGTTCTTCGGTACGTTTTGGTTGGTCCTTGGTGGTTGCGGCAGCGCCGTGTTGGCGGCCCAGTTCGGTGGCGATGGCAATCCGCTGGGGATTGGCCTGTTAGGTGTATCGCTGGCTTTCGGGCTAACGGTGCTGACGATGGCCTATGCCGTCGGTCATATCTCGGGCGGCCATTTCAACCCCGCGGTGAGTGCCGGACTATGGGCGGCGGGACGGTTTCCCACCAAGGACCTGCCACCCTACATCCTGGCGCAAGTGATCGGCGGCTTGGTGGCCGGAACCGTCTTGTACCTGGTCGCCACCGGCCAAGCCGGGTTTGATGCGGCGGCCAGCGGTTTTGCCAGCAATGGTTTCGGGGAACGCTCTCCCGGCGGGTACGGCCTGGGATCGGCCGCGCTGACCGAGATCGTCATGACCTTCTTCTTCCTCGTCATCATCCTTGGGGCCACGAGCAAGCTTGCTCCTGCCGGTTTCGCCCCCGTTGCCATCGGCCTCGGTTTGACTCTGATCCACCTGATCAGCATTCCGGTCACCAACACCTCGGTCAATCCAGCCCGCTCCACCGGCGTGGCGTTCTTCGCCGATGCGGGTGCAGTCTCGCAGTTGTGGCTGTTCTGGGTCGCGCCGATCTTAGGGGCGGTTCTCGCCGGGTTTCTGTCGCGCTGGCTCAACACGACGGATGAGGTTCAGCGGATTGAAGGCGACACCACGGCCGGCCCTGCCCCGCGCATAGCTTAGGCGGAGGTCGAGGAACGCGCCCCTGTTGGCCGGAAGCCCGATCGGCACCCCAAGCGGCACTCACCAGACGGACGAGTTGCGCGTTGGGTGCTTCGTGCTTGTGAGCCGCGGGCGCGGTCCGTGAAACGTCATGGGTGACCGCGACAACCCGGGGAGATAGACGATCGCGGCGGGGATGCCGTTTTCCTTTGCCGGCGGCAGCGGGAGCGTCTAGTACCGCGATTCTGGAACCGACCGCACTGGCGGCACTGCCGTCGTGCGGTCGTGCCCGCTTTCCTGCCAATGGAACCTGCCGCCCGTGATGGTTCAGAGGACGTTGCTGCCGGCCGGCATGGCCGATGTGCTGCCGCCCCAGGCCGACCACGAGGCCGCCACCGTGCGCCGGCTGATGGCGGGCTTCGCCAGCTACGGCTACGAGGCGGTCAAGCCGCCGCTGATGGAGTTCGAGGACAGGCTGCTCGCCGGGGCAGGGGCGGCGCTGGCGCCCCAGGCGTTCCGGCTGATGGACCCGATCTCCCAGCGCATGCTGGCGCTGCGTCCGGATGTGACCATGCAGGTGGCGCGGATCGCCACCGAGCGGCTCAACCGGCGGCCGCGGCCGCTCCGTCTTGCCTATGCCGGACAGGTGGTGCACGTCAACGGCACGGCGACCCGCAGCGCCCGCCAGGTCGGGCAGGTCGGGGCCGAGCTGATCGGGGTCGGCCCGCCGGACGCCGACGCCGAAGTGATTGTCATGGCCGCCGGCGTCCTCGCCGATCTCGGCATCGGCTCGGTCACGGTGGATCTCGGCATTCCCACGCTGGTCCCGGCACTGCTTGCGGGCGAAAGCCTCGATCCGGCGCTGCGGCGGCGCCTGCGCACCGCGCTCGATCGCAAGGATGCCGGCGAGGTGGTGGGCTTGGTGCGGCCGCAACTCGGTGCCGGCCGGGCGGCGCTGCTGGCGCGGCTGGTGGCACTGGCCGGTCCGGCGGAGACGGTGCTGGACGCCCTCATGCGGCTCGACTTGCCGCCGGCGGCCGCGTCGGAGCGCGCCGCCCTGGCCGCGGTGGCCGCCACCGCACGAGCCCTCGCTTCGGCCCTCGGCCATCCGGCCATCCAGATCGGCATCGACCCGGTGGAGAACCGCGGCTTCGAATACCACACCGGTGTGACCTTCGCCCTGTTCGCCGAGGGTGTCGCTGCCGAACTCGGCCGGGGCGGGCGCTACCATGCCGGAACGCTCGGCGCCGGCGAGCCTGCGACCGGGGTCACCCTGTTTCTCGACGTCGTTTTGGCTTCGCTCCCGCCGCCCGCGGAGGGGCCGAGGCGGGTTTTCGTTCCGGTCGAGAGCGGGCCCGAGATGGCGGCGCAGCTGCGCCGGGATGGCTGGATTGCCATCGCGGCACTCGCACCGGCCGCCGATGCAACGGCGGAGGCCCGTCGTCTCGGCTGCAGCCATGTTGCCCTCGCCGGCGCGGTTCGACCGGTCGAGCCCGCCGATCCGCTTCCGTCACACAACCCAACGGAATTCCTGCAAGAAGGACACCACTGAACCATGGCCAATGTCGTCGTGATCGGCTCGCAATGGGGGGATGAAGGCAAGGGCAAGATCGTCGACTGGCTGTCCGAGCGCGCCGACGTCGTCGTCCGCTTCCAGGGGGGCCACAATGCCGGTCATACGCTGGTGGTGGCGGGGGTCACCTACAAGCTGAGCCTGCTGCCGTCGGGCGTGGTCCGGCCCGGCAAGCTGTCGGTGATCGGCAACGGCGTGGTGCTCGACCCCCACGCGCTGCTGCAGGAGATCGAGACGGTTCGCGGCCAGGGCGTCGACGTGGGCCCGCACAACCTGCGCATCGCCGACCGGGCGGTGGTGATTCTGTCCCTGCACCGGCGGCTCGACCAGGCCCGTGAACTGGCTCTCGGTCGCCTGAAGATCGGTACCACCGGCCGCGGCATCGGCCCGGCCTACGAGGACAAGGTGGCAAGGCGTGCCATCCGGGTGGGCGACCTCGCCGATCCCGCCCTGGTGGAAGCCAAGCTGGAGGCGCTGCTGCACCACCACAATGCGCTGCTGCGCGGGCTCGGGATGGACCCGGTGGACCGACAGGCGTTGCTGGAGGAGCTGTCGGCGGTTGCACCGATGCTCCTGCCCTATGCGGACGCCACGTGGAAGACCCTGGATCAGGCCCGACGCGCCGGCCGGCGCATCCTGTTCGAGGGTGCCCAGGGCACCATGCTGGATGTCGACCACGGCACCTATCCTTACGTCACGTCCTCCAACACGGTGGCCGGGCAGGCGGCGGCCGGCTCCGGCATGGGGCCGGGCGCGCTGGATTACGTGCTGGGCATCACCAAGGCCTACACCACCCGGGTCGGCAGTGGCCCGTTCCCCACCGAGCTCGATGACGAGATCGGCCGCGGCCTCGGCGAGCGCGGCCGGGAGTTCGGCACCGTCACCGGCCGCGCCCGACGGTGCGGCTGGTTCGATGCGGTGCTGGTTCGCCAGTCGGTCACCGTCAACGGCATTCGCGGCATCGCCTTGACCAAGCTCGACGTACTCGACGGCCTGGACAGCCTGGAGGTGTGTGTCGGTTACCGGCTGGATGGAAACCTGCTCGATCATTTGCCGGCCTCCACCAGTCAGCAGGCCCGTGTGGAGCCGGTCTATGAGACCTTGCCGGGATGGTCGGAAAGCACGCGCGGCGCCCGCTCCTGGGCCGATCTGCCGGCGAGCGCCGTCAAGTACATCCGCCGCATCGAGGAGCTGATCCAGGCGCCGGTGCACCTTCTGTCCACCAGCCCGGAGCGCGATGACACGGTGCTGGTGCGCGATCCCTTCGTGGACTGATACCGCCTCAGTGAATCGCTGCGTGCTGGCCGGTGCGGTTTCCGCTTACTGCCCACCTCCCCGCAGGTCCTGCTTGATGGCGGCCCAGCGCGCAAGCCGGTCGAGCACGCCGAGCCGCGTCAGATAGCCGACATCCAGCATCGAGGTCGGCACGTCCAGCTCGGAGGGATCGAAACTCCGCACCCGGCAAAGATACTGCGCCGCATGGACAAGGGCGACGGGACCAAGCTCGCCGCTGCCGTGCTCGCTCGGGCTGTGGTGATAGGCCACCGCCTCCACGATCGGATCGGTGAACCCCCAGAGCCCGAGCAGGTAGGCGCCGATCTCCGCATGGGTCGAGCCGAACACGCGGAACTCGGCGTCGGCCACGCCGAGGCCTTCGCGCTCCAAGAGTTCGATGGCACGCCCGAAGCGTTCCGGCCAGCGCGCCATCAGCAGCAGGGTGCCGACGTGGGACAGCACGCCCGCCGCCTCGGCTTGCCGGGTGACCGAGCCCGGGAGGCCTTCCTGCCGGGCGATTGCCGCGGCCAGCTCACCGATGCTGAGGGACCGCCGGCTCAGGGTGTTCATCCGCCCGAGGGTGTCGGCGTCGCCGACGTAGTCGCGGAAGAAGCCGACCACCAGGGCAAGGTTGCGGATCGTCTCCACGCCCAGGAGCTGAACCGCGTGCATCAGGGAGTCCACCTTGACCGGCAGTCCGAAGTAGGCGGAGTTGGTGAGCTTGAGGGTCTGCGCCACCATGGCCACGTCGCGCGACATGATCGCTGCGATCGATGCCGCCGAACTGGTGGGCGAGTCGAGCGCCTGGATCAGTTCCGCGAAGTGGGCCGGCGGCGACGGCAGGGTCTCCACCCCGGCGACCAGGCTCCGGACCTCCTCCGAGGCCACCTTGCGACGGAGGGTGAGGGCACGGTCGATGGTCTGGATCAGCACCTCATGTTCGCAGGGCTTGGCCAGATATTGGTGGGCCGGCCCCACGGTTCGGAACACCGCCTCTTTGTCGGAGTAGCCGGAGAGGATGATCCGCACCACTTCCGGATGCCGTTCCCGCACCCAGCCCAGAAGATCGGCACCATCCATGCCGGCCATCCGCATGTCGGTCACCACCACCTCGAACGGACCTTGCGCCAGGGCGTTTATCGCGGTCTCCGGGCCGTCGGCGAACGCCATGTCCCAGCGTTCCCGCATGTACCGAAGGGTGCGGCCAAGCCCCTGCTGGACGCGCGGGTCATCATCGACGAACAGGATGCGCGGGCGCATCAGGCGGCCTGGCGCTCCGCTCCGGATTGCCGGATCGGCAGTCGGACGATGAAGGTGGTGCCCTCGCCCGGACTGGTCTCGAAGGTCAACGTGCCGCCGTGCTTTGTCACCACGATATCGCGGGCGATGGTCAGACCCTGCCCGGTGCCCTTGCCGACCTCCTTGGTGGTGAAGAACGGATCGAAGATGCGGCGCCGGATCGCCTCCGGCACCCCGGTGCCGGTGTCTTGCACGCGAACCTCGACGCAGTCACCGTCCTTGCGGGTGGTGAGGGTGATGCGGCCCTTGGCGGCGCCGGTGGCGGCATCGGCGGGCTTGCGGTTCTTGGCGTCAATGGCGTGGGCGGCATTGACGATAAGGTTGAGGAACACCTGGGACAGGTCGCCCGGCAGGCACAGCACGTGCGGCAGTTCGGGGTCCAGCACGCGCTCCACCTCGGCGACATACTTCCATTCGTTGCGGGAGACGGTGAGGGTGTTCTCCAGCGTGTGGTTCAGGTCCACCAGCACCTTTTCCCGTGTGCTGGGATAGGAGAACTCCTTCATCGCCCGGACGATGCGGGCAACGTGCTCGACCCCTTCCAGGGACTGCCGGGCGGCTGAGGGAAGCTCGTCGACCAGGAAGTCGAGGTCTGCCTTGACGGCGGCGGCGCGGGCGGCCGCCATGCTTTCCGACAGCACGCCATGGTGCTCGGCGTCGGCGAGCATTCGCTGCTGGGCCGCCAGCACCTCCAACAGGTCGATGGTCCCCTGCACGATGAAGCTGAGATTGTCGCCGATGTACTGGATCGGCGTGTTGATCTCATGGGCGATGCCGCCCGCCAGCTGGCCGATGGATTCCATCTTGTGGGTCTGTTGCAGCTCCCGCTCCAGCGCCTGCCGCCGCTCGGCGTCGAGCACGGCTTGGGAGACGTCCCGCCGGATCATGGTACGGCCGCCGCTCGGGATACGGTACTCATCCACCTCGACGAAGCCGCCGTCGCCGGTCTGGAAAGCTCGCTGGACCCGATCCGCCTTGCGTTCCTCCAGCCGCGCCCGGATCCAGGCTTCGGCCATTTCTCCCTCAGGTATGCGGATCCCGCCGCAGTGAACCAGGGCGGTCAGAAGGTCGGCGAAGGCTGTACCCGGTTTCAGGAATTCCTGTACGACCGCCAGGGCCTCGGCATAATGACTGTTGAACAGCACCAGGCGGTCGTCGGCATCATAGATGGCGAACCCGTCGGCGATGCTTTCCACCGCATCCTGAAGCAGCCCGCGGGCCCTGGCCGCTTCGGTTTCCGCCTGAACCTGAGCGGTGATGTCGGCGGCGGTGCCGCGATAGCCGAGGAAGGTGCCGTCGGCGTCGAACACCGGAATGCCGCTCACCCGGATATGGGTGACGCTGCCGTCCGCCCTGGTCACCGGATAGACGAAGTCACGGAACGGCCGGTGGGCGGCGAGATTGGCGAGATGCGGCGCCCAGAACGCGTCATCATCGGCATTGGCCGCTATCTCCCGGCGGGTGCGGCCGATGATCCGGCCTATCGGTAAGCCGATCGGCGCCCGACCTTCAAGCTGATCGGAGAACCAGGTGAAGCGCAAATCAGGCCCGAGTTCGTAAAACCAGTCGGAACTGGCCGACGCGAAATCCTTGAAGCGCTGCTCACTCAGCCGGAGCTTTTCTTCGTACAGCTTCCGTTCGGTTATGTCTTCCTTCACGGCGACGTAGTGGGTGATCGTGCCGTCGCTGGCAAAGACCGGCCCAATCGTGGCGAATTCCCAGAACAGCTCCCCGTTCTTCTTGCGGTTGAGCAGCTCGCCCCGCCAGATCTCGCCGTGGCTGATCGTGCGCCACAGCGCCTCATAGGTCCGGTCGAGGGTTTCGCCGGACTTGAGGATGCGAGGGTTCTGCCCGATCACTTCGTCCTCGGTGTAGCCGGTCAGGGCGACGAAGGCGCCATTGACGTATTGGATCGCGCCGTCGGCGTCGCTGATCACCACGGTGGCCGCGCTTTGCTCGATGGCGCGGGAGAGGATGCGGAACCGCTGCTCAGCTTCTTCCCGCTCGGTCAGGTCGAGGATCGCACCGACGATTCCGCCGATTTCGCCGTCCGGCTTGCGGAACAGCGCCTTGGTCACGGCTTCGCGACGGTGTCTGCCGTCGGCTTGCGGCACAACCTGCCGGTAGGTGCGCACGGCGCCGCTGCGAAGCAGGGTCAGCTCTTCCTCCCGTGTCCGGTCGGCCAGTTCGGGCAGCCGCAGATCATGAATGGTGCGCCCGATGATCTCGTGCGTCGGCAGGCCGACGAGGGCGGCAAAGGCTTGGTTGCAGCCGAGGAATCGGCCGTCGATACCCTTGAAGAAAACCGGGATGGGGATGGTGTCGATCAGGGTGCGGCTGAACGCGAGCTGCTCTTGCAGATCGATCTGTGCCTGCTTGAGCGCGCTCACGTCGGTCTGCACACCGATGAAGTGGGTCGCGACCCCATGGCCATCGAGGACCGGCGCCAAAGTGATCTCATTCCAGAAGGCGCTGCCGTCCTTGCGGTAGTTGCGGGTCGTGACGGTCACCGGACTGGCCGCGGTGACCGCGTCCCGCATCGCGGTGATGGCGACATCATCGGTGTCCTCGCCCTGCAGGAGACGGCAGTTCTTGCCCGCCACCTCCCGGAGCGAATAGCCGGTGAGCCGCTCGAACGCCGGATTCACGTAGATGATCGGGCAATCCTGTCCCAGCGGGCCGGTAATCACGATGCCGGTGTTGGCGGCATCCATCGCCTGGGTACGGAGGTATAGCTCCCGCTCCGTTGCGATCCGCTCGGTCACGTCCTGGATCGTGCACATGATGAAGTGGGAGGCGGACCCCGAATCCTGCTTCAACTCGCCTTCATGGCGCACCGTCCGTTCGCTGCCGTCCGGCCGCAGCACCCGGTAGTCGATGCGGAACGGTGAGCCCCGTTCCTCCGCGTCCCGGAGCGCCGCGGACACCGTACCCCGGTCATCCGGATGGACCGCCCCCAGCAATGCCTCGGGTCCGCGCGCCGCCTCGTCCTCCGACAGGCCAAGGATGCGCAAGGCTTCCGCCGACCATGCGGTTGCGCTGGTGGCAAGCTCGATGTCGAAGCTGCCAAGCCGCGCCATCGCCTGCGCCCGCGCCAGGTGAGTGCGGCTCTGCCGTGCTTCCTGCTCCATCCGGGCCTGTGCGACGAACGTGGCGACGAGCCGCCGCTGCAGCCACACCACCACCGCGGCGGCGAGTACCAGCGCCGGCATCAGCAACAGCGCCGGTACTGCCAGAAGCCCGATCTCCCGCAGCCGGCTCGAGGTGCCGGATACGGACTGGCGTACCGTTGCGTGGGTCGCCTCCAGCAAGACCTGCATTGCCGCCACCGCAGCGGTGCCGTCCACCGTCGGCACCGCATGCAGCGGCAGGGGGGCCAGGCCCGAACGCGCGGCGGCGGCCAGCACCGCCACCGCGATCTCATATCGCTCCAAGGCGTCCCCGAGAATCGCCAGCGCTTCCGCTTCTTCCAGGGTCATGCCGGCTTCGCGGTACGCGCGCATGGCCGCCCGCGCCTCGCGAACGCTCTTCTCCGCCCTTAGCGCCGCTGCGCGGTCCTGATCCAGCGCCAGTTCGCCGTAGCTGTGGATCAGGCCGCCGAAGCCGAGCGCAACCTGCAGGTGTTCCAGCGCCTGGGGCTTGCTGGTGGTGACCTCGGCCTGACGGTGCCACTCGTCAATTGCCCGGTCGAACCCGGCGAACGCCAGCACACCCAGGCAAAGCACCGCAGTAAGGCTGGTCCCGATCAGGCCGATTACCAGACCGGACCAGCGGCGCACCCGCTGGATCATCGTGTCCTGCAGGGGTGCAGCGGGAGAGTCCGGTCCGGCGGACACCACCCGTCCGTCCGTGGGAATCCGGGCCGGACCGTCAGGCCCTGCGGTCGATGCCATCGCGCCGGTTTCCCCGCTTTGCGAGCGGCGACTCCACCGTTGGGGCCGCTGCTCCTCCTCGGTCGCCTTGGCCGTCGTTGATCCCCAAGATCTCTGAACCATGAGCCGGCTGCCGGGAAGGGGGACCGGCGGCGGTGGTCGCAGCGCCCGGCAACGCCCGCCGATGGGAGGCGATCCACTCCGGCACCCGCTTCGGGGGCAGGGGCCGGGAGAACAGGTACCCCTGAGCTTCCGTGCATCCCAGTTCGTTCAGCAGGTGCGCCTGAGCGGCCGTCTCGACACCCTCGGCAACGACCTCGAGGGTGAGAGATCTTGCCAGTGAGATCACGGTCTTTACGATGGCCCGGTCTTGGGCATTGTCGGGAAGGTTGCGGATGAAGCTCCGGTCGATCTTCAGGCGATGGACGGGAAGCTGTCGGAGATACCGCAGGCTCGAATACCCGGTGCCGAAATCATCGATGGCAAGCCGGACCCCCAATCGGTTGAGCTCGGTCAACTCGGCAATCACGTCGTCGCCTTCACTCACGGCCGTCTGTTCGGTGATCTCCAGTTCCAGGGCGTGGGGCGGCAGCCCGGTGCGGTCCAGGCACGTCTCGACCATCCGGACCAGCTTGCCATCGCCGATTTGACGGGCCGAGATGTTGACGGCGATCCGGATCTCGCCGATCCCGGCCTCGCGCCAGCGCCGGGCCTCTGCGCAAGCCGCGGCGAGCGCCCACTCGCCGAACGGCGTGATCATCCCGCTGGCCTCGGCCAGCGGAATGAACGTGTCGGGGGGAATGCTCCCCAGGCTCGGATGGGTCCAGCGCATCAGCGCCTCGAACCCGGCGATCTCGCCGCTTTGCAGGTGGATCAGCGGCTGGTAGGCCAGGGACAGCTGTTCCCGTTCCAGGGCGCACGCCAGCGCACGTTCCAGGTGGCGGCGGTTCGCCACTCCGCCGTCGAGCCCCTCATCGTAGAGGCAGAAGTTGGTCCGTGCCGTCTTGCCGGCACGCCGCGCCGCCAACACGGCTTCCTTCCAGAGGCGATCGGCGGATACGGAGCGGCCAGCTCCGACGGCGGCGCCGATGCTGGCAGTGACCGGAATGCTCTGCCCGTCGACTGTCACCGACGGGGCCAGCGCGTCGACGAGGTTGCGGAGCCACACCCCGAAGTCGTCTTCCGCGACAACCGGTGAGATCAGAACCGCGAATTCGGCGCCGCCGATCCGGGCGGTCTGATCCTGCTGCGGCGCACACCGGGTGAGGCGGCTTGCCATCTCCGCGAGCACGGCCTCCCCGGCGTCATGACCGAAGGTTTCGTTGATGTCCGCCATCGCCTGAAGTTCGACGACGATCAGGGCGGTGGTCACATCCGCCTCGCCGGCCTCGGCGACCGCGTCGAACAGCCGGGACCGCATCACCCGGCCGTTGGCCATGCCGGTCAGCGGGTCGTGGGAGGCATGCCGGAGCAGGGCTTCCTCGGCCCGCTTCTCCGCACTGATGTCGTGGACGATCGCAGTCAGCCCGGCGTCCGCGTCGGCGCCGCCGAGGGTCAGTTCAACCCGGAACGTTCGACCATCCCGATGCCGCGCGTCGGTCTCGACCGCCGCGGTTGTCCCGTCGGCAGCGGGCCGCACGGATTCCGGTGTCAACTCCGGCAGCAGGCGATCGAGACGGCAGCCGATGAACTCGTTCTGGGCGAAGCCGAACAGCCGCTCGACGGCCGGGTTGCCGGATACGATGCAGCCCTGACCATCGAGCCGAAGGACCGCATCGGCGATGGTCTCGATGACCGAACTGATGTGGCGGCGCTCGGCCTGCAGCCGGGCCAACTCGCCACGCACCACTGCGTGCCGGCGGTACTCCTCTTCGGCCTCAGTGATCGCTGCCACCAGGATCGGTGGCGTGCACGGCTTGGTGAGGAAGCGGAAGACCTGGCCGTGGTTGACCGCCGCGACCGCCGTCTGCAGGTCGCCCTGCCCGGTCAGCATGACGCGGACGATGTCCGGGGCGCGCTGTCGCACCTGATTGAGAAACTGGATGCCGTCCATCCCCGGCATCTGCATGTCACTGACCACGACGCTGAAGGGGCCCTGCCGATCCAGAAGGTCGAGGCCGTCCTGCCCGCTGGTCGCCGTGACCACGTCGAAATGTTGGCGCAAGCCGCGGCGGAAGCCGGCCAGCGCATGCGGTTCGTCGTCTACGACCAGCACTCTCGTGCGTGTCATCCGCCTATCCCGGAGCCTCAGGTTGCAGGCAGCGCATCGAGCAGGGATATGTTACGAGCAGTACCCCGAATGAGTCCTTCTGGCCCCACGCGACGCCCCATTGTGGACAGTAGAGCGATAAAACGGCGAACATCGAGTTAACGTTTCGGCCGAGCCGGCAGGCCGCGTCGAGCATAATCGGTGGCGTCGGACCTTAAGGCTTTGGCAGGGGTATCCGCCTAGGTTGCCAGCCGATACCCAATGATCCGGAGGCGTAAGCCGATGGCCGGCGAACCGGACCCCAGTGTGGCTGCCGCCGCTGCGGTCGACCCCTCCGTCGCCGAAGTCCCACCGGCGGTCGACCTGACGCGGCCGGCGCTGCTGAATCAGCGCTTCGAGATCGATCCGTCGGCGCCGCTGCCGACCTTCGCCAACGGGCCGGCACAAGCCTTCGCGGTGACCGACCGGCATCAGCCGGGACGCCGCCTGTTCGCGCTGGTGTGCTCACCGGAGCGGCCGTTCCGCGCCCATGTCCTGGAGCTTCTCGGCAATGCCGCTCCGCCCGGCCTCATGCCGGTGGTCGACCATGGCCTGGTGCAGTGGGGCCACGACCGCCGGCCCGCGATCATTTACGTCCGGCCGCACGGCGGCGCGATCGGTGCGGTCTACGGTCGGGATGGTCGCACCATCTCGGAGAACGATATCGTCCGCCGGGTGGTCACTCCGGTCGTTCGGGCACTTCAGTTCCTGGACAGCGTCGGCGCCAGCCATCGGAACATCCGGCTCGGCAACCTGTACTTCATGGACGAGGGCCGGACGGAACTGGTGCTGGGCGATTGCGTCGCCGTACCGGCGGGGCTTGCCCAGCCGCTCTTGTTTGAGCCGGTGGAACGGGCGATTGCCGACCCCGCCGGCCGTGGTGAGGGCACCAGCGCCGACGATGTCTTCGCCCTCGGGGTCGTGCTGGTCTTGCTGCTGCTGGGGTATGACCCGGTTGCCGGGGAGGATGACGACGCCATCATCACCGCCCGGCTGGAGCGGGGCAGCTACAGCGTGCTGTGCGAGCGGCAGCGCGTTCCGCTGGCCATGCTGGAACCGCTTCGCGGCATGCTGTGCGACGATCCGCAGGCGCGCTGGAGCCTCGACGATCTGCAGGCGTGGATCAGCGGCGGGCGCACCAGCGTGCCGCGGCGGAACCTCGCCAACCGGCCCGGTGTCCCGCTTGCCTTCGGTCGCAAGGAGCACTTCTCCCTCAGAACCCTGGCACGCGCCTTCACCAGGGATGTCACCCGCGCCGACGGTATGATTCGTGCGGGGCATCTGGAGCAGTGGTTGCGCCAGCGGGCGCACGACGATGACTTGGCCAACCGGGTCGCCGACCAGGTAACCGCCGGCGCCAAGGCCGCGCGGTGGAGCGCCGGCTCCGAGCAGAATCTGGTGTCCCGCATCGCCATTCTGCTCGACCCGCGTGCGCCGATCCGCTTCCAGGGACTGAGCGTCATGGCGGACGGACTCGGCGCGATGCTGGCATTCCGCTGGCTGGGCGAAGGGGATGCGCAGACGCCGGGCGAGCTGCTGCGGACGGACCTGCCGGGCTTCTGGCTTCAGGTGCAACCCAAGGAAAGCATGCCGCCGGTCGCCCTCCAGCGGCAGATTCCGCGCCTCGCCTTTCTGATCGGCAAGCACGCCGCGGGCTACGGCCTGGAGCGTTGCCTTTACGAGACCAACCCGGGCGTGTCCTGCCAGAGCCCTCTGGTGCGCGAGCTTCACGTGCTGACGCTGAAGGACCTCCTGCTCGCCCTGGAACACGCGGCGAAAGGTTCGGGTGAGGCTGATCTGCCGATGGACCGGCACATCGCCGCCTTCATTGCCGCCCGCAGCGACGAGGGTTCGGAAGCGCTGCTGGCGGCGGTCAGCGATCCCTCCAGGAGTAAGGTGGTGGTCGGCACCCTCGGCCTGTTGGCCCAGGCCCAGCGCGCCTGCGACGGCCCGCCGCTGCCCGCCTTGTCCGCTTGGCTCGCCCGGCTGCTGCCGCCTGCCATCGAGGACTTCCACCACCGAAAGACCCGGCGCGAGCTGGAGAAGCGCATTCGCTCGGTGGCCCGCGACGGCCGGCTGACCGAGCTTTTCGACATTATCAACGACCCTGACCGGCGGTCCGCGGACATGACCGGCTTCATGACCGCCTCGGCCGCGTTCGACGCCGCCGCAAGCCGCATCCGCACCCTGGAGTCCGACGACCCCGCACAGGTCGCGCGTGTCCGCGAGGCCGGGCAGTCGGCTGCGGCGACCGCGTCGATACTGGCGTCGGCGATCGCTGCCTGCGTTATCCTCATGAGCTACCTGTTGTGACATGATGACGGACTGGCCGAGCCGAGCCCGAGTGCGGCCGCCGCAACCGCCGCCGGGCCGCGTCCACTTTCAACGCAGGCGGTTCGGACGCACACTGCTGGCCGCCCTGGTGCTGGTGCTGGTCACCGCGTTCACCCCGGCCACCCTGGTGGTCCTGTTGGTCGGTATGTTGCCCACGGTGGTGGCGGCGATCGCCGACCGGTCGCCCGGCCGCCACGCGGCCGTCACCGTCGGCAGCATCAACTTCATCGGCGTGTTCCCGTTTCTGGTCGGATTGTGGCTCAGCGGCAATGCCGTCCACGATGCCAGCGCCCTGGTCACCAGCGTTATCAACCTGGTGCTGATGTACGGCGCGGCGGCGCTTGGCTGGATGATCTATCTCGCCATGCCGTTGGTGGTGGTCGCCATCTGGCGGCTGCATGGCCGCAGCGAGGTTGCAGGGCTGCGCGTCCGGCAGAAGGCGATGATCGACGAATGGGGGGAAGAGCTGGAGCGTCATCCCCCACGTCGCAGCTTGACCGCCAAGTGAGCGCTCGCGGCAAACGGGATCAGGGCTGGGCGGCGGCCTGCTGACTGAATGCGGCGTTGCGTACCGACTTCTGCAGCTTCTCGAACGCCCGCACCTCGATCTGGCGAACCCGTTCCCGGGAGATGCCATAGCGCCGGCTGAGATGCTCCAGGGTCGACGGCGTCTCGCTCAGCCGGCGCTCGGCAATGATCTCACGCTCCCGCGGGCTCAGGGTCCGCAATGCGCCGTCAAGCAGATGCCGCCGGCTGGACAGCTCTTCGGCGTTGGCGAGCCGGGTTTCCTGGTCCTCCTCGCCGTCCACCAGCCAGTCCTGCCACTCACCTTCGCCCTCCTCCCGGAGCGGGGCATTGAGCGACATGTCCTGGGTGGAGATCCGCCGGTTCATCTGGATCACGTCGGCGTCGCTGACGTTGAGGCGGTCGGCGATCCGGGTCACCAGCTCCGGTGCCAGGTCGCCCTCCTCGATCGCCTGCATCTGCCCCTTCAGCTTGCGCAGGTTGAAGAACAGCTTCTTCTGTGCCGCGGTGGTGCCGATCTTCACCAGCGACCAGGAATGCAGGATGTATTCCTGGATCGAGGCGCGGATCCACCACATCGCGTAGGTGGCGAGGCGAAAGCCGCGATCCGGATCGAACCGCCGCACCGCCTGCATCATGCCGACATTGCCTTCGGAGATGAGTTCGCCGAGCGGCAGGCCATAACCGCGATAGCCCATGGCGATCTTGGCGACGAGGCGCAGATGGCTGGTGACCAGCCGGTGCGCGGCATCGGCGTCCTGATGCTCGATCCAGCGCCGGGCCAGTGCCAACTCCTCCTCCGGGCTCAGCATCGGATAGGACCGGATCCGCTGAAGATACAGCGACAGGTTCCGTTCGGGACTGACGTCGTGGTCCGGGGTTATATACGACATGGCATCTCCCCCGTGCGCTCGGGGTTGGCTCGAGCCGGATGGTTCCGGCGTTGGGCGGCGTGCCCGCTTAACCTCACCCTCCATGGTCACGATAATAACCGAGTGTGCTAGTCCGGTATAGGGCCGATTTAGACCCGCTGTAAACAACCCAGCAACCCGGCGATATCCGAATCCAAAGGTACCTCGAATCGGAGCCGTTCGCCCGTCACAGGGTGGGCACAGCCGATCAAGAAGGCGTGAAGCGCCTGCCTGCGGAAGGCGCGCACGGCGCGTGCCGCGGCCTCGGGCAGGTCGGTCGGCCACGGCTTGCGCCGGCCGTACGCCGGATCGCCGACGATCGGGTGGCCGATGCTGGCCAGATGCACCCGAATCTGGTGGGTGCGCCCGGTGATCGGACGGCATTCCACAAGGCTTGCGCGCGCTTGGCCCACCACCCGGATGACCCGGTAGTCGGTGGCCGCCGGCTTTCCCGCCGCGGCCACCACCGCCATGCGGGTTCGGTGTACCCGGTCGCGACCGATGGCGCCGCTGATCCGCCCGGCGGGCGGGGAGGGGACACCCCACGCCAGGGCGTAGTAGGCGCGCTCGATGGTGTGGCTGGCGAACTGTCGGGCCAGAGCCAGGTGCGCCGGGTCGGTCTTGGCGACCACCATCAGGCCGCTGGTATCCTTGTCCAGGCGGTGGACGATGCCGGGTCGGAGGGGGGCACCGATGCTGGAGAGCCGGCCGCCGGTGTGGCTGATCAGGGCATTGACCAGGGTGCCCTCCGGGTTGCCGGCGCCGGGATGGACCACCAGGCCGGCCGGCTTGTCGACGATGATGACGTGCTCGTCCTCGAAGATCACCTTGAGCGGGATGTCCTGGCCGGCCGGCCGGACGTCTGCCGGCGGCGGCAGCTCGACCTCGTACACCTCGCCCGGGCGCACCCGCGCCGACGGGGCGTACCGCGCGCCGGCAGACCGCTCCCGCACCCTGCCGGACTCGATCAGTGCCTTCAGCCGCGACCGCGACACCGTCGGCAACGCCTCCGCCAGCACGCGGTCGAGCCGCAGCCCGGCCTTGTCCTCGGCAATCGCGACGGTTAAAGGGGGGGCCATCGTCATCACGGGTGAAGTGGAAGCAGTCGGATCATGCAGGCCATCAAGGCGGTCGTCATCGGGCTCGGCGTTCTGATCGTGATCAGCTTCGCGCTGCTCGTCTACGGCTTCTACACGAGGCTCACCGATCCCGACTTCCGGGTCACCAGGACCGACGGCCCCGCCGGCCCGCCGGAGACCGCCGTCGGGGTGCCGGAGGGCTGCGCCGTTATCGAGATGCAGGCGGATGAGGACCGGCTGTACCTCCGCCTGGATGGTGACGATGCCGCCTGCCGACGGATTCTGGTGATCGATGCCGGCCGCGGTCGCCACCTCCGTACCGTTACGCTGGAGCCGGCCTCGCCTGAGCGGCCGTGATCGTCCTGCCCCGGTCCGCCCTGGACGCCATCGCCCGATCCGCGGAAGCGATCTATCCCGAGGAATGCTGCGGCCTTCTGGTCGGCAGCCGGGATCCCGTGGGCACCGTGGTGGTCAGCCGGGTGGTGGCCGCCCGCAACGTCGCACCGTCCGATCGCGGCCGGCACTTCGAGGTGGACCCCCAGGTGCGCTTCGATCTGATGCGGGCGCTGCGGGAGGGCGGCGGGAGGGAGGCGATCATCGGCCACTACCACTCCCACCCGGATCATCCGGCCTGTCCTTCGCGGGAGGACGCCGCGATGGCGCACGAGCCCGATCTGATCTGGTTGATCACCGCGGTTCCGGGGGGCCGTGCCGGCGAGACGGCGGCCTTCCGGTTCGATGCCGCCGCCGCCCGCTTCGCCCGGGTGCCGCTGGTCGTCCGCTGAGTCCGGCGGGGAAAGCGGAAACCAGGCGGGGTGGGCGATGATTGGGAATCGGCGGCGGAGCCGCCGGGTTGTATAGTGCTTGGCGGCGGCAGGGGGTCAGTTCGGCGTGTTCCCGCAGATCGTTCCCGAATCCAACTACCTGATGCGGATGGTCGACGGCACCATCAAGCAGGTCAATCCGTTCACCGGGACCGAGGTGTGGACGGTGCCGGGCCGCGCCAACCGGCCGCTTGGTGTCGGCGCCACCAACCCGGTCCCGCTCGATCCGGATCGTGTTGACGCCCACTGCGCGTTCTGCGCCACCCGCTATCTGGAGACGCCGCCGGAGAAGGCGCGCCTGGTTCGGACCAAGACCGGCGACCATGCCACGCTGCGCCACCTGCCGGCATCCGCGCTGTTCGACACGGTGGCCGAGTTCCGGCGCATTCCCAACCTGTTCGAGATCGTCTCCCTGGACTACTGGCAGCGCAACTTCGGCTACCGGCTTCCGGATGCGGTGGCGGCTTGGCGGCGCGACTACCTCGCCCGTGACGACGGGCGCAGGCATGTACTCGCCGTGGTGGGCCAGCGCCTGAAGGCGTTCGGCATGACGGCGATGGTGATCGACCGCATGCCGGAGGCGGAACGCCTCGCCATCGGGGATGCCTTCTTCGGCGGCGGACATGAGCTGATCGTGGCCCGCCGCCACTACGTCGACGGCGCCGAGTTCGACGATCAACTCGCCTCCTCCGGCACGCTGACGCCGGAGGAGCACTACCAGTACATGCGCTTCACGGTCGACGCCGTCCGCGAGATCTATCTTGCCAACCGCTACGTGCGCTACGTCGCGGTGTTCCAGAACTGGCTGAAGCCGGCCGGCGCCTCGTTCGACCACCTCCATAAGCAACTCGTCGCGATCGATGAGCGGGGCGTCCAGAATGAGTTGGAGGTCCGTCACGCCCGCGCCAACCCCAACATCTACAACGAGGCGGCGGTGAACTTTGCCGCCTACCGCAACCTGGTGTTTGCCGAGAACGACCACGCCATCGCCTTCGCCGGCTTCGGCCATCGCTTTCCCTGCCTCGAGGTCTATTCCAAGAGCGAGCGCAGCGAGCCCTGGAACCACACGCCGGACGCGCTGCGCGGCATGTCCGACCTGATCCATGCCTGTCATGCCGCCACCGGTGCCACCGTCCCCTGCAATGAGGAATGGTACTACAAGCCGCCGGATGTGGATGTGCCGATGCCGTGGCGGGTCCTGGTCAAGTGGCGGATCTCTACGCCAGCGGGGTTCGAGGGCGGGACCCGCATCCACGTCAACACCATCGATCCCGAATCCCTGCGCGACCGGGTGGTGCCGCGCCTGTTTGCGCTCAAGAACGAAGGCAAGATCGCCCCCATGCGCATCGCCTTCGAGTGCGATTGCCACCCCAACTGCCTCAAGTACAACCCGGCGGTGCGCCGGCATCGCGACGATGATCCGGCCTTCCCGCCGCCTTACCGGGAGGGCCGGCCGACGTTACCGTCCGCAACGGGCGGTGCGACGGAGCGGGATGAAGCGCGCGACCGCTGACCGGGAAGGGCCGGGCCGGTGGGGCCCATGCATGCCGGGCGGGGCTGGCCCCGTCTTGGCGTGAAGTCAAGCCTTGGCGTCGGCCCCGTTCTCTGGCAGACCGGCCGCCCCAAGGGCTGGCCGACCGGGAACTGAGGAGAGGGTGATGATTGGTCGCAACACCGAAGCCGGGAAGAAGCTGCTATCGTATGCCGAGCGCATCGAGCGGCTGATGGACGACATCGATGCGCTGAAGGAGGATCTCAAGACCGTCAAGATCGAGGCCAAGAACGAAGGTTTCAATGTGCAGGCGCTCACCCGGCTGGTGTCTATCCGCCGCACCAAGGGCCGTGCCGACCGCGAAGCGGAGCTGCTCAACGATCTCGTGCTCTACGCCTACGCTACGGGAACCCCGCTCGATGTGGCGTTCCAGGGGGATGCGCCGGCGCCGCCGGAGGGGGCGAGCCGGCCGCTGCCGGGCGATACGCATGCCGGGGAGGTTGCGGCCGACGCCGAGTGAGAGCCGCTTCGGCGCGGCCGGCGCCGGCGCCATCGGACGCGTCTGAGTGATGGCGTGTGCCACCGCCAAGCTCGTCATCGGGCTTCTGGTGGGGCTGCTGGCCCGGATGGATCCGGTGCTGCTGCCGCTCGGCATTGACTGGAGCGTGGCGGCTCTGCCGCTGCTGGAACGCCACCCGGTCAGCACCGGCACCGGCTTCTTCGTCAATCGCGACGGCGATTTCCTCACCGCCGACCACGTCATCGGCGGCTGCCGACGCCCGGCGGTGGAGACGCCCTGGGGCGTGATCCAGGCGACGGTGGTGGCCCGGTCGGCGTCCCAAGACTTGGCGGTGATGCGGACCCATCGGCCGGCGCCGGAGGCCGGGCTGTTTCCCCCGCTACGGCCGTTCCCGGTGGGCGAGCCGGTCACCATCACCCGGTATCCAAGCTGCGGCGGGCTCGGCGCGCGCAGCATCATCGGTGGGCACGCCACGGCGATGCGCCTCGGCGCCTCGGGTGTCCTGGCCGTCTCCGCGCAGCAGCCCATCGTGGGGGGCAACAGCGGCAGCCCGGTGATCGACCGGCATGGCCTTCTCCTCGGCATGGTCGTGGCCCG
>REES01000101.1 GCA_007694935.1 Rhodospirillales bacterium
TCTGGATCATCGATGACATGCGATTACGATGAGCGCATGTGATGCGCATGTCAACCCCTCGGTCTTCGCCGACGGCCGGCGCCCCTTCGAACCCGAGATCACGGCGCGTCCCTTCGGCGCGTGGGGCGGCGCGGCTATCTCCCACAAAATGCGACGCCAAATCCGAAAGTCGGCGTGCCGACCCGCCGATGGCGCTTACCGCGGCAGGCGGATCAGCACCCTGAGGCCGCCTTCGGGTTTGTTGGCGAGGCAGAGCTCGCCGCCGTGGCCCTCGACGATGGCCTGGGCGATGGCGAGGCCGAGGCCGAGGCCGCCGGTATCCCGGTTGCGCGAGCTCTCGCCGCGGACGAACGGCTGGCAGATGGTGGGGAGCTGGCCCTCGGGGATGCCGGGGCCGTCATCCTCCACGGCGATGGTCACCCGACCGGGTTCGGCGATGACCCGGGTTTTCGCACCGCCGCCGTAGGCAACGGCGTTGTCGATGATGTTGGTGAGCGCGCGGCGGAGTTCCTGCGGCCGGCAGGGGACGATGGCCGGTTCCGCCGGTACGCACGAAACCGGCAGGCCGGCATCGGCACGGTCGGCGCAGAGGCTGTCCAGCAGAGCCGCGACGTCCACCGCCCGCTCCACCTCGTGCTCCGCCACGCTCTGCCGGGCGAACGCGACCAGCGCGTTGATCATGGCATCCATCTCGCTCAGGGTGGCGAGGAAGCGCTCCCGCCCCCTGGGATCGGACATCATCTCGGCGCGGAGCCGCAACAAGGTCACCGGCGTGCGCAGATCGTGGGAAATTGCTGCCAGCATCTGGGTCCGGTTGTCGATCAGCCGGCGCAGCCTTTGCTGCATGGCGTTGAGGGCGCGCGCGGCCCGCGCCACCTCCACCGGGCCGTTCACCTTCAGCGGCGGGCGGTTGATGTCGCGACCGAGGCCGTCTGCGGCGGCGGCGAGAACTTTCAGCGGGCGGGTGACCCGGCCGACCATCCATACCGACATCACCAGCACCAGGCCGGTAACCGCCAGCGTGTAGTAGGCCACGGCCGCCGGCCACGGCGTGCGCCGCTCCGGCAGCCGCGTGGTGATGTTGAACCACCGCCCGTCCGGCCCCTGGATCGAGGCGTTGAGGGTCAGCAGGCGGTCTGCGCCGCCCGGCGCCGTCACGGCCGGGCCCGCCTGCATTACCTCTCGGAACAGCATGGGAGGGGCTTCGGCGACCCGGACATGGGCGGCTACGGCCCCCATACGGGCGGTGCGGTCACGCAAGGCCGCTTCGATCAGCGCTTCCATCCGCCGTTCCGGCGGCGACGGCGGCACGCTGCTTCGGCGGTCCACCGAGATGCGGAACAGCGAGCCGTGGGACACCTTGGCTACCTTGGCCTGCATATCGCTCGGCAGCTTCGAGACCAGCACGGTCATGGCGGCGATGTGGTCGGCCAGGTCCTCGGCCTCGGTGAGGGCGAGGGCGTCGTCACGGTCACCCAAGTACAGCACCATGACGATGGCGTGGGAGACCAGCAGGCCGGCCAGAACAATAGTCAGGGTCTGGCCGCGCAGGCTCGAACGCGTCCGCCACACCGACCGCCACCTCATTCCGGCCGCACCTCCGCGGTGAAGATGTAGCCACCGCCCCAAACGGTCTTGATGATTTCGGGGTTGGCAGCGGGATCGCCGATCTTGCGGCGCAGCCGGCTCACGTGGGTGTCGACGCTGCGGTCATAGGGGGTCGCATCGCGGCCCTTGGTGAGATCGAGGAGTCGGTCGCGGGTCAGCACCGTCTGCGGGTGTTCGACGAACGCCAGAAGCAGGTTGAACTCGCTGGTGCTGAGGGGCACCACCACGCCATCCGCCGATTCCAGTTCCCGCGAGCCGGTGATCAGGCGCCAGTCCTTGAAGCGGAACACCCGGTTCTCGTCAGGTGGCGGAGTCGGCACCGGCCGGCTGGCCCGGCGCAGCAGCGCCCGGGTGCGGGCGAGCAGCTCGCGGCCGCCGAACGGCTTGACCATGTAATCGTCGGCCCCGACCTCGAGACCCACCACCTTGTCGATCTCTTCGCTCTTGGCGGTCAGCATGATGATCGGCAGGACAGGGTTGCTGGCCCGGACTTCGCGGCAGAGGGTCAGCCCGTCCTTCCCCGGCAACATCAGGTCGAGCACCAGCAGATCGACGCCCCCCTCCTTCAGAATGGCGTGCATCGCCCGGCCCTCGGCCGCGGTGCTGACGCGGTAGCCCTCCTTCTCGAACAGCAGCCCGACCAGTTCGCGGATCTCGCGATGGTCGTCGACGATGAGGATGTGCGTCGGACCAGCCATGATGGGAAGCTAGAATCGTTGCGGTTCAACCCGCTAGGATAAAATCGTGAAAAAGTTGGTCGGCCCGCCAGGCCGACACATCGGTTTGCACTTTTTCGCTCGGCCGACAAACTCCCTCCACGCTTTTCGGGTTATAAGGTCACCGTTAGGTCATCGAGCCAGCGACGTCAGGAGAAAACGTAGGGGAAGGGAACGCAAGGCGACCGTGCCATGTTTCCCTGATCTCAGACGGCCCGACGGCGATCAGGTGTGATGATGTGTAATTTGCCCGCGGTGCGGAAGCGTCCTTGCCGGTGGTCCCCACCACCAAGGCCCCCCTGCCCCCAGACCGGCAAGGGTTCCGCCTACCCCCAAACCCGCCGCGGGTAACGGGCGGGGCGCAGTTCGGATCCCCTCCGGACTGCGCCCCGTTTCCTTGCGCCCGCTTTTCTTTCCCCGTCCCGTCCGTCGATCGTATAGAAGGGGCCGCTCCGGAAGGCCGCAAGACGTCGGCGTGCTGCGCGCGACCGCACGCATCGCCGGCCGACGGCCAAGGCTTGGCAATCCCGTTGCCGTGACGTCATGACGAGGTGAACATGCCGCCAAAGAACACCGACCAAGGCGCCACCAAGGCTTGGCACGCCCAGTCATTGGAGGAGGTGTTCAAGCACCTTGACGCGGAGACCGAGGGGCTCGCCAAGGAGGAGGCAAAGAAGCGCCTGGAACAGCACGGACCGAACCGGCTCCGCCCGCCCGAGGGCCGGAGTGCCTTCAAGCGCTTCCTGCTGCAGTTCCACAATGTCCTGATCTACGTGTTGATCGGTGCCGCAGTGGTGACCGCGCTGATGCAGCACTGGCTGGATGCCGCGGTGATCATGGGCGTCGTCATCATCAATGCCCTGATCGGCTTCATCCAGGAAGGCAAGGCCGAGAAGGCGCTGGATTCCATCCGCAAGATGCTGTCGCTCACCGCGGTGGTGCGCCGCGATGGCGAGCGCATGGAGATCAACGCCGAAGAGGTGGTTCCCGGGGATATCGTCGAGGTCCGCTCGGGCGACCGGGTGCCGGCGGATCTTCGGCTGTTCCAGATCAAGAACCTGCAAGTCCAGGAAGCGGTACTCACCGGCGAATCGGTGGCGGTCCAGAAGGACACCCACGCCGTTGACGAGAAAGCATCACTGGGCGACCGGGCCTGCATCGCGTTTTCCGGGACGCTGGTGACCTATGGCCAGGGCACCGGCATCGTCGTTGAGACCGCCGACCGCACCGAGATCGGGCGCATCGGCACCATGCTCTCCGAGGTGGAGCAGCTGACGACGCCGCTTTTGCGCAAGCTGGCGCAGTTCGGCCGCTGGCTTACCATCGCGATCCTGACGGTCTCCGCGGCGACGTTCGCATTCGGCGTGCTGGTCCGCGGCTTCTCCACCGAGGAGATGTTCCTGGCGGCCGTCGGCATCGCGGTCGCCGCCATCCCCGAAGGCCTGCCGGCGATCATGACCATCGCGCTTGCCATCGGCGTGCAGCGGATGGCAGCGCGCAACGCCATCATCCGTAAGCTGCCGGCGGTGGAAACCCTGGGTTCGGTCACCACCATCTGCTCCGACAAGACTGGGACCCTCACCCGCAACGAGATGACGGTGCAGTCCATCGCCACCGCCAACCACCTGTTCGGCGTCACCGGCGTGGGCTACGCGCCGCGGGGCAGCTACACCAAGGACGAATACGATATTCACCCTGATGACCATCCCATCCTGTCGGAGATCACTCTGGCCGCGCTCCTTTGCAACGACGCCACCCTGCGCCGCGACGGCGAGGAGTGGACCATGGAAGGGGACCCCACCGAGGGGGCGCTGATCACCGCGGCGGCGAAGGCGGGTCGGGACCCGGATTTCGACCGCAAGGCCTATCCACGCACCGACATCATCCCGTTCGAATCCGAGCATCGCTTCATGGCGACGCTGCACCATGACCACGAGGGCAACGGCTTCATCTACGTCAAGGGTGCGCCGGAGCGGGTCCTGGAGATGTGTGCGCGACAGCGCGGCCATGACGGGGATACCGACCTCGACGTCGACTTCTGGAACGAGCAGGCCGAGGAGATCGCATCCCGGGGCCAGCGCCTGCTTGCCATCGCGATGAAGTACACGAGCGAGGACCATCAGGCCCTGACATTCGATGACGCGACGGCGGGGCTGACCCTGCTCGGCCTGTGCGGCCTGATCGACCCGCCGCGGGAAGAGGCGATCGAGTCCATCCGGCAGTGCCAGGAGGCCGGCATCCGGGTCAAGATGATCACCGGCGATCATGCCGTGACCGCCCGGGCGATCGGCCGCGAACTCGGCCTCGTCCACGACAAAGCGGTCATCGGCAAGGTGGTCGAGGAGGCGGAAGACCAACAGCTTCGGACCATCGTCGACGAGGTTGATGTGTTCGCCCGGGTGAGCCCGGAGCACAAGCTCCGGCTGGTGACGGCGCTGCAGGCCAACGGCGAGATCACCGCCATGACCGGCGACGGTGTCAACGATGCGCCGGCACTGAAGCGGGCGGACATCGGCATCGCCATGGGCATCAAGGGCACCGAGGCGGCCAAGGAAGCGTCCGAGATGGTGCTGGTGGACGACAACTTCGCCTCCATCGCCCATGCGGTGGAGGAGGGGCGCGGCGTCTACGACAACCTGCGCAAGTCCATCATGTTCATTCTGCCGACCAATGGCGGGCAGTCGATGACCATCATCGGCGCGGTGCTGGCGGGCCAGGTGCTGCCGATCACCCCGGTGCAGATCCTATGGGTCAACATGATCACCGCCGTGACCATGGCCCTGGCGCTGGCGTTCGAGCCGATCGAGACCGGCGTCATGAAGCGCAAGCCGCGCCCGCCGGAGGAACCCCTGCTCACCGGGTTTCTGCTCTGGCGGATCCTGTTCGTCTCCACCATCCTGTTCGCCGGGACGCTGGGACTGTTCCTGTGGGAGACCGGCCAGGGCACGGAGGTGGAAGTTGCCCGCACGATCGCGGTCAACACCCTGGTGTTCTATCAGATTTTCTACCTGTTCAACACGCGCCACCTGTTGCAGCCGGTGATGAACCGGGAAGGGCTCTTCGGCAACCGGTACGTCCTTTATGCGATCGCTGTCGCCCTGGTGCTGCAGATGCTGTTCACCTATGCCCCGCCGTTCCAGCTCCTGTTCAGCACCCAGGCGATCGGCGTCGAGGAATGGACCCGGATCCTGATGATCACGCTGCCGGTGTTCTTCATCGTCGAGCTGGAGAAGGTGGTGATCCGGCGGAGCGGCCTCGGCGGCCGACTGGCGCTGGATTGAACCCCGCCCCGCCCCGGCGGACGGCCGCAACGCGCCGTCCGTCGGCGGCTTCAGCCGTGACCTCACGCAGGCTTGAACCGGCGCGAGCGCAGCGGGGCTTGGCATCCATCAGGACGATCGCCTACCTGACATGGGTCAAGGTGGGCGACTGAGGAGGCGGCAGAGCGTTGAGAGGAGGACTATCCATGAAGCACAAGGTCCTGACCACCATGACCGCCGCCCTGGCTTTCGTCGCGTTGAGCATGCCGGCAGCGGCACTGGAAGCGGTCACCGAGACCGGCGTGCCCGAGGGGTACACCGAGAACGAATGGCTGGCCGCCAAGGCCGAGGTACAGTTCCTCGACCCGGAAGACAACAAACACGTCATCCAGCTTACCGCCGAGGGCTTGGTGCCGCAGGGCATCTATACCATCTGGGCGGTGGAGACCGGGGTGTTCGGCATGCGCGCCCATCCGGGCGGCGGGCTCCCGGCCAACACCTTCGTCGCCGACCGCGACGGAGAAGCCACCCGGGTGATCGCCGTGGAGGCCGACAACCCCTATGACAGGATGGTCATCGCCTACCACGCTGACCATCGTACCCATGGCGACGAGCCCGGTGAGATGGGTGAGGTGACGTTCCAGCACATCGCCGGCGCGTGGCCGCGGCCTGAATAATCGCAAGAAGGCGGCAGCCCGTTGCCGCGATGGATCGTGCCCGGCATTTGATGCCGGGCACATTTCTTTTCGGCTCCTCGCCGGGCGTACATGATGAGAGATGGGGCGGGAGACGGCGTCAGCCCGCGGCGACGCTTTCGATCAGCTTGTGCTTGCCCATGGCGCCGGCGGCCCGGTCGAACCGGTCGGTGAGAGTGACCGAGATCGGCGGGCACGGCGCCCCTTGGTTTTCCACCACTTGGCGGACTTTCCGGGCCAATGCCCGCCGCAGGCCCGCTTCGTCGCTGCCGGCCTGCATCACAACACTCAGGCGGATGGCGTCGGGGCTGTGCTCCACCCTGTACTCCCGAACCTCGGCGAACGACTCGAGGGCAAAGGCAAAAACAGCGGGCAGGATCGCCACCGGGCGGCCGCCGGGCGACTGCAGGTAGAGGACGTCTTCCATTCGGCCGGCCATGTGCTGGATCACCGGGAACGGCCGGCCACAGGTACAGGGCTCCGCAGACAGCGCCAGCATGTCGGTGATCTCGTAGCGGATCAGCGGCTGGGTCGCGTTGTAGAGGTTGGTGAGCAGGAACCGCCCGACCTCGCCCGGCGGCAGCGGCCGGTGTTGGTCGTCGACCACTTCGATGTAGGCCAGGTCCGAAAACACGTGCATGCCGTTGTGGTGGGGACATTCCCAGGCGAGGTGCGGCTCCTCGCTGAGGCCGTAATGGTCGAACGGGGTAAGTCCCCAGATCTCCTCGATCTGACGGGCCATGTCCCGGGTCAGGGTCTCGCTGTGGGTGGAGATCAGGCGGGGGTGGATCGCAAGCCGGCCTTCCCGCTGCTTCGCCGCCAGTAACGCTGCCACCGAGGGATAGGCCAGCACCACATCCGGGCGGAACGCCTGAAGCTCGGCCGCCAGCCGGTCGATGGGCATCGTGGCACTGAGGTGCTTGGTGCGGAACAGGCCGACGTCGCCGCTGGCGGGGATCCGGCAGGAGACGTGGGTCGGGTCGTCGGCGCCGATGGAGGCGATGGCGACCCGCCGGGGCAGGCGCGGCCGGATGCCGAGGGTACGCTGCCAGCGCAGGGTGTTGGCGAGGACGACACTCCACGCCGGGCGGTCGTAGATGAACACCCCACGGCGTCCGGAGGTGCCAGTGGTGGCCAGCATCCGGTAGCGGCCGAGGTGGTAGGAGTCCCCTTCAAGCGTGGCGAGATACTCCTCGGCATCGGCCAGGTTGAGGCGCCGGTCGGTCACCACCCGGTCGAAGTTGTCCATGATCGATGTCTTGCCGGTGATCGGCAGGGTCCCGAGATCCAGGTCGTCACCGAGGTCGAGGCCGGCGTAGAGCTCGGCATAGAACGGCGAATGCCGGGCGGCATGGCGCACCCGGGTTAGCACGGCCTCGCGCTGGTGCCGGGCCAGCTGTTCCGGCGTCCAACGGTCGTGGGCGCTGAGGCGGCCAGCAATGACCAGGGCACTGGCGAGGTCCGCCACCCGCTTGGCCAAGGCCGCCGCCCCGGTGGTGGGGCGGTTGGCAGTCATGGGTTACGTCCGACCCTCATTCCGGGGCACTTGCGGAGGCCGCGATCCTGCGGAACCAGCGTTGTTGGCAACGGCCCCGGCAGCCGGAAAGTTCCCAGCCGTCGGATCACACCAAGTCGATGGCGTGGCGCTTCAGGTCGTCCAGGCTCACGTGCTCCAGGGTCGCTTGGTGCGTGGCGGCCAGCACCACCGGCGGCGCCTTGCCGAACCTGAGCGCCTCTTTCCAGCGCTCGGCACAGACGCACCACTGGTCGCCCGGCTTCAGCCCGGGAAAGCCGAACTCGGGCCGGGGCGTGGACAGGTCGTTGCCGCGGGCGGCGGAGAACGCCAGGAAGTCCGCCGTCACCCGGGTGCAGACGGTATGCCGTCCCACGTCCTCCGGTCCGGTGGCGCAGCAGCCGTCGCGGAAGAAGCCGGTGAGCGGGTCGCTGGAGCAGTGCTGCAACGGCTCCCCGAACACGTTGCGCTGTCCCGAGCCCATCGGTTCCATCATGTTCATCAACACTCTCCCGACGATCGTGTGGGCATACGGACCGATGGTTCCGCTTACCAGCCGGCCGTGCCGGGCCCGCCCTTGAACGGGCCCTGGATCCAACTCGTCACCCAGCCGCCATAGAAGTCCCCGGCCTGGGGCTTCACCCGTTCGTCACCCACCAGGCAGGCGTCCATGGGTGCGGCGTAGAAGCTGATGAAATCGCGGATGCCGGCGAAGGCCGGGGTCGGATCGGGATAGCTCCAGGCTGCAGCGGGCGCCGTGCGCTCCCCCGCCACCACGTCCCAGTAGGCCGCCATCCCCTTGAACTCGCAAAAGCTCCGGCGTGGGTTCGGGCGCAGCCGATCCAGCCGAACGTCCCCGGGCGGCAGGTAGTAGGTCGGCGGGTGGCTGGTCTCCAGCACCCGGAACCCCTGCGTCGTATCGGCCACCGTCTCCCCCGCGAACACCACCCGCAGGCGCAGCGTCACCGGCTCCAGCCGGGGCGGGCGCGGGTAGTCCCAGACCGATTCCGGGGATGCAGGCGTCATGCGTGTCGTCAAGCTTGCCTCAGTTCGGCATACAGCCGGTCCACATCCTCGCGCCGGCAGAGCTCGGTACCCGGGGTCATTACGGTGGCGGTGCTGGCCGCCACCGCCAGCACGGCCGCATCCTCCAGGCTGCGCCCTTCCGACAACGCGTAGGTGAGCGCGCCAACAAACGTGTCACCGGCCCCGACGGTGCTCTGCACGTCCACCTCGGGTGTCGGCAGACGGATGCAGGCATCCTTGGAAATCACCAAGGCCCCGTCCGCCCCCAGGGTCAAGGCGATGATCTCCGACCGACCCTGGTCGATGATCTCCCGGCATGCCCTTTCCTGCTCTTGTTCGTCCTGAATGCGCCGGCCGATCAGATGCTCGAGCTCCCGCAGGTTCGGCTTGACCATATAGACCCCTGCCTCGAGTGCCTCGAACAGCGGCCGGCCGGAGGTGTCCAGCACCACCTTCGCGCCCCGCTCCTTGGCCGTCGCGGCGATCCGGGCATAGAAATCATTGGGCACACCGCGGGCGATGCTGCCGGTGGCGACGATCCAGTCGGCCTCCAGGCCGGTGGCGGCGTCGAGAAATGCCCGCCACTCGTCCTCGTTCAGTTCCGGGCCGGACGGGGTCACCCGGAATTCCTGGCCGCTGCGGCTCTCGCGGATGGTGGCGCTGAGCCGGGTACGGCCTTTGACCGGGATGCAATGCCGCTCCAGCCCCAGGGCATCCAGCATCTCCTCCAGCAGGTGGCCGGTGAACCAGCCGGCGGTGACCACCGCGATACTGTCGCCGCCCAGGATCTTGATGACGCGGGAAACATTGATGCCGCCGCCGCCGGGATAGCTGATGCCGGGGCCGGAGCGGAGCTTGCGGATCGGCACCAGCTCGTCCACCTCCCACATCACGTCGATGGCCGAGTTGATGGTCAGCGTGGCGATGCGCGCCATTAAGGCTCCCCCTGCCGTTGCGAAGCTTGCCCCTACCATTACGCGACCACCGCCGGGATGGGAAGGCGAAGATCCGCACGGGGCGCGGCAGGCGTAGGAGGTTGGGCCAGCCAAGAGGGAATGGACCGGTGCCGATGGTCGAGACCGAGCGTATCCGCCACTTGAACGACACGCCGGAGCAGGACGGGCGGTACGTCCTGTACTGGATGCAGCAGTCGCAGCGAACCCGCGCCAATCCGGCTTTGGAGCTGGCGGTGGCAGCCGCGAACGAGCGCAGCCTGCCGGTGGTGGTGGGCTTCGGCCTCACCGACGACTACCCGGAAGCCAATGCCCGGCACTATGCCTTCATGCTGCAGGGGCTCCGCGACGTGCGCGACCGGCTGCACGAGCGCGGCATCCCCTTCGTGGTGCGGCGGGGGCCGCCGGACCGGGTGGCGATCGGCCTTGCCGGAGAGGCCGCGCTGGTGGTGTGCGATCGCGGCTACCTGCGCCACCAGAAGGCGTGGCGGGCGCACGTGGCCCGGGCGGCGCCCACCCGGGTGGTGCAGGTGGAGGGGGACGTGGTGGTGCCGCTCGATCTCGCCTCCTCCAAGCGGGAGTACGCCGCCCGCACCCTCCGCCCGAAAATCCATCGGCACTGGGACCGGTTCCTGGTGGACCTGGACGACACCGAAGTGGCGGCCGCGAGCGACGCACCCGAGTTGGCCTCCGATGTGGACGTGGGGGACTGGCAGGCGGTGCTGGCCACCCTCAAGGTGGACCGCAGCGTGGTGCCGGTCAGCCGGTTCCACGGCGGCGAGGCGGAGGCGGAGCGGCGGCTTGGGTCCTTCCTCGCCGACCGCTTCGACGGCTATGCCGAGGGCCGGAGCGAGCCCGCCGCCTGGCAATGCTCGCACCTGAGCCCGTACCTGCACTTCGGGCACATCTCGCCCGTCCGGGTGGCCCGGGCGGCGCAGCAGGCGCGCTGCGGCCGGGGAGAGGACCGCGCCGCGTTCCTGGAAGAGCTGATCGTGCGGCGGGAGCTGGCCGCCAACTACGTCAACTTCACCCCGGATTACGACCGCTACGATGCCCTGCCCAACTGGGCGCAGAAAACGCTGGACCGCCACCGCCGCGATCCGCGCCGGCCCGGGTATGGGCTCGATCAACTGGAGGCGGCGGCGACCGACGATCCGTACTGGAACGCGGCGATGCGGGAGATGACCGCCACCGGC
Organism: Rhodospirillales bacterium; assembly: GCA_007694935.1. Taxonomy (GTDB): domain Bacteria; phylum Pseudomonadota; class Alphaproteobacteria; order Rhodospirillales; family Defluviicoccaceae; genus REEP01. The sequence continues at coordinate 10,968 of REES01000101.1, forward strand.
TTCATGCACAACATGATGCGGATGTATTGGGGGAAGATGATCCTGAAATGGACCGAAGAACCGGAGGCGGCGTTCGACTTGGCACTCCGCCTGAACAACCGCTACTTCCTGGACGGGCGCGATGCCAATTCGTTCACGGGTGTGGCTTGGTGCTTCGGCCTGCACGACCGGCCGTGGCCGGAGCGGCCGATCTTCGGCACCGTGCGCTCCATGACCGCCGGCGGGCTGGAGCGCAAGTTCCGCATCGGCGATTACGTCGAAGCGGTGGGCCGGCTGGTGGCGGCGGAGTGCCCGGGCGAGACGCCACCTTGACCTTCAAGGAAAACACTCCCATTACCCGGCAAGGGCCCGGACGCTCCGGTTGCGGGTCTGCCGCACCAATCCGGGGGATCCCATGACCACAATTCCGGCCGTGTTGCCCGATTTCACCTTGGGCGAGCCCTCCATCGACCACGACCACCGAATCATCCGTGACCTCATCCTGGCGCTGCGCGACGCCGTGGCGGATGGCGACACCGAGGCGCAGGGGGAGCTTGGCGAAGCACTGGTGCGCCACATCAAGACCCATTTCATGGTCGAGGAGCTGCTGATGCGCCTCTACAAGTACCCCGATGCGGAGGCCCACGTCGCCGAACATCAGGTGGTGCTGGACCGCCTCCGGCGGGTCACCACTGATCTTCGTAGCGGCGACGCGCCGGCGTCGCTTCGCGACCTGGACGCCCTGCTGGCCTGGCGGACTGCTCATATCGGCCAGGCAGATGCCGCCTACCGGGACTATCTCCGCAACACCGGTGCCCTTCGCCACCTGGAATAGCCGCACGCCGCCTGTTCGCCGCCCTGCCGTCGGCTCGGCCATCACCGGAGAAACGACCGGAGGGTACCGCGCGCCCCGGACGTCCGCCCTACAGCCCGCCCATGCGGGAAACCGGAAACCGCTGACGGATACGCTCCAGGAGGTGGTCACGCACCTGCCGATAGGCATCCAGCCGCACCTCCCGGCTACCCTCCACCAGGGTCGGATCGAAGGTGTTCCACAGGATGGTCTCGCACGCCATCACCCGGGTCAGTTCCACCGCCCGATGCTGGGCTTCCGGCGACAGGGAAATGATCTCGTCGAACGACTCGTCCTCAAGGTCATCGAACGTCTTGGAACGATGCCGGGCGATGTCGATGCCGATCTCCTCCATCACCGCGATGGCAAACGGATCGACGTCGCTGCCCGAACGGACGCCGACGGAGTCGACGAACACCTGCCGGCCATGCAGATGCTTCAGGATCCCTTCGGCCATCGGCGACCGCACGGCATTGTGGGTGCAGGCGAACAGCACGGCGGAGGGAAGCTCGGCCAAGGTCGCCTCAGCCCCGGATCTGCAGGACGCAGATCAGGGTGAACAGGCGCCGTGCGGTGTCCAGGTTCATTTCCACCCGGTCGGCCAGGCGCTGGCGCAGGATCTCGGCACCCTCGTTGTGCAGCCCGCGGCGGCCCATGTCGATGGCCTCGATACGGCTGGGGCTGGCGGTCTTGATGGACTGGAAGTAGCTGTCGCAGACGGTGAAGTAATCCTTGATCAGCCGCCGCAACCCCTGCACCGGAAAGGTGAAGCGGGTCAGCGGGGCGTCGTCGCTGTCTCGAACGTCGAACACCAGCACACCGCCATCGAGGCCGAGGTGGACGACATAGGGCCCGCGGTCCACCCCCACGACGCGGAAGCGATTATCCTCAATCAGGTCGAAGATCGCCGCCCGGCGTTCGTGCTCCACCTGCGCGCTCAGGCGGATGCGGGCCGGCTCCTCGACATGAAGACGCTGAATGCGCTCCCGAACGACGGTGTCGTCTTCGGTCATGGCAGGGCCCGCCGATCCGAGTGCTCCCCCGCCTCGGCCATCGGACAGCGCTGCCGCTGTCGGAACAGCCCACCCGGCTCCGCCTGGACGAACAGGGATATCGCATCCAGCAGCCACGGCCCTGGGGACATCTCGGCGACCGCCGGCGCCAGCGCGGCCATCACCGCCTCCCGTTCGGCCGCATCATCGATCCGGTCGGTCAGGGTGAGATGGAAGCGGAAGGACTCGAACACGTAAGGGTAGCCCCAGCGTTGCAGCATCCGCTCCTGATCCGGGGTGAGGCCGGCGGCGCGCCGTTGCGCCAGCTCTGCCGGCGACGGCAGCGCCCGGAAAGAGTCAAGGCCGGCGACGCACGCCGCCGCCAGCCCGTCCACCAGATAGCACGGGGCGGACGGCACCAGGGCGACGAACCGGCCGACCACGCCAAGACGAAGGGCGGGCACGGGTATCGGCACGAACTTCCGGGCGAACGCCGCGACGGCCTCGCCGAGGGCTTCCGGGCTCATCCCCGCGGCCAGGCGAAACGGCGGCTTCAGGGTGGCATGCAGGCCGTAAAGCCTCGGCCCGGCAAGCAGGGATCGGAGCCGTTCGGCACCCAGGCCCGGCACGGCGATCGTCCGCCGGCATTGCCGACCGGAAGCATCACGGCCGAACCAGTGTCTCCCCAGCGCGCCCAGCGGAGAGTCCTCCGGTGGCGCGTAGTAGATGGCGTAGCGGGTGCTCACCTCAGCCTTCCGTGACCTCGGTTGTGCCCGGCGCCGGGCGTTCGAGACGGCCGCAGCACGATAGCGTCCGACCCTCTCCGCGATCCAGCGGCTCAGTGGCTCCGACGGTCGCCGACGGGAGCCAGCGGACACAGTTTCTTCTCTTGTCGTCCCCGGCTTTGCGAGCGAGAATCATTCAATCGCATTCCCTGAACCCGCACCGTCCGCAGCCGTTGCGGGTCCGGTCGATGATCGTGGCGCCACCACGCGAGCGCCGGCAGAGGTGCGACACCACCAGAGAGGAGAGTCACCGATGACGAAGAAAACCGAGGACGTGCAGGATCGCCCGGCCGGAGCCGACGTGGTCGAGATGGTGCCGTCCGGCCCCGGGGACGTGCCCGGCGCGGTGGAACAGGCCACCGGGGTGGCTAACGCCACCTGGGAGCGGCTGGGCGACGTCAACAAGGCGCAACTGGAGGCGGTGTCCAAGGCCTTCGAGATGATGGTCAACAGCGGCACCGCCTTCCAGAGTGAATGGTCGAAGCTGCTGGAAAGCCAGTACCGCGAGTGCACCGCCTTCGCCGAGGCCGTCACCAAGGCCCGTTCGGTGGTGGAGGTGGCGCAACTTCAGTCGGCGATGGCAACGCGGATGATGCACGAGACGATGACGGCGTCCCTGCGGATTGCCGACGTCGGCCGCACCGCCATCCAGAACGCCTGGAAGTCCGCCGACAAGAACGTCAAGGCGATCACCGACGCTGGTGCCGGATCGCGCTGAGCCTCGGCGTCGCCCCCTTCCTTGCGCTTGATCCGCACCGGGGCCGGTCCAATGTCGGCCGGCCCCGCCCTTTCAGCCGCCATCGTCCTCCCGGACCACCAGCACCGAACAGTGGGCGTGGCGCACCACCCGCGCCGGCACCGGGCCCAGGAGGTAGTCCTTCAGTTCCGGCCGGTGGGCGCCCATCACCACCAGATCGCACCTGATGCTGCGCGCTGCATCCAGAATCTGCTCGTAGATGTTGCCCTCGGCGACGATGTGCTGGACCTTGAGGTCGCCCGGCACATGCTCGCGAACGAACCGGTGGAGCGCCTGCATCACCGCCTCCCCCACCTTCGCCTCGTAGCCTTCGGGAAAATATTGGCCGACGATACTCATGCCGAAGTCGGGCACCACGGTGATCACATGCAGTCGCGCACCGAACGCCCGGCACTGCGCCACCGCGACGGGCAAGGCCTTGTGCCAGGAGCTGGGGTCCGACAGGTCGACGGGCAGCAGGACATCCTTGAACATGCGGCAGCCCTCCTTCCGTCTCAGGCCACTGCGGGTGCCGCCAAAGCGCGGCGGCTGCGGCGGCGCTGGACCACGATCACCACCGCCAGCAACGCCAGCGCCGGCAGGAACATCAGGTGCTTGGGCAGCCGCTCCCGCTCCACCTGGATCGTCCGCACCTCCCAGTCCCAGTCGACGCCCGCCCGCTCCGCCGGCCCGCCGAACACGATGTTGTCGACGAACACCTGGTCGTTTTCCTTGCGGATCTCGATACCGGCATGCAGCAGGCGCTGCGCCGCCGGCGCTTCCGGTCCCAGGGGGAGCTGCACGGTCCGGGTCACAAACACGCCGTCGATGGTGTCCCCCTCCACCACCACCCGCATGGATGAATCCGGCGGCATTTCTTGGGCGATCCGTTCGATCTCCACCGGATCGATCGCTTCCAGCGGCGGCACGATCATGTCCATCCAGAAGCCCGGGCGGAGCAGGGTGAAGGCCACGATCAGCAGGGCCGCGGTTTCCCAGGCCCGGCTCCGCACCAGGAAGAACCCTTGCGTCGCAGCAGCGAAGGTCAGCATCGCCACCAGCGCCCCGAACACCGTCACCGCCAGGTGCAGCCAGTTGACGATGCCGATCAGCAGCAGTTCGGTATTGAAGATGAACATGAACGGCAGGATCGCCGTCCGCATGTCGTAGGTGAAGCCCTGGATGCCGGTGCGGATGGGATCACCGCCGGAGATCGCCGCGGCGGCAAAGGCGGCGAGGCCCACCGGCGGGGTGTCGTCGGCCAGGATGCCGAAGTAGAACACGAACAGATGCACCGCGATCAGCGGCACGATCAGGCCATGCTGGGCGCCAAGGGTGACGATCACCGGCGCCATCAGGGTGGACACCACGATGTAGTTGGCCGTGGTCGGCAGCCCCATCCCCAGCACCAGGCTGATCACCGCGGTGAAGATCAGCATCAGCAGCAGGTTACCGCCGGAGATGAACTCGACGAACTCGGTCATGACGAGGCCGATGCCGGTGAGGGTGACGGTGCCGACCACGATGCCGGCAGCCGCGGTGGCGACGCCGATGCCGATCATGTTGCGACCGCCCGCCACCATGCCGCTCAGCAGATCGCCGATCCCGCGCGAGATTTCATCGGCCCAGGCGCTGTCGCCGCGGATCAGCGCCTTGAGCGGGCGATGGGTCGCAGCGACGAAGATCATGAACACGGTGGCCCAGAATGCCGACAGGCCGGGCGACAGCCGCTCCACCACGAGGCACCACACCAGCACGAGCACCGGCAGCAGGAAATAGAGCCCGGATTTCACCGTCGGCCCCGGGTCGGGCAGTTCGGTCATGTCGGACGTCGGCGCCAGATCGGGATCGGGGAACCGCGCCCCCCACCACACCAGACCGATGTAGGCCAGCACCAGGAGCCCGGTGGCGATGGAGGCCGAGGCCGGCCCGAACACGTCCTTGACCCAGCCGAGGCCGTAATACACCACGCCGGAGAGGATGATCACGCCGCCGATGGTGGCCACCGTCGTGATGGCGGTGCGTGCGAGCGTGGAGGGGCGGCGGCGCGGCAGCCCCTCCATCCCGGCCTTCAGCGCCTCCAGATGCACGATATACACCAGTGCGATATAGGAAATGATCGCCGGCAAGAAGGCGTGCTTGATCACCTCCACGTAGGAGATGCCAACGTATTCCACCATCAGGAAGGCGGCCGCGCCCATAACCGGCGGGGTGATCTGGCCGTTGGTGGAGGACGCCACCTCGATGGCGCCGGCCTTCTCGGCGCGGAACCCCACCTTCTTCATCAGCGGGATGGTGAAGGTGCCGGTGGTGACCACGTTGGCGATGGACGAGCCGGAGATCAGGCCCGTCATGCCGGAGGAGACGACGGCAGCTTTGGCCGGCCCGCCCCGCAGGTGGCCGAGCAGAGAGAACGCCACCTTGATGAAGTACGCGCCCGCTCCCGCCTTCTCCAGCAGCGCCCCGAACAGCACGAACAGGAACACGAAGCCGGTGGAGACGCCAAGGGCCACGCCGTAGACGCCTTCGGTGGACAGCCACTGGTGGGACATCACCCGCTGTAGCGACTGGCCCTTGTGGGCGATCACGTCCGGCATATGGGGCCCGGCGAAGGTGTAGAACAGGAACACCGCCGCCACCACCATCAGAGGCGGGCCCAGCGCCCGCCGGGTCGCCTCCAGCAGCAGGATCATGCCGGTGACGGCCACCACCAGGTCGGTGGTGGTGGGAAGGCCCGGCCGCCGCGACAACTCGGCATAGAACAGGAACAGGTAGGCGGCGCAGAAGGCACCAACGGCAGCGAACACCCAGTCCTGTACCGGGATGTGATGGCGCGGCGACCGCTTGAAGGCCGGATACGCGAGATAGGCCAGGAAAACCGCGAAGGCCAAGTGGATGGAGCGTGCCTCGGTATCGTTCAGGATGGCGAAGCCGAACATGAACGGCAGCGGCGAGGCGTACCAAAGCTGGAACAACGACCACAGGAACGGCACCGCCAGCAGCACCGCCGCCGCCAAGCCGCGGGGCGAGCGCGCGCCGGTCTCGGCTTCCGCGACGATGTCCTGGAAGTCCTTGTCCGACGATTCCGACGTCGGTGCCGTCTCCGGCTGCTGTCCCGCCATCTCCCGATCGACCCCTCGCCCCGCGCCTGCCGGCGCTATCTCGACCCCGCCTCCTCCAGGAAGACCTGCCGCGCTCCCTCATGCAGCGGCGCCGTCAGTCCGTTCCGGCTCATCCCGGCCGGATCCAGGCCGCGAAAGACAGGATGAGCGGTCTTCAGCATATCGAGGGCCCCGATCACGGTCGCCGTCACCGCTGCCGCCCAGTCGTTGTCCAAGTCCTGCGATACCACCGCAACCATCCTGGGGCCGAAGCCGGCGACCGGTCGGTCCTGCCCGGGATAGGTCCCAGCCGGGATCGCGGTCGGGTGCAGATACGGCCGTTCGGCCAGCAGCCGGGTGACTGCGAGTCCAGCTACCGGCACCGGCACGGCGTCGCAGCGTGAGACCACGTCCGTGATCCGCGGGTCGGGATGACCACCGTGGAACACCGTCGCGTCGATACGCGCGTGACACAGCGCCAGCGACCGTTCCGCCTCGGGCAATTCCTCGACCAGCGGAAAGTCACCCCGGCTTAAGCCGGCAGCTGCCACCACCGCATCCATCAGGACTCGCGCTCGTGTGCCGGGTGCCCCGATGTCGATCCGCTGCCCGACCAGATCGTCCAGCCCCGCGATCCCGGCAGCGCGACGGGCGACGATGGTCAGCGGTTCGACATTGAGAAGGAACAGCGTCCGAAGGCCATCGAACGGAATGTCGACGAAGGAGAGCGGGCCGCTCCGGTTCAGAGCGTGGTGGAGCCAGTCCGACGGGACCAGGGCGATATCGAGCGCGCCGCCGCTCACGCCTTCCAGGCTTGCCAGCGGCCCCGCCGTGGTGGTGACGGCGCAGGCACCGGCCGGCAGGCGGGGATCTTTGGATTGGTCAAGCGCCCGGCAGAGAGTCCGTGCGGCCTGGATCGCCGCCGGCCGATCCTCGTCTGCACCGATCAGGATGTCGGCGCCTTCGGCACCGGCCGAGACGACTGTCGCGGCCACCAGGCCAGCACAGAACCTTGCGAAATGTCGTCCCGACCGTCCGAGCATGGCCGACGATCCTGATTCCTGCCCGCATCAGGCCCCGTAACCGACCGGGCATGATCGGCCGTCGAGTGGGGAACGGCGGGTGGCGCCGCTCCCCACCCTATCGGTGTCGTTCAGTCGATCAGCCCGGCTTCCTTGAAGTACCGCACCGCGCCGTCATGCAGCGGGGCGGACAGGCCATCGGTCACCATCTCTTCCTTGACCAGGATCTCGAAGGCCGGATGCAGCCGCTTGAAATCGTCGAAGTTCTCGAACACGGCCCGGGTCACCTGATAAATCACCGCTTCCGGGACCTCGGTCTTGGAGACAAAGGTGGCGCCCACGCCGAACGTCCCCACGTCCTCGGGATTGCCGCGGTACATGCCGCCTGGAATGGTGGCAAAGCGGTAGTACGGGTTCTCCTCCACCAGCTTGTCCACCTCCGGACCGGACACCTCCACCAGCACGCTGTCACAGGTGGTGGTCGCCTCGGTGATTGAGCCGTTAGGATGCCCCACCGTGTAGACGATGGCATCGACGCGGTTGTCGCACAGCGCCTGGGACTGCTCGGCCGGGCGAAGCTCGGTGGCCAAACTGAAGTCGCCCGTGGTCCAGCCCTTGGCCTCCATCAGCACCTCCATGGTGGCCCGCTGGCCGGAGCCGGGGTTGCCGATGTTGACCCGCTTGCCCTTGAGGTCGTTGAAGTGGCGGACGCCCGCGTCCGCGCGGGCAACCACGGTGAACGGCTCCGGATGCAGGGAGAACACCGCCCGCAGGTTCTCCATCGGGCCGGCATCGGCGAACGGGCCGCTGCCGTGCAGGGCATGGTATTGCAGGTCGGTCTGAACCACCCCCATGTCGAGATCGCCGACGCGCATGGTATTGAGGTTGTCGACGGAACCGCCGGTGCTCTCCACCGAGCAGCGGATGCCATGTTCGGCCCGTTCCCGATTGACCAGGCGGCAGATGGCGCCGCCGGTGGGGTAATACACCCCGGTGACGCCGCCGGTGCCGATGGTGACGAACGTCTGCTGTTGCGCCGTCGCCTCGCCCCCGCCGGCCGCCGCAAGACCCAGGCCACACGTCAAGGCCAGGGCCGAAAGACCCAATTTGCTCTTCATCGTCATCGTCTCACAATCTCCTTCAGGGTCATCGACAATCTCGTTCAGACAGCCGGCTTGACCTTGCTGCTGCTGCCGGTGATTAACCCAGAGTTGCCAGGAACGCCCTTCGTTCACATGGCGTTTCCTTGATGATCAAAACCTTACCGTGATCATCCGGGTTTCCGCAACGGCTTATTCTACGTGTCCCGAATGGGTAAGCCGCAGCCGGCCCGCAACTATCCGTGCAGTTTCTTCGCAGGTGCAACTCACCGTATCGCGTTAAGGGCATCATCCAGAGCACCGGCGAGCCGCTCGACAATCGCCGCGAGGTCGGAGTCGGTCGCAATGAACGGGGGCGCCAGCAGCACGTGGTCGCCGCGCACTCCATCGGCGGTGCCGCCGTTGGGATAGCAGATCAGGCCCCGCGCCATCGCCGCCGCCTTGATCCGGGCATGCAGCTTCAACGTCGGCTCGAACGGCTCCTTGCTGTCCCGGTCGGCCACCAGTTCGATGCCGCGGAACAGCCCGCGGCCGCGGATGTCGCCCACGTGCGGATGCTGCCCCAACGCGTCCCCCAGCATCCGGTCGAGCATTTCCCCCTTGGCCTGCACCGCGGCGAGCAGGCCGCGATCCCGGATCGCCCGCTGCACCGCCAGCGCCGCCGCACACGCCGTGGGATGGCCCATGTAGGTATGGCCATGCTCGAACGCCCCGGGCCCATCGCGAAACGCCCGGTAGACCCGCTCCGCCACCAGCACCGCACCGATCGGCTGATACCCCGCCCCCAGCCCCTTGGCCAAGCACAGCAGGTCCGGCGCGATGCCGTCCTGTTCGCACGCATGCAGGGTGCCGGTACGGCCGCACCCGCTCATCACCTCGTCCAGGATCAGCAGCACCCCATAGCGGTCGCAAATCTCCCGGATGCGGGTGAAGTAGCCGGGAGCCGGCGGAACCACGCCCGCGGTGGCGCCGACCACGGTCTCGGCCACGAACGCCGCCACCGTGTCCGGACCGAGGTCGAGGATCGCCGCTTCCAGTTCGTCGGCCACCCGCCGGCCGTAGTCTTCCTCGCTTTCTCCGGCTTCCCGGTAGCGGTAGGCGTAGCATGGCGCGATGTGGGTGACGTCCTTCAGGAGCGGCTCGTATAGCGCCCGGCGGGCGAGGTTGCCGCCGACCGCCAGGGCGCCCAAGGTGTTGCCATGATAGCTCTGCCGGCGAGCGATGAAGCGGTGGCGGGCCGGCTGGCCCACCTCGACGAAGTACTGCCGGGCCATCTTGAGGGCGGTCTCTACCGCCTCCGACCCGCCGGAAACGAAGTAGACCCAGCCGATCCCCGAGGGTGCGGTCGCCACCAGGTGGTCGGCCAGGGCTTCCGCCGGCTCGGAGGTGAAGAACGCGGTGTGGGCAAAGGCGATCCGGTCCACCTGCGCCTTGATCGCGCCGAGAATCTCGGGATCGCCGTGGCCGAGACAGGACACCGCGGCGCCGCCCGAGGCATCCAGGTACCGCCGCCCTTCGGCGTCGATGACATAAACGCCTTCGCCGCCGACGGCGACCGGCAAGCTCACCCGGAGGTTGCGGTGGAAGACGTGGGTCAAGACCGGATCAGGACCATCACAAGTTAGAGCAGACACGGCACGCCTTGCACTAGAGGAAACCGGGAGATTATTCCCACTATGGGCAGGCGAAACGACAATGTTATCGTATACCCCAGCGTGAAAGGAACTTTATTCTACGCCATCAACCTAAAGCTTTTGCATTTTTGCTGATATACACCCTTATGAAATCTGTAAGTTCCCATAAAGTGCAAGAATGCGCTTTGACTCATATCCAAGGCCAGATCATAGTTCGCGTATTTCGGATAAGGCAGCACCATTGCATCCTTAGTATTTGAAATAAAAAAATTTGATGCTACCTGTTCGGAACCCCATTCATTCCATTTTCCGCCGATCGATTCTGACATAAATGAGGAAAAATTCTCGACGACTGAGCGGTCGCCGCCGCCTCGCGGAAATCCTGAAAAGCCGGAACATCCCCGCACATACCGAAAATTATTATACTCTTTTGAGTTAAAAAGCCGAATCTCTGCAACAGTTTGGACGTGACTGTCCGCACTTCCTTTGTGAAAATCTTTAAGTTCCTTGCAAAGAGAGATTTCTCGGCAAGCGCGCGTTCCAAGAACAAATCCCCTGTTGTTTTTATATGCGGCCACCACCTCAGGGATACTTCCACAACAAATTGTGTCGGCGTCCACTTGGATAACGTAATTAGCCTTAGACTGATCGATTGCCGTAATAAGTCTTTCCCATGTGCCACCTTGCGGACAGGGCCTGCAGCTAACATCCTTGGCATCTACCACACGAAAATTACTTATATGATTGCTCAATAATTCTGTTTCGCGCGCACCTAAAGAACCGTCATTGATAATAATGATCTGCCCTTCGTTTATTTGTCTATAAATTGATTTAATCGCATGAAGATACATGATCATATCTTTCTTCTGAAGCATAGTGAGAAAAATCAATTGCCCTTTATTTACACTAATTGGAGGTGTGTTTTTTATTTCTTGGTTGACAAGATCAAATAAGGCTCTATTGATGGCATCCCTTACGCGAAAAAACATAATTTTACCCCCAAACCAGAATGTTATAGTAAAGAGGTCACAACTTAAAACGCCTACGGTCAACTCTTGGTTAACAGCGGACCTGCCCAGAGAAGCTGGCCTTGTCGCAAGAGCGCGTGACGATGGTCTGAGAGCACGTTGCGCAGCACCTCCCAATGGCGCAGGGCGCCTTGAATCTCGGTTTCCGGAACCCGGGTCA
>REES01000041.1 GCA_007694935.1 Rhodospirillales bacterium
TCATCCACAACAGCCTGCTGTGGCTGTTGGCGGAACTTGGGTTGGTCGGCACATCGGTGTTCCTCTTTGGCTTTGCGGCGTTGACATATTCCGTGCTTCGGCACTGTCGGCTGCCCGCGTCGCCGCGTGATCGATTGCTGCTGCTTCTGTTGTTCATCTTCGGCATGTTTTCGTTGGTCCACGAGGTGGTCTACCAGCGCATCTTCTGGCTCGTGCTCGGCCTGACCCTCACCGTGCCTGCCGCCGGGATGTTGGCCAAGCCCCGGGAGAGAACGGTACCCCGATGAGTGGCGGGCGGGAAGCCCGGCCGCGACCCCCGGCCTGATCGGCGCGAGGCCAAAAAAAAGGGGCCGTGGCGAGCCACGGCCCAAGGTTTGGGAGGAAACGTCCAAGAAGCACAGGCAACACAGGGTCGAATGAACCGCGTGCTGCACTGCACACGAGACAAGATAGTGAGGCCGGGTCGGGAGTGCAAATGAAAACCGCCGTTCGCGGAGGCCATGGTGCCAATCACTCGATCCGCTCAAAACACCGTCCTTAACGCCCTGATATATATAGGACAAATTTACCACACTGGCGGCGCGAAGAAGGGGCGCCCGGATATCGATTTCGGCGATCGCGGTAGCGCATGGCGACAAAAAGCCCACGGCTTGCATCGCAGTGCGGTAGCGGCCGGGGCCGCGGACGGTACGGCGGGTCGGGCAGAGTGCGGCGGCTCAAGGCCCGGAGACGGCCGGATCAGATCACCCCGGCGGCACGGAGGCGTTGGATGTCGCCGGCGGTCAGGCCGAGCAGGCCGCCATAGATCGCATCGTTGTCGTGGCCCAGCGGCGGGCCGAGACGATCGATCCGTCCCGGGGTTTCCGACAGCTTGGGCAGCACCGCCGGTACCACCACGCTGCCGAGCTCGGGATCCCGGAGGGACTGCAGATCCTCGCGGGCACGAAAGTGGGGGTCCTGAAAGATGTCGGCGATGGTGTTGAGCGGGCCGGCCGGGACGTCTGCGGCGAGGCACTTCGCCATCACCTCGTCCCGGGTCAGACCCGACGTCCAGTCGGTCACCAGGGCGATGACCGCCTCCCGCGCTGCCAGGCGCCGGTCCTGCCGGCCGAATGCCGCCTCATCGGCGAACTCCGGCCGCTCCATCGCCCGGGCGAGGCGTTCGAACATCTTGTCGGTGGTGCAGGCGATCGCCACCCAGCCGCCGTCGCGGGTGGGGAAGTGGCCGTGGGGGACGGCGTTGACCGTGCCGGCACCTTCCGGCTGCCGCACCGCGCCGGTCCGGGCATAGGCCGGCGCCAGTTCGTCAAGGACCCGGAACACCGCTTCGTAGAGGCCGATGTCGATGACCTGCCCGGGCCCACCCGCGTTGCGGTGGATCAGTGCCACCAGGATGCCGACGGCACCGAACAGCCCCGAAAGGTAATCGCCGAGGGAGGTGGAGCCCGGTGTCACCGGCGTCTCTCCCGGCATGCCGGCGAGCCGCGCCAAGCCGCCCACCGCATGGGCAATGCGGGCGAAGCCGGGGCGATCCTTGTAGGGACCCGTCTGTCCGTAGCCGGTGACGCGCAGCAGGATCAGCTTGGGGTTGATCTCCTTCAAGGTATCCCAGCCGAGCCCCCACCGCTCCAGGGTGCCGGGCCGGAAGTTCTCGCACACCACGTCTGATACGGCCACCAGCCGCTGGAACAGGGTTGCCCCCTCGGGCGAGCGGAGGTCGAGGGTGATGGAGCGCCGGTTGCGGGCCTCGCTCAGCCAGGCCAGGGAGCTGTCGTCGCGTTCCGTCGCGGTGCCGAACCGGCGGAACGGGTCGCCGCCCTGCGGCTGCTCCACCTTGATCACCTCGGCGCCGAATTCGCTGAGGATGGTGGCCGAAAACGGGGCGGCGATGAAGGTTGCGATATCCAGCACCCGGATGCCGGCGAGCGGGAGGGGTGGTGCGGTCATTGCGTCTCCTTACCGATGCAGGATGGCGGCGACGATGGGTTTGTGGCGGCCGAGCCGGAACAGCCATGCGCTTCTGGCCAGCGCCCACAGGTCGGCCAGGTAGTGCAAAAGCCAGGCGCGGCGGGACAGATCGGCGGGGCGTGGCACCGCTGCGCCATCGGCCGCGATGCCGAGCCGCCGGAACACATAGCGCGCCCGCGGCATGTGCCAGGCATCGGTAACGAGGAGCAGCCGGCGCCAGCCGCGGCCCCGCATCTCCCGAGCGGTGAACACCGCGTTCTCGAAGGTGTTGCGGGAGCGATCCTCGACGATGATGAATTCCGCGGCGACTCCCAGGCGGATCGCCAGGTCGTGCATGATCACCGCTTCCGACGGTGGATCGCCGGTGACCCCACCGGAAACGATCAGGCAGGGAATGCCGCGCGCCTGCATCACCCCGACGGCGTGGGCGACGCGGCGGCGCATGGCCGCGCTGGCCTCGCCGGGTCCGGCCGGCTTGGCGCCCAGGACCACCACAGCGTCCCAGGTGGGCACGGTTTCGCCTCCCATCCGCAACCGCCGCCCCGGCTCAGTACGAGCGCGGCAGGCCGAGGACATGCTCGGCCAGGTAGGCCAGGATCAGGTTGGTGGAGATCGGCGCCACCTGATACAGCCGGGTCTCCCGGAACTTGCGCTCGACGTCGTATTCCTCGGCGAATCCGTAGCCGCCGTGGGTCTGCACGCACATGTCGGCCGACTGCCACGACGCGTCCGCCGCCAGCAGCTTGGCCATGTTGGCTTCCGCCCCGCAGGCCGCGCCGCGGTCGAACAGACCGGCTGCCTTGGCCACCATCAGCGCCGCCGCCTCGGTGGCGGCGAACGCCCGGGCGATGGGGAACTGGATGCCCTGGTTCTGGCCGATCGGCCGGCCGAACACCACCCGGTCCTTGGCATAGTCGGTGGCCTTGGCGATGAACCATCGGGCATCGCCGATGCATTCGGCGGCAATCAGGATGCGCTCGGCATTCATGCCGTCGAGGATATAGCGGAAGCCCTTGCCTTCCTCGCCGATCAGGGTATCGCCCGGGACACGGAGGTCATCGAACCACACCTCGGTGGTGGCATGGTTCATCATGGTGCGGATCGGGCGGATGGTGAGTGCCGGCGGTTCGGCCTCACGCAGGTCGATCAGGAAGGCGGAGATTCCCTCGTGCGGCTTCCCCACCTGTTCCCGTGGCGTGGTTCGCGCCAGCAGCAGCATCAGGTCCGAATGCCGGGCGCGGGAGGTCCAGACCTTCTGTCCGCTGATCCGGTAGCCGTCGCCGTCGCGGATCGCGGTGGTGCGGATCCGGCTGGTATCGGTGCCGCTGCTGGGCTCGGTGACGCCGAACGCCTGGAGCCGGAGTTCGCCCCGCGCGATCGCCGGGAGATAGTGGTCCTTCTGGGCCGCACTGCCGTGCCGCAGCAGGGTGCCCATGGTGTACATCTGGGCGTGGCAGGCGGCACCGTTGCCGCCGCTCTTGTGTATCTCCTCCAGAATCGCGGCCGCCGCCGCGATGCCGAGACCGCTGCCGCCCCAGCGTTCCGGGATCAGGGCGGCGAGGTAGCCGGCCTCGGTGAGCGCCTTCACGAATGCTTCCGGATAGGCGCGCTGCGCGTCCAGCTCCCGCCAGTAGCTCGGCGGAAACGTCTGGCACAGGCTGCGGACGGCGGTGCGAATGTCGTCGTAGGTTTCCGTCATCGTGGTAATCCGCTACAACACATCATCGCGGGGCGGTCCCGGGCCTCACGTGGTTCAGCCAGATAACCGACGTGGAATCAACCATGGAACAAAAAACCAGCAAACAGGTCATCGAAGAGCTTCTCATGCCGGTGGAGGGCCTGAATATCATCGATGTAGGTTGCGGCGACGGCGCGCTCGCGCGGATGCTGACCCGGCGCGGCGCCCACGTGACCGGTGTCGAGGTGAGCCCACGCGCCCTTGTCCGGGCCCGGTCGGTGCCGCCGGTGGGCGACGAGACCTATATCCAGGGTCTGGCCGAGGACCTGCCGAGCAAGTCCCGGTCCGCGGACGTGGTGATCTTCTTCAACAGCTTCCATCACGTCGACGGTGTCCAGTGGCCGAAGGCGCTCAAGGAAGCGGCTCGGGTGCTGGTCAACGGCGGAATCCTCTACGTTTCCGAGCCGCTGGCCGAGGGGCCCTACTTCGAGTTGATGAAGCCCGCCCATGACGAGACCGTGGTACGGCGGCGCGCGCTTGAGGCCTTGCGCCATGCTCCCGATGTCGGCTTCGTGCAGGAAAAGGTGGTTTCCCACCTGGACATCGTGACCTTCCCGGACTTCGAGGCGTTTCACGATCGCATCACCGCCATCAACCCGGAAACCCGCACCGCGTTCATGGAGCATGAGCCGGAGATCCGGGCGAACTTCGAGCGGCTGGGCCAGCGCAGCGAGGAGGGGTGGAGCTTCCGGCAGCCGACCCGGGTGTTTCTGTTCCGGCGGAGCTGAGCGGCCGAAGCGGGGAGCGGCAGCGGCTTCAGCCCCATAGCGTCGCTGAAGCCGGGTGGATCATGCCGGCCGCGAAGCCGAGGCCGGGGTCGCGGTCCCGGCGCAGCCAGAGCGGGCCGTCCAGGTCCACCCACCGCGCCCGCCCGGCGATCAGCAGCGCCGGCGCGATGGCCAGGGACGTGCAGACCATGCAGCCGACCATGACCGCGAAGCCGGCGCGCTCGGCGGCATCCATCAGCGCGAGAGCGGCGGTGAGGCCGCCAGCTTTGTCCAGCTTCACGTTGACTGCTTGGTAGCGGCCGGCCAGGCGCGGCAGGTCAGCCGCGGTGTGACACGATTCGTCGGCCGCCAGGGGGATCGCCGGTTCCATCCCGTCGAGCGCGGCATCGTCGATTGCCGGCAGCGGCTGTTCGATCAGCTCGACGCCAAGTTCGGCCAGGCTGGGCAGGACTTCGGCCAGCAGCGCGCGGGACCACGCTTCGTTGGCGTCAACGATGAGCCGGGCCGCCGGCGCCGCGCGGCGCACCGCCGCCATCCGGTCCACCACCGCGTGCGCGTCCAGCTTGACCTTCAACAGCGGCTCACCGGCCAGGGAGGCCGCCGCCGCCGCCATTGCCTCGGGCGTGTCAATGCCGATGGTGACGGCGGTGGCCACCGGGCGCGGGGGCGGCAAGCCTGCGCGTTGCCACGCCGGAACACCGGTTCGCTTAGCTTCCAGATCCCAGAGGGCGCCGTCGACCGCGTTGCGGGCCGCGCCCGCCGGCATCTGCCGCAGCAGGCCATGACGGTCGAGACCGGCCGCGACCGTATCCGCCACCGTTTCCACCTGCCGGAGGACGCTCTCCGGCGTTTCGCCATAGCGCGGGTAGGGGACGCACTCGCCGCGGCCGGTGACGCCGGCCTCGGTGATCGCCACCACCACCACCTCGGCCGCCGTCTTGGTGCCGCGGGCAATGGCGAACGGCCGGCTGAGCGGCCACGATTCGTGCCGCACCGTGACGCGGCGGCCCCTCACCGATCGATTCGGTCCACCAGCGGTGCAACCCCGGTGCGGACCGGGTCGACGCAGGGGAGGCCCAGTTCGGCTGCGGTGTCCCGGAGGTAGCGTTCGGCCGCATCCGCCGCCAAAGCCCGCGTGTTGACGGCAACGCCGATGCAGCGGACGGCCGGGCTGGTCAGTTTGGCGGCTTCCAGGTTGGCCGCGATGCATTCCGCCAGTCCCGGCAGCCCGCGGTTGGGCAGGCCGCGCATGTGGGTCCGGGTCGGCTCATGGCACATCACCAGGACGTCCGGCTGAGCGCCGTGCAGAAGCCCCAGGCTGACCCCCGCGAACGATGGGTGGAACAGCGACCCCTGGCCCTCGATGACGTCCCAGTGCTCGGGATCGCTGGCCGGCGACAGCCACTCGGTGGCACCCGAGATGAAATCCGCCACCACGGCGTCCACCGAAACGCCGTCACCGGCGATGAAGATGCCGGTCTGGCCGGTGGCCCGGAACGTCGCGTCGAGACCGCGGCGCTGCATCTCCTCGACCAGCGCCAGCGAGGCATACATCTTGCCCACCGAGCAGTCGGTGCCGACGGTGAGCAGCCGCCGGCCGCTCCGGGGCTCGCCGGTGCCGACGCCGAAGCTGCGGGTGGGATGGCGAACGTCGATCAGCCGCCGGCCGGTGGCGGCTGCCGCTTCACGGAGCGCAGGTATCGCGTCCAGGCGGTCATGCAGCCCACTGGCAACATCGAGACCGGCGCGCAGCGCTTCTGTGAGGGAGGTGACCCACGACTCGGGAATCACCCCGCCGGCGTTGGCGACACCGACGATGAGGGTGCGGCCGCCGGCCGCGGCCGCTTCCGCCACGTTCATCCCGGGAAGGTCGAGTTCGGCGCCGCAGTCCGGCCAAACCACTTGGCCGAGACACCACTCCCGCCGCCAATGCAGGATCCCGGCCGCCGTCTTGGCGGCGAGCGCATCCCGCGCGTCACCGACAAACAGCAGGTATGGTGGCTGGATGGTGGTGGCGGACATCGGCGCTCCCTTTCCACGCCCGAACCGGGCCAGGATGCTGCGGGATCATGATGCCAACGGCCCGCCCTCGCAATCCCCCGTGGGCTGCTCGGTGCGGCGCAGCCGGCAGGCGTAGAAACCGTCCATTCCGCCATGATCCGCAAGGAAGCAGGGCAGGGTGCGGAACGTCCCGTCGCCGGTCACCGCTTCCGGCAGTCCTGGGATCTCGGCCGGGCTGATCGGGTCCGGAACCAGGTTCGGCAGCTGGCCTCGCTGTGCCGCGACCAAGGCCCGACCTTCCTCCGGTTGCAGCGAGCATGCGGAGTAGACCACGATCCCGCCCGGCCGCACCATGGAGGCCGCTGCCGCCAGCAGGCGCGCCTGCACGGGGGCGAGTGCGGCAACGTCAGCGGGCTGCTTGATGCGGGCGACATCGGGGTGGCGGCGGATGGTGCCGGTGGCGCTGCACGGAACGTCCACCAGGACCGCGTCGGCCAGGGTCGCGGGCCGCCACGCCTCGGCTTCGGCGACAACAGTTTCGACGCTCAGGTGCAGCCGGGACAGGTTGTCCCGCACCAGGGCCATCCGTGCCGCCGACCGGTCCACCGCGATGACCCGGGCGCCGGCGGCGGCGAGCTGTGCGGTCTTGCCACCGGGGGCGGCGCACAGGTCGATCACCTGCCGGCCGCGCACGTCGCCCAGCAGGCGCACTGGCAGGGCGGCGGCGACATCCTGCACCCACCAAACACCGGCCGCAAACCCTTCGGTCTCGGGGACTGCACCATGGTGGTGCAGGCGGACGGACCCGGTCGGCAGCACCATGCCGCCAACCGCGGCTGCGACCACCGACGGATCCCCTTTGGCGCTCAGGTCGAGGGGCGGTTCCTCAAGGTGCGTTTCGGCAATGCGCCGGCAGGCAACCGGGCCGTATGCCGCCTCCCACGCGTGCCACAGCCAATCGGGTGTATTGAGGCGGGGCGCATCGAAGCCGGCGGTCAGGGCCGGGCCGTCCCGGTGGATCCGTCTCAGCACCGCATTGATCAGCGCCAAGTGCCGGCCGAGCCGCCAGCGACGGGCAAGGTTCACGGTGGTGTCCACCGCCGCGTGGGCCGGGGTGCCCAGAAACAGCAGTTGCGCAACGCCGAGCCGCAGCAGGGTCATCACCTGCCGGTCGCGCTCGGGCAGCGGCCGATGCAGGACAAGGCGAACCAGTGCCTCGATTTCGCCCAGTCGGCGCAGGGTCTTGGCCACCAGGGCATAAGCGAAGGCCCGGTCGCGGGGCTCGAGCACCCCGTGGTCCGGATGACTCGCCAGGGCGGCCTCGAACGGGTGACGGCGATGCAGCACCGCCTCCAGCGTCTCGGCGGCCACCGCGCGGGCATCCGGACGGCTGCCAAGCGGTGCGCGCCGTGACGGCCGGGAGCGGGCCTGGCTCAGCGCATCAACCCCACGGCCGACCCTGGGCGCGGCCGGCGGCGACGGAAAGCTCCCGCAGCCGGCGAACCCGATTGGCGGTTGCCGGGTGGGTGGAGAACAGGCTGTCCACCGAATGGGCGTGAAGCGGGTTGATGATGAACATGTGGGCGGTGGCCGGATTGCGCTCCGCCGCGGTGTTGTCGGTGCGCCTGGCCGCGGCGTCGATCTTCTCCAGGGCGGAAGCCAGCCATTCGGGGCGGCCGCAGATCTCCGCCCCGCCCTTGTCAGCAGCGTATTCCCGGGTGCGCGAGATCGCCATCTGCACCAGCATGGCGGCGAGCGGGGCCAGGATCATCACCAGGATGGTGCCGATCAGGCCGAACGGGCTGTTGCGGTTGCCGCCGAAGAACAGTGCGAAGTTGGCCAGCATGCCCAGCGCGCCGGCGATGGTGGCGGTGACCGTCATGGTCAGGGTGTCACGGTTCTTCACGTGCGCGAGCTCATGCGCCATCACCCCCGCCACCTCTTCCTGGCTCAGGCTCTTGAGCAGGCCGGTGGTGGCCGCCACCGCCGCATTCTGCGGGTTGCGGCCGGTGGCGAACGCATTGGGCTGCGGGTTGTCGATAATGAAGACCTTGGGCATCGGCATGCCGGCGCGATGCGCCAGTTGTTCCACCAGGCCGTGGAACTGCGGCGCGGAACGGGCATCCACCTGCCGCGCGCCGTACATCCGCAATACCACCTTGTCGGCGTTCCAGTACGCGAACAGGTTGGTCGCAACGGCGATGCCGAGTGCGATCACCATGCCGGCCTCGCCGCCGAGCAGAAAGCCGCAGACCAGGAACAGGGCTGTGAGCGCCGCCAGCAGCATCCCGGTACGAAAGGTGTTCATCATTGTGGTGCGTCAATCCTCCGATCTGATGGCGGACCCTTGGCATCAGGCCCTAAAATACCAGGATTCTAGTAGGCTCGGCAGGGCACCGCCGCAAGGGCTTCCCGGGTGTCATGCCACCGCGATCGAGCAACCGCCGAGGAGATATTCCGTGTCCGAAACCAACCGACCCGTAAACCCTGCCGCTCAAAAGCCCACATCGCTCGAGGAACCGAAGCCGGACCAGGCCGCGGTGCCGGAGTCGTCCCCGAATGGGCGGGCGGAACCGGAACGGTCCACATCGGCTGCCGATGCGGTGCAGGAGATCGGCGGCCCCGACGGCCCCGAACCCACCCGCTTCGGCGACTGGGAGCGCAAGGGCCGCTGCATCGACTTCTGAACCGTAGGTGAGGGCGGAGCACGCTCGTTCCTGTTTGTATCCTTTCCGTCCGTCGGCCGTGAGCGCTATACCGTCCGACATGGTCGACTATCGGCAGGAAGCGGCTGGTGGCGGGATCGTCGCCGGGATCGACGAGGCCGGGCGGGGCCCCTGGGCCGGACCGGTGGTGGCCGCGGCGGTGGTCATCCGGCCGGAATGTCTGGATCAGGCCTTGGCGCTGGGAGTCGATGATTCAAAGCTGCTGAGCGCCGATGTGCGCGCATCGCTGTTCCGGCTGCTCCCGGAGTGTGCGGTGATCGGTGTCGGCTTGGCCGACGTGGCCGAGATCGATTCGCTCAACATCCTGCAGGCGACCTTTGCCGCCATGGCCCGGGCGGTCGAGGCCCTCGCGGTTCGTCCCGACCGGGTACTGGTGGACGGATCCATGGCACCGCCTCTGTCCTGCGCGGCCACATGCGTCGTCGGCGGTGACCGGCTGAGCCTGTCGATTGCGGCGGCTTCCATCGTTGCCAAGGTTACCCGGGACCGGATCATGCGGGATCTGGCCGTCGACTTTCCCGGCTACGGCTGGGAGCGCAACGCCGGCTACGGGACGCCGGCGCACCGGGATGCCCTGGCGCGCCTGGGTGTCACCCCGCATCACCGGCGGAGCTTCCAACCGGTGCGCAGTCTCCTGCAACAGCCGCCGGGTCGGCTCCTTGACCAGGCAGCACCGCCCGTTCGGGGTCCGTCAGCCGCCACCTGACCGAATCGCCGTTGGGTGCGACCGGCGCACGGTCATTCGGCAGCCTGCCTCAGGTCGGTGACCAAGCGGTGCGCTGCTGCCACCCCTGCCGCCACCTCGGCTTGGCAGTGGCGGGCCAGCGCCTTGCGGTCGTCGAACGCCTCCGCCCGGATTGGCGGATGGAACCGCACGTCCACCTCGGCGCCGGCCTGACCCAGCATTCGGATCAAGTGCGGCGCCAAGGTCATCTCGCCATACCAGCAATAGAGCGCCCGGCGCGGCCCGGTCAGTGGCACCCCGGCCCGGTCACGGGTATAGGCCAGTGAGACCGGCTGTACCGTCACGCTGGGGCCGTTGCCGGTGCCGCGGGCGCTGGCGATGTCCATGAGAGACGATTTGAACGGCGCCACCCCGCTGCCGTCGGTGCTGGTCCCTTCGGGAAACAGCAGCAGGTTGCCGCCGGCCGACAGGTGCCGCCGAATCGCCTCCCGCTGGACGCGGGCCAGGGCCGGCTGGCGGGATACGAAGACGGTTCCGGTGAGGCGGGCGATGATGCCGAACAGCGGCCAATTCGCCACTTCGCTCTTGGCGACGAACACCGCCTCGAGGCGGCGCGAGAGCACGGCGATATCCAGATACGAGACATGGTTTGCAACCCAAAGGGTTGGGCCGGAGGGGTTCGGTGCACCGATGTAGCGTACCCGAAGTCCGGCGAGCGCCTGCATGATCCGGCACCACAGCACCTGGATCGGCCGCCGAAAGCGCCGGGCGGGTCCGAGGCAGAGTGTGTAGGCGGCGATCAGCACCGCGTTGGCGATCAGGAACAGCGGCAGGCGGATGGAGACCCGGAGGGCGGCAACCAGCATGGCCGGCTCAGGCGTCGGATTCGTCCGCCGCCGGCCGTCGGTAGTGGCGGTCGTACTTCTTGGTTACCTGGTCCGTCTTGACGATCATGCACACATCGGTGGTGTTGAACTGCCGGTCGACCACGGCACCATCGCCGACGAATCCGCCGAGCCGCAGATAGCCCTTGATCAGCGGCGGCAAGTCGGCCACCACCGCCTGCACGTCGATGCCCGAAGGCGGCATCCGGGCCATCGGCACGTAATGGTGATCGAGCGCCCGGGGTCTGAGCGCGCTCGGCGCCAGGTGATAGTGGTGCAGGTAGGACAGCGCCCGGTCCATCGCCTCTGGTTCGGTGCCGGGGAAGCTCGCGCAACCGAACAGCACATCGATCTCGTAGTGGATGACGTAGGCGGCGAGGCCGCGCCACAACAGCTGCATGACGCCGCGGTTGCGATAGGCGGGATCGACGCACGACCGGCCGACCTCGACCAACTCCCCAGGCAGCCGGAGCAAGGAAGACAGGTCATATTCCTGGGCGGTGTAGAAGCCACCGCTCCGGTTCGCCACCGACCGCCGCAGCAGGCGATAGGTGCCGACAACGGCCAGGGCCCCGTTGCCGCGTTCGGTGTCAATCACCAGAAGATGATCGCAGATCGGATCGAAGTCATCGAAATCGAGCCGCCGCTGCCGTGCCTCCGGGCTCGGCAGTGCCGTCATCTCCTCGTAGAACACCCGGTAGCGCAGCGCCTGCGCCGCTTCGACCTCGGCCGGCGTCTCCGCCAGGCGGACCACGAAATTATTGACGTGGAGCGGCTCCAAATCGTGCTTCTGCCCCGCTTCAAGCAAGTCCATTGGCAGTCTCAAGGTTGCCGCTTCTGGCGGCAGGGCCGTTCCCAAGCGGTTAGCTATTGCAGACCGCCCAAACGGCTTCAAGCGGAATCGACCCTGGCACCTGGCGGTGAACACCGCGGCCGGCCTGGGGTTCGATACCGACGAATGAGTCCCATCCATTGGCATCGATCCACCATATCAGCACGGTCGTGGATCGACCGATCCGACGCTGGCCATCCAAGCGACGGATCCGATCCACTAGCGGGTCGGCACCGGCTCCGACCCGGAATAGTCGTAGAAGCCGCGGCCCGCCTTGCGTCCCAGCCAACCGGCCTCGACGTACTTCACCAGCAACGGACAAGGCCGGTACTTGGTGTCGGCCAAACCCTCGTGGAGGTTGTGCATGGCGATAAGACAGGTATCGAGCCCGATGAAGTCGGCCAGTTCCAGCGGCCCCATGGGGTGATGGGTCCCGAGCTTCATGGCGGTGTCGATGCTGATCACCGAGCCGACGCCCTCATAGAGCGCATAGATCGCCTCGTTGATCATCGGCATGAGGATGCGGTGGACGATGAACGCCGGAAAATCCTCGGCGCTGATGGGCGTCTTGTTGAGCGAGAGGATGAAATCACGAACCGTGCGGAACGTGTCT
Organism: Rhodospirillales bacterium; assembly: GCA_007694935.1. Lineage (GTDB taxonomy): Bacteria > Pseudomonadota > Alphaproteobacteria > Rhodospirillales > Defluviicoccaceae > REEP01. The sequence continues at coordinate 12,176 of REES01000041.1, forward strand.
TCGCTGGTCGCGATGCCGCGGATCAACTCCACCAGCTCAAGCTTTTGCACCGGATTCATGAAGTGGGTGCCGAGGAACCGGGGGGGACGGTCGGTCTGCGCCGCCAGCCGGGTCACCGACAGGGTGGAAGTATTGGTGGTGATGATCGCATCCGTCGGCAGCACGTCGCACAGCTTCTTGAGAATGCTCCGCTTGACCGCCTCGTCCTCGAACGCGGCCTCGATTGCCAACTGGCAATCCCGGAACCCCTCGTAGCCGAGTCCGGAGCTGATTCGTGCGCGCGCTGCCTTGGCCTCGGCCGGGGTCAGCCGCTGCTTCTCCACCGACCGCTCGAGATTCTCGGCGATGGTGGCGAGCGCCCGTTCCAGCTGCTGTTCGTCAACATCGGCAAGGTAAACCGGGTAGCCGCCGATCGCCAGAACCTCGGCGATCCCGGCTCCCATCTGGCCCGCGCCGACGATGCCGACCTTGCGGATTTCCATCGGCCACATCCCTGCCGGCCCGGGCTCCCGGTTACTTGTCCAGCGCCGTCGTCAGCTCCGGGATCGCCTGGAACAGGTCGGCCACCAGCCCGTAGTCCGCCACCTGGAAGATCGGTGCCTCTTCGTCCTTGTTGATGGCCACGATGACCTTGCTGTCCTTCATTCCGGCCAAGTGCTGGATCGCGCCGGAGATGCCGACGGCGATATAGAGTTCCGGGGCCACCACCTTGCCGGTCTGTCCCACCTGGTAGTCGTTGGGCACGAACCCGGCATCCACCGCCGCCCGCGAGGCCCCCACCGCCGCACCCAGCTTGTCGGCGAGCGCTTCCAGCATCGGGAAGTTGTCGCCACTTTGCATGCCGCGCCCCCCGGACACGACCACCCGGGCGCTGGTCAGCTCCGGCCGTTCGCTCTTGGTGAGTTCCTGTCCAACGAACTGCGAGAGACCCGGGTCCTCGCCCGGCTCCACCGGCTCGATCGCGGCCGAGCCGCCTTCCGCGGCGGCGGCCTCAAAGGCGGTGCCGCGCACCGTGATCACCTTGATCGGATCCGTGCTCTCCACGGTGGCAAGGGCATTGCCGGCATAGATCGGGCGGACGAACGTATCCGGGCCCTCGATGCCGCTGATGTCGGAAATCGCGGCGACGTCCAGCAAGGCCGCCACCCGCGGCAACAGGTTCTTGCCGAACGTGTTGGCCGGGGCCAGCACATGGCTGTAGTCCGGCGCCAGCTTGACGACCAAGGGCGCCAGCGTCTCGGCCAGAGCATGGGCATAGATCGGCGCATCCGCGACCAGCACCTTCGCCACACCGGCCACCTTGGCCGCCTGTTCGGCGACAGAACCGCAGTCGCTGCCGGCGATCAGCACCGAGACATCGCCCAGCTTGCTGCCCCCGGTGATGGTGTTGAGGGTCGCCGCCTTGAGGGCTTTGTTGTCGTGATCGGCGATGACAAGAACGCTCATCAGATGACCTTCGCTTCGTTCCGCAGTTTATCCACCAGTTCGGCGACGCTGCCGACCTTCACCCCGCCCGCGCGAACCGGCGGTTCCGTGACCTTGATCACCTTGAGGCGCGGGGCCGGATCCACCCCCAGATCCGCGAGCTTGACGGTTTCGATCGGCTTCTTCTTCGCCTTCATGATGTTGGGCAGGGAGGCATAGCGCGGTGTGTTGAGGCGGAGGTCCGCCGACACCACCGCCGGCAGGTTGATCTTCACGGTCTCAAGCCCGCCGTCGATCTCCCGCACCACCTCGAGCTTGCCGTCATCAACCGCTAGCTTGGACGCGAATGTCCCCTGGGCCCAGCCCAGCAGGGCGGCCAGCATCTGTCCGGTCTGGTTGGAGTCATCGTCGATGGCCTGTTTGCCGACCACGACGAGCGAGGGATTTTCTTTTTCAGTCAGAGACTTGAGTGCCTTGGCGACGGCCAGCGGCTGGAGATCCTGGTCGGTTTCCACCAGGATCCCGCGGTCCGCACCCATCGCCAGCGCCGTGCGGATGGTCTCCTGGCACTGAGGGGCGCCGATGGAGACCGCGACAATCTCCTGAACCTTGCCGGCCTCTTTCAGGCGTACGGCCTCTTCCACCGCGATCTCGTCAAAGGGATTCATGGACATCTTCACGTTGGCCGTCTCGACCCCGGAATTGTCCGACTTCACCCGGATTTTTACGTTGTAGTCGATGACGCGCTTGACTGCGACGATGACTTTCATGAGTGACCCGCCATTCCTCCTCAAAGCGTGACCGAGGCCCGGAGCGACCCCGCCATCTTGCGGCCAACCCCCTGGAAATGCAGCAAAATTTGGCGCTCACGCGGGGTTGACACGTTTTCAGCACACTAAGGCGCACACGTGTCGAGGTCAAGCCCGTCGGCGGCGGCGGAGCGTCTTGAAAATGTCACAATTGCAGTCGAGCATCGCCTTGGCTTCCCGGATTGGGCCGTCTGCCACCTCCAAGCGAGGGAACCACAGCGGCGTCAGGGGGCTGTCTGCGTTCATCATCACAAACCATTTTGGGAGAGACGACGATGAAGTTCAGGGGGCTATCGCTCGCACTGGTCCTGCCGTTGGCGACCATGGCAGGGCATGTTGTGGCATCGGATTACGGCACGCCCGAGGAAGCTCGCGCGATGCTGGAAAGCACCGTGGCGATGCTGCAAGCCGACAAGGTCGGGACGCTCGCCATGATCAACGCGGGCGAAATCATGGATCGCGATCTCTATCCCTACTGCGGCGGTCCTGACGGGATGTTCACAGCCCACCCCAACCCGGATCTGCTGGGCAGGAGCCTGCGCGAACTGCAGGACAAGGAAGGCACGGCGTTCGGGGAAACCCTCTATGCCGAGGCGGCCGAAGGCGAAATTGCCGAGGTCTCGTACATGTGGCCGCGACCCGGCGAAACCGATCCGGTGCAGAAGGTCGCTTACGTGACCATGGTGGACGACCAAGTCTGCGCGGTCGGTTTCTATCAGGAATAGGCCCACAGCGGATTGACCAGCCGGCCGCATAGGCGGCCGGCATGACCCTGCGGGCCGTCCCGGCCGGTCTCGGGACGGCCCGCGTTATCCCGCCGCGTCCCGACCGGGGGCCTCGTCGACGGTGCCGTCGTCCTCCGCCGTGGCCGTCGCCAGCGGCGACAGCGCCAGATCCTTGACCGTTTGCTTGTCGAGGGCGCGTTCGATCGCCCGGTCGATGGCTTCCTGCAATCCCTCGATCGCCGGATCCCGCGGCATCCACCCGTAATCGGCGCCGGCGTTCTGGTCGGTCGAACGAACCGCATCCAGCACTGCTTTGAGCGGAGTCATGTCGGGCGGCTTCGCTGGCAGGTAGGCGGGTGGCCATGCCTCCGCGACCTGCGTGATCAAACCCGCCTTCGCCAGGGCATCCACCACGGTACTCAGCGCATCCCGGGGAACGTGCAGGCGCACGGCGAGCCGTTCGAGCGTCCACGGCGCGTTGCCGAGGTAGTAGCTCTGCCCGACCAGGTGGGCGACCGACAGTGCCAATCGCTCCTTGATGCTGTTGCTGAGGAGCAAGCTTGGCCGGTCCTTCGTCACGAAATCCGGATTCTGATGATAGAAGGCGATGCTGCCGCCGACCAGTACCACCAGCCAGGTCACGAACAACCAGATGAGGAAAAGGACCATGGCCGCAAAGGCGGAGTACACTGCGGCATACTGGGTGGAGGTGGCGACGAACGAGGCGAAAGCGGTCCCGGCGGCAGCCCACAGGCCTCCCGCGACGAGGCCGCCGACCAGCGCTGACCCGAACCGGACCCGGGTATTGGGCATGAAGATGTAGAGAAACGTGAAGGCGAGGATGACCAGGACGTAGGGAGCGAGGCTCGTCGCCCAGGCGACCACCGCACCGATCCCGGGCGTTTCCACCACCGCCTGGTAGGCCGGCGTGGCGGTGACCATGGTGGCAACGGCTATGGCCAGAAAGACCAGGACCGGGCCGATCAGCAGGACGCTCAGGTAGTCGCTGAATCGGCGGGTTAAGGGCCGCTCTCCCCGGATGTGCCAGATGTAATTGAACGAGCCCTCGATTTTCTGCATCAGCGCGACGACGGTATAGAAGAGAAAGGCCAGGCCGACGGCGCCGAGCACGCCTACCTGCATTCTGTCGACGAAATCGATCAGCCGCTCGGTGACGTCGGCGGCGGCCTCCTCACCCAACGGCTCGAGCGCGCCAAGAATCAGGGGTTCCATCTGCCCATGCACGCCGAAGCCCTTCAGCACCGAGAACGAGATGGCGAGCAGCGGCACCAGCGACAGCAGGGAGGTGTAGACCAAGCTCATCGCCCGTAGGGTCAGTTCTCCCTCTTGGATGTCGCGGAACACCACCCATAGCAGGCGTGCAAGACCCAAGGCGGCGCGCTGCCAACCGGGTCGGGTGGAGAGATCGGTATTCCAGATCAGCCGGGTCAGGCGGTCGATGGCCTGCATGCCGCGTGTCTCCCGCGTGCGAAGTGTCAGCCCAACAGATCGTAGCCGATGGCCAGCAATATCACCCCCAGAACGACGCGGTAGACCACGAATGGCGTGAAAGTGGCCCGGCGCAGCCACGCCATCATCGCCGCGATGGCCGCCAGGGCCGCACCGAAAGCCAGGACCATCGCGGTGATCACCGCACCGGTGAGCTCGGTGTCGCCGGCGGTGTAGAGGTCTGCTCCTTGCAGCACGCCGGCTCCCAGGATCGCCGGCATCGAAAGGAGCAGGGCGAAGCGTGCCGCTGCGGCCCGGTCGATGCCGAGCATACGGGCGGCGGTCATGGTGATGCCGGAGCGGCTGGTGCCGGGGATCAGCGCCAGCACCTGGGCGAGACCGATCAGCACGGCGTCGCGGCTCCTGAGGTCCGACATGGTGCGGCGCGTGCCGGCGAAGCGGTCGGCCACATAGAGCAGGATGCCGAAGCCGAGGGTGGTCCAGCCGATCACCCGGATATCGCGAAAGGACTCCATGAGCCGGCCGTCCATCAGGAACCCGGCGACGACGATGGGCAATGTGCCGATGATCACCAGCCCGAGCAGAACGCCATGGGCGGTGAGGCGGCCGCGCACCAGGTCGAACATGCCGGCCGCCATTGCCACCACGTCCCGCCAGAAGTACACCATCACCGCGCCGAGGGTGCCGACATGGACGGCAACGTCGACCAGAAGGCCCTGATCCGGCCAGCCAAACACGATGGGGACCAGGATCAGGTGGGCGGAGGAGCTGATCGGGAGGAACTCGGTGACGCCTTGCACGATCGCGAGGACAACAAGATGGATCATTGCCATCGGGGCAGGCTCTCCAAATCTGGTGGCAGGGTGGCGGAAAGCGGCAAGGGCGCCATGGTTGCGAAAGAATCGGTTGCCGGTTCGTTTTGACCTTGTATTTTTCCGCGACGGGACTGATTCTCTCAGGGCTCGGGAAACAAACCGGCCACACTGAATGGGCCGGATCCGCCGGTTGCGCAACGCGCAAGCGGTGGAGCGCTTGAATGAACGGCGACCGCGGACCCGCACGTGCCCATGCGGTGTCCATACCCGGCGCTATACCACATTTGAGGGGTTTTGGGATTGGGGATCTGCGCATGAGCCCGCATGTCTTGCCGACGACGGCCCAGGGGCTGTACGACCCGACCAACGAGCACGATGCCTGCGGCATCGGCTTCGTGGCCAATATCAAGAACCGCAAGAGCCACGATATCGTTGCCCAGGGTCTGCAAATCCTCGTCAACCTCCATCATCGTGGCGCCGTCGGCGCCGATCCGCTGGCCGGTGACGGGGCCGGCATCCTGGTCCAGGTTCCCGATGCATTCCTTCGGGAAGAGTGTGCCGCGCTCGGGTTCGATCTGCCGCCCCCGGGCGAGTACGCCGTGGGGTTGGTGTTCCTGCCCCGCAGCCCGGAGTCGCAGGAACGGTGTACAGCGGCGTTTGCCCGGGTGGTTGCCGAAGAGGGGCAGGAACTGCTGGGCTGGCGCGACGTGCCCACGGACAATTCGGTGCTCGGCTTCAGCGTCAAGCCGATCGAGCCGGTGATCCGCCAGGTGTTCATCGGCCGCGGCGCCGGCTTCCGGGATGCGGCGGCGTTCGAGCGCAAGCTATTGGTGATCCGCAAGGTGGTGCACCACGCCATCTGGGACCATGAGATGCCGCAGCGGGACTGGTTCTATATCGTCTCGCTGTCGACTCGCACGCTCAACTACAAGGGGATGGTGCTGGCCGGCAACCTTCCGACCTACTATCCCGATCTTCAGGACCGTCGCGTTGCCTCGGCACTGGCGCTGGTGCACCAGCGGTTTTCCACCAATACCTTCCCGTCGTGGAAACTGGCACAGCCGTTCCGCTACCTCTGCCACAACGGCGAGATCAATACCCTGCGCGGCAACATCAACTGGATGCAGGCGCGCCGCCGTTCCATGAAGTCGGCCCTGCTGGGTGACGATCTCGCCAAGCTGTGGCCGCTGATCGGCGACGGGGTGTCGGACTCCGCGGTGTTCGACAATGCGCTCGAGTTGCTGGTGGCGGGCGGCTATTCGCTCAGCCATGCGATGATGCTGATGATCCCGGAAGCGTGGGACGACAACCCGCTGATGGATGACAAGCGCCGCGCCTTCTACGAGTACCATGCCGCGCTGATGGAGCCGTGGGACGGCCCGGCTGCGGTCGCGTTCACCGACGGCCGTCAGATCGGCGCCACCCTCGATCGCAACGGGCTGCGCCCGGCCCGCTGGGTGATCACCGACGACGACTTGGCAGTGATGGCCTCGGAAGTCGGGGTGCTGCCCATTCCCGAGGAAAAAATCGTCAAGAAGTGGCGGCTGCAGCCCGGCAAGATGTTCCTGATCGACCTGGAACAGGGCCGCATCATCGATGACGAGGAGCTGAAGGATACGCTCGCGTCCTCAAGGCCGTATCAGCAGTGGCTGGACGCGACCCAGACCAAGGTCTCAAGCCTGCCGCCCGAGGTGGGGCCGATGGCGCCCGACCCGATCACTCTGCTCGACCGGCAGCAGGCCTTCGGCTACACCCAGGAGGACCTGCGCTTCTTCCTCGCGCCCATGGCCATCACCGGGCAGGAGCCGGTGGGCTCCATGGGCCGCGACACCCCGCTGGCCGTCCTCTCGGACCGGCCGAAGCTGCTGTACGACTACTTCAAGCAGTGCTTCGCCCAGGTCACCAACCCGCCGATCGATTCGATCCGGGAAGAACTGGTGATGTCCCTGGTCACCCTGATCGGGCCGCGGCCGAACCTGCTGGAGCCCGAGGGAGCGGCCGGCCATCGCCGCCTGGAGGCGCATCACCCGATCCTGTCCAACGTGGACCTCGAACGGATTCGCCGGATCGAGAACCATATGGATCGGGCGTTTCGCACCCATACGCTCGACATCTGCTACCCCGCCGAACACGGGGCGGCCGGCCTGGAGCCGGCGCTCACGCGGATTCTCGCCGAGGCCGAGGCGGTGGTGCGCCGGGGCAGCAACATCATCATCCTCTCCGACCGCTCCGTCGGTTCCGACCGCATTCCGGTACCGGCGCTGCTCGCCACCGCTGGGGTCCACCACCACCTGATCCGGGAGGGCTTGCGGACCGAGGTGGGGCTGGTGGTGGAGACCGGGGAAGCCCGCCAGGTCCATGACTTCTGCCTGCTCGCCGGCTATGGCGCCGAGGCGATCAACCCCTACCTCGCATTCGACACCATCGCCAACCTGCGGACCGAGTTCCCGCCGGAACTCACCGAGGAAGAAGCCTACCGCCGTTACGTCAAGGCGGTCTGCAAGGCCATGCTCAAGGTCATGGCCAAGATGGGTATCTCCACCTATCAGTCCTATTGCGGGGCGCAGATCTTCGATGCGGTCGGCCTCTCCAAGGAGTTCGTGAACACCTACTTCGCCGGCACCCACACGGCGGTGGAGGGAATCGGCTTGGCCGAGATCGCCGAGGAGACGGTACGCCGCCACCGTGCCGCCTACGGGGACGACCCCACCTTGCGCCGGGCCCTCGACGTCGGCGGCGAGATGGCGTTCCGCCTCCGCGGCGAGGAGCACTTCTGGAAGCCGGAGACCATCGCCCTGCTGCAGCATGCGGTGCGCGCCGGCGATTACCGCAAGTTCAAGGCCTATACCGGCAAGATCAACGATCAGCAGCGCAAGCTGCGCAACCTCCGCGGTCTGTTCGAGTTCAAGCGGGATTCCGAGCCTGTGCCGCTCGATGAGGTCGAGCCGGTGAGCGAGATCGTCAAGCGCTTCTCCACCGGGGCGATGTCGTTCGGTGCCATCTCATGGGAGGCCCACACCACCCTCGCCATCGCCATGAACCGCCTCGGCGGCAAGTCCAACACCGGCGAGGGCGGTGAGGAGGCGGAGCGCAACGAGCCGCTGCCGGGCGGTGACTCCATGCGGTCGGCAATCAAGCAGGTTGCTTCCGGCCGGTTCGGGGTGACCGCCGAGTATCTGGTCCATGCCGACGACATCCAGATCAAGATGGCGCAGGGGGCCAAGCCCGGCGAAGGTGGGCAGCTCCCCGGCCACAAGGTGGACGACTGGATCGCCCGGGTGCGCCATTCGACCCCCGGGGTCGGCCTGATCTCGCCGCCGCCGCACCATGACATCTATTCCATCGAGGACCTGGCGCAGCTCATCCACGACCTCAAGAACGTGAATCCGGAAGCGCGGATCAGCGTCAAGCTGGTGTCCGAGGTGGGCGTCGGCACGATCGCCGCCGGCGTCTCCAAGGCCCACGCCGACCACGTCACCATTGCCGGGTTCGAGGGCGGCACCGGCGCGAGCCCGCTCACCTCGATCCATCACGCCGGTTCGCCGTGGGAGATCGGCCTGGCCGAGACCCACCAGACCCTGGTGCTGAACGACCTCCGCGGCCGGATCGCTGTGCAGGTGGACGGCGGCATGCGCACCGGTCGCGATGTTGTCGTCGGCGCCATGCTGGGCGCGGACGAGTTCGGCTTCTCCACTGCGGCGCTGATCTCGGCCGGCTGCATCATGATGCGGAAGTGCCACCTCAACACCTGCCCGGTGGGGGTCGCCACCCAGGATCCGGAGCTGCGCAAGCGGTTCACCGGCATTCCGGACCATGTGGTCAACTTCATGGTGTTCATCGCCGAAGAGGTGCGGGAACTGATGGCCGAACTCGGCTTCCGGACCATCACTGAGATGATCGGACGGAGCGACCGGCTGGAGATGCGCCCGGCACTGGACCATTGGAAGGCCAAGGGGCTCGACTTCACCCGCATCTTCCATGTGGTCGACGCCCCGCCGGAGGTCGCCCGCTACAACCGCAGTGCCCAGGACCATGGCCTTGACAAGGCACTGGACCACGAGCTCATTGCCAAGGCCGGTCCGGCACTGGATGACCGCAAGCCGGTGCGCATCGACATGCCGATCCGCAACGTCAACCGCACCGTCGGCGCCATGCTGTCGGGCCGGGTGGCGAAGCAGTACGGCCACGCCGGGCTGCCGGAGGATACCATCCACATCAAGCTGACGGGCACGGCGGGGCAGAGCTTTGGCGCCTTTCTGGCCCACGGCGTGACCCTGGAGCTGGAGGGTGATGCCAATGACTACGTCGGCAAGGGCCTGTCCGGCGGGCGGGTGATCGTCTACCCGGCCCGGTCCAGCCCGATCGATCCCCACGACAACATCATCATCGGCAACACCGTGCTGTACGGCGCCATCGCCGGCGAGGCGTTCTTCCGCGGAGTGGCCGGGGAACGGTTCGCCGTCCGCAACTCCGGCGTGCATGCGGTGGTCGAGGGAGTCGGCGATCACGGCTGCGAGTACATGACGGGCGGCTGCGTGGTGGTGCTGGGCGGCACCGGGCGCAACTTCGCCGCCGGGATGAGCGGCGGCGTCGCCTACGTGCTGGACGAGGATGGGCAGTTCCATCGCCGCTGCAACCTGGCCATGGTGGAACTGGAGCCGATCGCCCAGGAGGACGAGTGGCTCGAGGTCCTCGCTCACCAGGGGGGCGACCTGGAAACCCACGGGCGGGTCGACGTCGTGCACGACATGACCCGCCACGATGCCCAGCGGCTGTATCGCCTGATCGACCGGCACCGCCGCTACACCGGCAGCCGCCGGGCCGCCGCCATCATTGCCGAGTGGGACCGGTATCTCCCCCGCTTCGTCAAGGTGATGCCGGTGGATTACCGGCGTGCCTTGGAGCAGATGCAGGCGCGCTGGCAGGCCACCGAGCGGACCGGCATCAGCGTTGCCGTCGGCATGTAGATCGCTGCGTAAGGGAACAGGACGGGATCATGGGCAAGCCGACCGGTTTCAAGGAAATTGCGCGCCACGAGCGGCGCTATGCGCCGATCGAGGAGCGGGTGCGTCACTGGCGGGAATTCGTCATTCCGTTGGGCGAGGCGGAACTCGCCCGCCAGGGCGCGCGCTGCATGGATTGTGGCATCCCCTATTGTCACGAGGGGTGCCCGGTCAACAACATCATCCCCGACTGGAATGATCTGGTTTATCGCCAGGACTGGCGGCAGGCGCTGGAGGTTCTCCACTCCACCAACAACTTCCCGGAGTTCACTGGGCGTATCTGCCCGGCCCCGTGCGAGGCCGCGTGCACGCTCAACATCACCGACGAGCCGGTCACCATCAAGACCATCGAGTGTGCGATCATCGACAAGGGGTGGGAAGAAGGCTGGGTGGTGCCGGAGATCGCCAAGCACCGCACCGGCAAGCTCATAGCCGTGGTCGGGTCCGGGCCGGCGGGGTTGGCCTGTGCGCAGCAGCTCGCCCGCGCCGGCCATTCCGTGGTGGTGTTCGAGAAGCAGGACCGTATCGGCGGCCTGCTCCGCTATGGCATCCCCGACTTCAAGATGGAGAAGTACCACATCGATCGGCGGATGGCACAGATGCAGGCGGAGGGGGTGGAGTTCCGCCCCAACACCCACGTCGGCGTGCACGTCTCACCGCGGACGTTGATGGCGGATTTCGATGCCCTGGTGCTCGCCGGCGGCGCCGAGCAGCCTCGCGACCTGACGGTACCGGGACGGGATCTGGCGGGCGTCCACTGGGCGATGGATTTCCTGACCCAGCAGAATGCCCGCGTCGCCGGCGTTCCGGTGCCTGACGAGAAGGCGATTCTTGCCACCGGCCGCCACGTGGTGGTGATCGGCGGCGGTGACACCGGCTCCGACTGTGTCGGCACATCGGTGCGTCAGAACGCTGCGTCGGTAACCCAGTTGGAGATCATGCCGAAGCCGCCGGAGCGGGAGAACAAGGACCTCACCTGGCCGCATTGGCCGCTCAAGCTTCGCACCTCGACCTCCCATGAGGAGGGCTGTGAGCGGGACTGGGCCGTCACCACCAAGGGCTTCGCCGGCAGCAATGGGCGGGTCGAGCGTCTGCAACTGGCGCGCCTCAACTGGGTGCGGGATGACAATGACCGTTGGTCGATGAAGGAGATGGCCGGCAGCGAGTTCTCCATTCCCGCGGACTTGGTGCTGCTCGCCATGGGCTTCATCAACCCGGTCCACGATGCGCTGTTGACCGATCTCGATGTCGTGTTGGACGACGGCGGCAACGTCAAAGCGGATACCGAGGCCGATCCGGGCGCCTACCGGACCAGCGTCGACAAGGTGTTCACCTGCGGCGACATGCGCCGCGGGCAGTCATTGGTGGTCTGGGCGATCCGGGAAGGCCGGCAGTGCGCGCGTTCGGTCGACCAGTTCCTGATGGGCCACAGTGACCTGCCGCGCTAGACTAAGGTCGTTGTTGCGCGAGAGCCAAAGAGGGCGCCACTCATGATCGTGTTCGACCTGCGCTGCGGCCAAGGCCATGCCTTCGAGGAATGGTTTGCCAGCCGCGCCGACTATGACGCCAAGGCTGCCGCCGCGGCGATTGCCTGCCCCACCTGCGGCGATGTCCATGTCACCCGCGCACTGTCGGCGCCGCGGATCAACTCGGGGGCAACCGCGCCGGCGCCGGTCGGGCCCTGTGGCCTGCCGGCCTGTGCCGGCGGCGCCTGCCAGGCGGCGCTGCCGCAATAGCCGGGCGTTCGGCCCATGGGTTCAACCGATTCAGGGGTTCCTGGAATGACCGCCCGGCCATGCGGCTCTGGCTGACCCTGGGCGGGCTGAACGGCTTCATGGCCGTGGGGGCCGGCGCCTATGGCTGGCATGGGCTCGGCGGCGATCCGATGTTCATGATGGCGGCGGAGTATCAGCTGGCCCATGCCCTGGCGCTGCTGGGCGTGGCTTGGCTGGCAACCGTGGCGACCGGGCGGCGGGCGCTGCTGGTGCGCCTGACCGGGGCCGCCTTCGTGCTGGGCATTCTGCTGTTCTCCGGCACGCTCTATGCCCTGGCGCTCACCGCCACCGTCCCGGTGGCCGGTGCGGCCCCCGTGGGCGGGTTCCTGCTGATGGCCGGCTGGCTGCTGCTGGCGGTGACCGGCGTGATGCACGCGCGAGGATCCTAGTCCGAGATGACGACGTCTGCCCATACGAGCCCGGCCAAGTCAGGGCCAGGGCGGGCGAAGCCTTCATCTCGCCGCGTACGATAAAACTGACCAGTGGCCGGGGTGACGGACGCGTCATAGCGTCAGGCGCACCTCGATGATGCTGGGGTCGTCGGGATTGGTCTTCTGGGTGAACTTGAACACTTGGCAGACCTTGAGCATCGGCTTGTTGTCCCGCAGCACCTCGCCGAAGATCTCCTTGATGCCGCGGCGGCGGCTGTAGTCGATGATCCGGCGCATCAGCAGCGGGCCCAGACCCTGCCCGGCCATGTCGCTGCGGACGGTGATGGCATACTCGGCCTTCTCGCCGTCCGGGTCGGCAGCGATGCGGACGCCGCCGTAGAGCTCGCTCTTGCCGGCCAGGCCGGGCTCGGCCAGCACCAGGGCCATCTCCCGATCGTAGTCGATCTGGGTGAGACGTGCCGCCAGCGCATGGCTCAGCTCCTTCTTGGGAGCAAAAAACCGCATCCGGATGTCCTCCGGCGACATTCGCGAGAACATGTCGACGAACGCCGGCTCATCCTCCGGCCGCACCGGGCGCAGCAGCAGCCGGCGGCCGTCGGGCAGGGCGATCGCCTCTTCCAGGTCCCGGGGATAGGGCCGGATCGCCAGGCGCTCTCCCGGGGCGCCCGTGGCCGCCTTGACCCGGATGCGGGCATCGAGCGCGGTCACCCCGAATTCGTCGGCCAGCAAGGGGTTGATGTCCAGTTCCACGACCTCGGCAAAGTCGATCACCAACTGGGACACCTTGATCAGGGTTAGGGCGATATCCTCCAGCGCCGCCGGGGGGCGGCCGCGAAACCCTTTGAGCAGACCGTGCACCCGGGTGCGCGACATCAGCTCGCGGGCGAGATTGAGGTTCAGCGGCGGCAGGGCGATGGCGGTGTCGTCCCGGATCTCCACCGCGGTCCCGCCATGGCCGAACAGGATCACCGGTCCGAACAGGCGATCCACCATGATGCCGATGATCAGCTCGAACGCATCCGGCCGGTCGATCATCGGCTGCACCGTGAATCCTTCCACCTTGGCGTCGGGCGTGCGCTTGCGCACCCGCTCCAGCATCGCCTCGGCGGCATCGCGGACGGCGGCTGGCGTGCGGAGGTCCAGCGCAACTCCACCGACATCCGACTTGTGGGTGATGTCTTCGGACAGAATCTTCAGCGCCACCGGCCCGGTCTGCCGGGCGGCGATGACTCCGGCGGCGCGGGGATCCTCGGCGATGAAGGTCGGCACCACCGGCACCCCATAGGCGCTCAGCACCTGCTTGGCCTCCGGCTCGGTCAGCCACTCGCGGCCTTCCGCCACCGCCTTGGCGATCAGCTCCCGCGCCGACCCGGTATCGGGCTCGAACTCTTCGGACACCGAGGGCGGGGTCTGCATCAGCGCTTCCTGGTTGCGTCGGTAGTTGACCAGATCCATGAACGCGCGGACTGCCCGCTCCGGGGTGAAGAAGGTCGGGATGTTGTGCTCGGCGAACATCCGCCGGGCCTGCCGCGGCGCCTCCTCGCCGAGCCAGCTGGTCAGCACGCAGGCCTTGCTCTTGCCGACGGTCCGGATCACTGCCTCGGCCGCTTCCGCGCCGGAAACCACGGCGATCGGGCAGTTCAGCACCAGAACCGCGTCGGCCTCCGGCTCCTTCAACAGGATTTCAAGGGTCTTGGCATAGCGCTCGCCCGGGGCGTCGCCGATGATGTCCACCGGATTGGCGTGGGACCAAGTCGGCGGCAGCACCTGGTCGAGGGCCTCGATGGTGGCCGGGCCCAGCTCCGCCAGCCGGCCGCCGTAGTCGACCAGGGAGTCGGTGGCCATTACCCCGACGCCGCCGCCGTTGCTGAGTATCGCGAGCCGGTCGCCCCGTGGCGTCCGGCCCATGCCGAGGGTTTCCACCGCCCCGAACAGCCCCCCCAGATCCGCCACCCGCAGCATGCCCGCGCGGCGAAACGCCGCGTCGTAAACCGCGTCCATCCCGGCCAGTGCGCCGGTGTGGGAGGCCGCCGCCTCGGCGCCGGCGGCACTCCGACCGGCCTTGACCACGATCACCGGCTTCACCCTTGAGGCCGCGCGGGCGGCAGACATGAACTTCCGGGCGTGGGTGATCGCCTCGATGTAGAGCAGAATGCCGCGGACCCCCGGGTCCTGGGCGAGGTAGTCCAGCATGTCGCCGAAATCGACGTCGCTCATGTCGCCGAGGGAGACCATGTGCGAGAAGCCGATGCTGCGGGCCGCCGCCCAGTCCAGCACCGAGGTGACGATCGCCCCGGACTGGGCGACGAAGGCGAGATGCCCGCCTGACGGGGTGGTGTGGGCGAAGCTGGCATTGAGCCCGACCCCCGGCACCATGATGCCGAGGCAGTTGGGACCGATCACCCGAAGGGTGTGCGGCCGAGCCGCATCCAGCACCTGTTGGCGCAGCGAGCCGCCATCGCCGCCGGCGTCATCATCCCCATTGCCGTTGAGGCCGGCGGTGACGATGATGACACCGCGGGTGCCGCGGGCCGCCAAGTCGGCGACCACGCCCGGCACCGTTGCGCGCGGGGTCGCGATCACCGCCAGATCGGCCGGTTCCGGCAGCGACTCCACGTCCGGATAGGCGAGCACCCCCTCGATCGCCCGGTGCCTCGGGTTGACCGGCATGATCGGACCGTCGAAGCCGGAGCTGAACAGGTTGTGTGCCAACACCGCCCCTACCGAGGACGGCGTCTTGCTGGCCCCGATCAGCGCCACCGAGCGCGGCTTGAACAGGTAATCGAGATTGCGGATGCTCACGGCGCGGACTCCCTGTTTCGCAGTTGCGAAAGGCACTATAGTCATAACGGAGTTTGCCCTGTGACGGGAGCACCGATGAGCGTGTGGGACGATGCCCGGCTGAGGCTCGATGGCCTCCCCGACGGGCGGGGTCTAAACATTGCGCACGAGGCGGTAGACCGGCACGTCATCCGGGGACATGGCGACCGGTTGGCGCTTCGCTTTCTTCGCCGCGACGGCAGCGTCGGCGATCTCAGCTACCGGGACCTGGGCCGGGACAGCAGCCGCTTCGCCAACGGTCTCGACGCCCTCGGCATCTGTCCCGGTGACGTGGTGGCGACGCTGCTGGAGCGGGTGCCGGAGCTGTACGTGACGGCGTTCGGCACCCTGAAGGCCAGAGCGGTGCTGTGCACGCTCTACGCGGCATTCGGGCCGGAGCCGGTCCGGGTCCGCTTGGCCAAGGGACGGGTCAAGGTTCTCGTCACCACCGCGGCCCAGTACGCCCGCAAGGTCGAGCCGGTGCGCCGCGAACTGCCCGACCTCACAAGCGTGATCATCATCGATGGGGACCCCCCGCCCGGCACCGCGGGGTGGCAGCAGCTGATGTCGGCAGCCAGCGACCGGTGGAGCATTCCCGCCACAAGCGAGGACGATCCCGCCCTGATCCACTTCACCAGCGGCACCACGGGCACGCCGAAGGCGGCCCTGCACGTGCATCAGGCGGTGGTGGCTCACGAGGCCACCGCGGTCGCCGTCCTCGCCCTGGGGCCCGGGGACGTGTTCTGGTGCACCGCCGACCCCGGCTGGGTCACCGGGGTGTCCTATGGCATCGTGGCACCGCTGGTCTGCGGCGCCACCGGCATCGTAGACGAAGCCGGTTTCGAGCCGGAACGGTGGTATCGCATTCTCGCCGAGCAGCGGGTGAGCGTCTGGTATACGGCGCCGACGGCGATCCGGATGCTGATCAAGGCGGGCGACACCCTCCCGCGTCGCCACGATCTCCGAGCGCTCAGGGTTGCTGCCAGCGTCGGTGAACCGCTCGACGCGGGCGCGGTACTGTGGGGACGGGAGGCGCTGGGCCAGCCGTTTCATGACACCTGGTGGCAGACCGAGACCGGTGCCATCATGATCGCCAACCGGCCCGGCGAGCCGATCCGTCCCGGCGCCATGGGCCGGCCGCTGGCGGGTGTCGAGGCGGCGGTGGTGACCCGCCATCAAGACGGCGAGGCGGTCCGCATCGAACCAACCGAGGGCAGCGGCGAGCTCGCCCTCAGGGCCGGCTGGCCATCGATGTTCCGCGGTTATCTCGGCGACGACGCCCGCTACCGGGCCGCCTTCGCCGGCGGCTTCTATCTCACTGGCGACCTGGTGCGGCGGGACGGCGACGGCTGGTTCTGGTTCGTCGGCCGTGCCGACGACGTGATCAAGTCTGCCGGGCGGCTGATCGGCCCGATCGAGGTGGAGAGCGTCCTGCTGCAACACCCGGCGGTGGCCGAGGCCGGGGTGATCGGCCTGCCCGACCCCACGGTGGGCGAGATGCTGAAGGCGTTCGTCACCCTGAAGGACGGCATCGCCGGCGACGCGGCGCTCGGCCGCGACATACTGGCACACGCCCGCCGACGGCTCGGGCCGGCCACCGCCCCCCGCGAGGTGGTGTTCCGGCCCGCCCTGCCGAAGACCCGCAGCGGCAAGATCATGCGCCGACTGCTGAAGGCGCGGGAACTCGGGCTGCCGGAAGGCGATCTCTCGACGCTGGAGGACGAGCCCGCGGCCTCCAGCGCCCCGCCCGAGGCGAAGGCGTCGTCATGACCGCCCGACCGATCCCCTGAGCGGACTCGCAAGAGCACCGGAGGCCCCGATGGACCGTGAGCAGATCCGATCGCTGATCCTGGAAACCCTGGCGGAGGTTGCACCCGACGCCGACCTGGCACAGCTCGACCCTGATTCCACCTTCCACGACCAACTCGGCACCGATTCGGTCGATTTCCTCAATCTCGTGCTGGCGCTCGAGCAGAAGCTCGACCTGCATGTGCCGGAAGGCGACTACCCGAGGCTCGCCTCGCTCACCGGCGCCATCGACTGCCTGCACCCCTTGGTGCAGAAAAAGGCAGGCGCATCAGCCTCCTAGCGGCAGAACCCTGGGCACGCCGTGACGGGCCGGTTGGGGCGGCTTCGCGCGCCTCGAGGAGGCGCCGCGTTGCTGCCGCTTTCGTTTGCCTTCGCGGCTGGGTTGTGGTGTGTTCGGCGCGCGGCCTAGGGCCGGCTCGGGCTAGAACTGCTACGGGGAGCGCGCGATGCGGAAACCGATTTTGCTGACCATGACTCTGGTCGCCCTGCTGCTGCCGCCGGCCGGCGCCCACGCCGACACCCAGGTGGTGCGCCTGTTCCACGGGACCGGGCTCAAGGCCGACAAGATCGTCGTGCACAAGAGCGAACGGCGCCTGAAGCTGATGAGAAACGGAGCGATCTTTCGGATCTATCCGATCGATCTCGGATTCTCCCCCACGGGACACAAGGTCCGGGAAGGGGACGGCCGCACCCCGGAAGGAACGTACTACATCGACTGGCGCAATCCGGGCAGCCAATTCCACCTGTCCTTGCGGATTTCCTATCCCAACGCCGAGGACGAGGCGAAGGCCGACGCGCTCGGCGTGCGCCCGGGTGGCATGATCATGATCCACGGCCAGCCCAACTATGCCAATCCGCGCCGCCCCAAACAAGACTGGACCGAGGGCTGCATTGCCGTCAGCAACGCCGACATGGAAGAAATCTGGCATGCCGTGGATGACGGCACGCTGATCGAGATTCGTCCGTAACCCGTTTTATCTTTTGGCTCTTGCGTCAAACCGCTGCGACGGCTAGGCTCTTAATCCATCGTTTGCGCTCGCTCGCGGGGGCCGGTCGGGTGGTTCTTCGGCAACCCAAAGGTGGCGCTCTTCCAGGGGAACACAGCTGAGGAGATCCTAGAATGATTCGTCGCAATCTCATGGCCGTGGTGGTGGTTGCAGGAACGGCTCTGGTTGCCGGCTGCGCCACTCAAGCCGAGGTCGACCGGTTGAGTGCAGACGTGAGCGCCCTCCGGGCCGACGTGAATGCCCTGCAGGGCCAAATGCAGGCGACACAAGACGCCGCGATGCGGGCGCAGCAGTCCTCCGAGCGGGTCGAGGCGATGTTCCGGGGGCAGATGCGCAAGTAAGCACCGCACCCCGGCCCGCGTGATCAAGGGGGCGTGTGGCCCTCGAACACACTAGGGTCTTGCTATCGCGTTAGGCGTTGCGGGCACGGCGTCTCGATCGGGCGCCGTGCCGCTCTTTTGAGGGGGATGCGGCGCCGAGATCGGGGCGAGCGGCTGCCGAACGCGCCGGTTGGCAGGCACCGGTCAGGGTGGGGCCCGCTTGCGTACCAACGGCGTCGGCTAATCCAGCAGGAATTCGCGAAACAGCACCTGTTCGGCCGCGGCGGGACGAATGGTCTCGTTGACGATCGACAGCATCTCGTAGCGGAGCCGGGCCGCGCCTTCGGTGCCCTCCAGTTCGTGACGGCGGTAGTCGCGAAGATGCAGCTGCAGGGCATCTTCGATGGCGGCGTGCTTCTCCCGCAACCGCGCTGCATCCGAAGCGGGAACCTGCACCACCAGGGCGATCCGGACGACGCTCCGCCGGCCGCCATCGGGCCGGAGGTCGGTCACGAAGGCCGGCAAGCCGACATATTCTCTCGGCTCCGGCAGCGGCGTCACCACCGCTTCGGGGCCGGACCGGGAGACCGCCCACGCGGTACCCAGAACCGCCAGCCCCAGTACTGCACCGAAGCCGGCCATCGTCACGGGCCGGCACAAGTGGCGAAGCAGCCGTCCGCGCAAGGAATGTATCCGCCCTTCGCACCCGTCCGCAGCGCCGTCGGCTTCCTGTTGCGCCGGGTCTTGACCGTCACCGCCCCGCATCGACGCCGCCCGCACTCCAGCCGCTGACCTCGGGTAACCGCCCGGGCGTTCACCCCGCGACGATACGTTGCGGCCGGTTGCCGATCGGTTACGGGGTCGCCGCGGTCCCCAACTCGCCGGGAGCCCGGAGCATCTTTTCCACCTCGCCGGCGTGGCGGGATTCCTCGGCGATCATCTGGCGGGCATATTCCTCGAGCATGACATGGCCGTCGACCAGGGCCAGCAGTTGCCGGTAGAGGTCCAGGGCCTCCCGCTCATGCTCCAGCGATTCGTTGAGGATGCTCAGCAGGTCGTGCCGATGGCTTTCCAGCAGCTTGCCGATGCCGAGGGATGGGTGGCCGCCGAGATGGGTGATCATCTCTCCTGCCTCCTGGGCATGAAGAACTGATTCCGCCGCCTGGGAGCGCAGCCATTTGACAATGGGTATCCGGTTGAAGCCGAATATCATGAACGAGTAGTGGGTATACCGGACCACACCCGCCAGTTCCGCTTCGAGGATGCGGTTCAGGACGGCGATGACGGAGTCCGTATCGATGTGTCGGTCGGTCATGCTATGCTCCCCACCCCTAGAAAACCTGACAGCCCGGATCCGTCCGTTCGGACCGCCGGTCGCAGGTCCCAACCCTGCTTGGACCTCGGCGCCACGGCCGCCGGGGCATGTTGCCCGACTCGCTAACAGATTAGCGGCGACGGCGCAACGCGCTTGGGAGAGGGTCCGGGACCGGCTCCCTCAGCGGAGGCTCTCCCGTCGTAGACCCTCGACCGCCTCGAGAACGGTGGCGACATGCCCCGGCACCCTCACTTGGCGCCACACCTCCCGGATCAGGCCGTCACCGTCGGCGAGGAAGGTGGCCCGCTCGATCCCCATGTACTTCTTGCCGTACATGCTTTTTTCCACCCACACGCCGAACGCCTCGCAGATGCGGCCATCCTCGTCCGAGGCCAGGGTGAAGTTTAGGCCGTGCTTGGCCTTGAACCGATCGTGACTGGCGACGCTGTCGCGAGAGATGCCGACGACCCGCACCCCAGACTGATCGAACTGTTCGAACTGGTCGCGGAAAGACACCGCCTCCTTGGTGCAACCGGAGGTGTCGTCCTTGGGATAGAAATACAGAACCACAGGCCGCCCCTGCAGGTCCCGGTTGTCGAGAGTGCCGCCGCCGTCGGTCGGCAGGGTGAAGTCGGGAAGCCGGTCGCCGATGCTCAGAGCCATGAAAAGTCTCCCCTGTCCCTTGAAACGACCGGGTTACGGAAAGACGCAGCGCACGGATCAACCGGTTGCCCCCGCGGACCCCCCAAGTCAACGTCGCCGGGTTTCGCCCGCGCCTGTCATGGCCGTGCGCGTCACGGCCATCCACGTAAAGATCAGGGCACCATCGCGGTCCGAAACCGGGTTGCACCCCGGGCGGCGGCGGGCGACATTGGCTTGGCAGCAGGGCAGCCGACGGCGCCAAGCCGTCAGGATCAGGCCGTCTGGGACAGGCCTTCTGGGAGGTGTGGCCAGCATGGCGTCGGTCCTGACTTCGCTGTCGGCGCTGATGATCGGCACCTCCCTGATCATGGCCGGGTCCGGTCTGCTGGGCTCCCTGGTGTCGGTGCGGCTGGGCGAGGCCGGCCATCTGAGCGCCGTGGTCGGCATCGTCACCGCCGGCTATTTTGCCGGCCTCGTGCTCGGCGGCTTTCACGCCCATCGCCTGATCGCCGGGGTTGGCCACATCCGGAGCTTCGCGGCGCTGGCCTGTTGCTTCGCCGCTGCCTCCCTGGCCCATCCGTTCCTGTTCGCGCCGGTCCCCTGGATGCTGCTGCGGTTCGTCGAGGGGGTCTGCATGGCCGGGCTGTTCGTCTGTATCGAGAGCTGGCTCAACCAGCAGGCGCCGGACGCCCAGCGCGGCCGGGTGCTGTCGCTCTACATGATCGTCATGTACTCGGCCCAGGCGGCGGGTCAGTTCGTGCTGCCATGGCCCGATCCGTCAGGTTTCGCATTGTTCGCGATCATCGCCATGGCAGCGACCCTGGGCGTCGTGCCGGTGGCGGGGGCGCGGGTGGCGGAACCGCACCGCCCGGAACCGGCCCGGGTCTCCCTCCGCGGCCTGTTCGCCGTGTCGCCGGTCGCGGTTACCGGCGCTTTCGCATCCGGCCTCGGTCTCGGCGCCTTCTACGGTCTCGGGCCGCTGTTCAGCCAGCAGGCCGGCCTCGACCTCGCGGAGACCGCCCGCTTCATGGCCGGTGCGATTCTTGGCGGCATGATCCTGCAATGGCCGATCGGGATGCTGTCCGACCGGCTCGAGCGCCGGACGGTGCTGGCCGGCGTCGGCCTCGGTCTGGCGGCGGTGAGCGCCTTGGTGGTCGGCTTCGGCGAGGGCGGGATGCTGCTGTATCTGTCGCCGCTGGTGGGCGCCGCGGTGTTCGCCCTCTATCCGGTGAGCGTGGCCCAGGCCAACGACCGAATCGCGGCGGCGGAGCGGCTCGGCGTCAGCGGCGGCTTGGTCACCACGTATGGCGTCGGCGCGGCCCTCGGGCCCGTGTTGGCGGCGGCAGCGATGAGCGGGATCGGCAGGGCAGGGCTGTTCACGTTCATCGGCGGAGTTGGCGTCGCCGTCGCGGTTTACGCTACGGTCCGAAAGGTGAGAGTGGCTCCGGCCGATGTGGCCGAGAAGGTTCCCTTCGTGGCCTTGCCCCGGACCACGCCGCTCGCCACCGAACTGGATCCGCGGTCGGAAGTGCCGCGATCCGGGGGTGACGGGGATGACGCACCGGACGACCGACCGGACGACCGGGCAGAGGCCGGCGGCTCTTGTTCCGCCGGTGAGTCACCGTCGCCCTCGGCACAAATGCAGCGCCGCGTCTCCGGTGACCCACCGCTTTGACAGCATGGCTTTGTGGTACGCCGATCCGTCGGCGGCAGTGCGCGCATTCTAGCGCGCGCATTTTTTTTGACAGGGGGTGCCGGGCAGCCTATTTTCGCGCGGTTTTTCGGGCCGGTTCGGCTCGTAACGGCTGAAGGCGCGCTCGGACGCGGGGGCGGAGCGCTCATCCCCACCGTGTCTGGCTATCCAACGAACGACGGCGATGCCGGCCTGAGACGTATCGGCCGTCGACTGCGAACAATCGGGGAGCGCGAGGGTCCGCTCGCCGCCACACGGGACAGGATTGGGAGAACGATGCCTCTCGACGCCAAGGTTCTCGACGCATTTCGCGAACGGAAGAAGAAGGTCCTCGTCGGCGGCGGCGAGAAGAAAGCCGAGGAACGCCATGAGAAGGGCCTGCTGACCGCGCGCGAGCGCCTGATGCGGCTGTTCCAGCCGGACACGTTCCAGGAGATCGGTGCCTACGTTAAGCACCAGTGCACGTCGTTCGGGATGCAGAGCAAGGATTTCCCCGGCGACGGCATCGTGGTCGGCACCGGCTATGTCGAGGGTAAGCAGGTCTCGGCTTTCAGCCAGGACTTCACCGTCCTCGGCGGCTCTCTGGGCAAGATGCACGCCCGGCGCATGACCATGGGCATGGACTACGCGCTCAAGAACGGCACGCCGCTGGTCGGCATTGCCGATTCGGGCGGGGCCCGTATCCAGGAAGGGGTCGACGCGCTCTCGGGCTATGGGGAGGTGTTCTACCGCAACGTGGTCCTGTCCGGCGTCGTGCCGCAGATCGCCATTATCGCCGGGCCTTGTGCCGGTGGCGCGTCGTACTCGCCGGCACTGATGGACTTCATCATCATGACCCGGCAGAACGCCCAGCTGTTCATCACCGGCCCCAATGTCATCAAGGCGGTAACCGGCCGCCAAGTGACCATGGAGGAGGTGGGCGGCGCCGACATGCACGCCTCGGTCAGCGGCAACGTCCACTTCGTGGCCGAGACGGACCGGGAGGCGATCGACATCGCCAAGCGCATCCTGTCGTTCGTGCCGGCCAACAACTCCGAGGATCCGCCGCACCGGCCGACCCCGGCGGTGACCATGGCCGAGGATCCGGGCATGGACAAGCTTGCCCAATCCGATCCGTCGGCGCCGATGGACATGCACGGGATCGTGCGCCGGCTGGTGGACAACGGCGATTTTCTCGAGGTCCATGCCGGCTTTGCCAAGAACATCATCGTCGGGTTCGGCCGGGTGGAGGGCATCGTCGTCGGCTTCCTTGCCAACAACTCGATGGAGAAGGCCGGCTGCCTCGATATCGATTCGTCGGACAAGGGCGCCCGCTTCATCCGCTTCTGCAACGCCTTCAACATTCCCATCACCACCCTGGTGGACGTGCCCGGCTTCCTGCCCGGGATCGAGCAGGAGAGGGGCGGGATCATCCGTCACGGCGCCAAGATGCTGTTCGCCTATTCGAGCTCGACGGTGCCGAAAATCACCATCCTCTGCCGCAAGTCATATGGCGGCGCCTACCTCGCCATGTGCAGCCAGGACCTGGGGGCCGACGTGATCTACGCTTGGCCCACCGCGGAGGTGGCGGTGATGGGGGCCGACGGCGCGGTCAACATCCTGTACAACCGCGAGCTGAAGGAGGCGGACGACGCTGCCGCCAAGCGGGCCGAACTGGTGTCCGAGTATCGGGCGGAGTTCGCCTCGCCCTACCTGGCCGCGGCGCGCGGTTACGTCACCGACATCATCGAGCCGTCGCGTACCCGTTCGGTGCTGTCCATGTCGCTCCGCAAGCTCATGAACAAGCGGGAGATGCGGCCGCCGAAAAAGCACGGCAACATCCCGCTCTGACCGGATCCGGGTTGATCATGGTCCGCCGTCCCCCGAGGGCCGGCGAATCGAGGTAAGAGGGAACGGCCCGATGGAACCACTTGCAGAGATCGCACCACTGGTAGAAGAAGTTCCGGAGCAGGTCTTCACGGTCATGGATGGGCTCACCACCGGGCTCATCGGCTACGGACTGATGATCGTGGTGGCTTTGGCGTCGGCGGTGCTGATCCGGGTCATCGTTGTTGCCCTGCATGGCATGCAGAAGGCGCAGCAGACCAAGCTCGCCGCTGCGGGTCCGCCGACGGCGGTATCGGTTGCCGTCGCACCACCTGCGTCGGCGGCCGAGGAGCAGGCACGACATGCCGCCGTCATTGCGGCGGCGGTGTACGCCATGATCGGCGCGCATCGACTGGTCTATGTGAGCGAGGCAGAGACCAGCCCTACGTGGCGCACCACCGGCCGAGCCATCCATCAGACATCGCGCATTTCGAAGCGGGCGCCGCAGTAAACGGCGTGACCGTCGAGGGGACAGTCGAGGGGACCATCCATGACCAAGCATCTCAAGATCACCGTCGAAGGCAAGGTTTACGACGTAATCGTCGAGGACGTCAGCGAGGATGCCCACAGCACCTTCTATCAGATGCCGTCCTCGCCGATGCCGGCGGGACCCGCCGCCCGGCCGCAGGCGGCACCGGCGGCGGCTCCAGCAGCAGCAGCACCGGCGGCTGCGGCAGGCGCCAACGACAAGGTCGCCCCGATCGGCGGTGTCATCGTCGAAGTGAGTGTCAAGGAAGGGGCGCAGGTCAAGGCCGGCGACAAGCTCGCCGTCATCGAGGCCATGAAGATGAAGACCATCGTCGGCGCCGACCATGACGGTACCGTCCAGAACATCCGGGTCCGAGAAGGGGATGCGGTGGAGGCTGGTCAGGTTCTCATGACGATCGCTTGACGTTGGCGTTGGGGAGCGATCGGTATGGAACAACTCGACTTGCTTCAGATCTTCCAGGGTGTCGCTACCCTGGTCGACTCGGCGCAGACCGAGCCGATTATTTTCTTCACCCGGATCGGCCTGATCCTCCTGGGCTGTGCGCTGATCTACCTGGCGCAGAAGGGCGTCCTCGAGGCACTGCTGATGGTGCCCATGGGCCTCGGCATG
The DNA here is from genome assembly GCA_007694935.1 of Rhodospirillales bacterium. Taxonomy (GTDB): domain Bacteria; phylum Pseudomonadota; class Alphaproteobacteria; order Rhodospirillales; family Defluviicoccaceae; genus REEP01. Next base: position 37,161 of record REES01000041.1, read on the forward strand.
GCGGCGGTGAATGCCGCGGTGATGTTCGTGCCGCCAAGGATGGCCTACGAGATTCCGGAGGTGGGCGATCCCAAGGGTACCCTGTTCCTCAACCCGCTGATCAGCGAGGGGGACCAGTTCATCACCATTTTGCAGATCGACTGGCTGCAGCCGATCTTCTCGTTCTCGTTCTCCAACGGCCTGATCGCCTGCCTTATCTTCCTCGGCATCGGGACGCTGCTCGATGTGGGCTTCGTGATGGCCCGGCCGTTCCGGAGCATGTTCATCGCCATCTGTGCCGAGTTGGGGACCGTCATCGCGCTACCGCTTGCCATCATGATGGGGATGTCTCTTCCTGATGCGGCGGCAACTGCCACGATCGGCGGGGCGGACGGCCCGATGATCCTGTTCGCAGCCTTGATGCTGTCGGAAGAGTTGTTCGTGCCGATCACCGTGGTCGCATACCTCTACCTCGGCCTGATCTACGGCGGCTATCCGTTCCTCATCAAGGCCATGGTTCCGCGGCATATCCGCGGCATGAAAATGCCGCCGGAAAAACCGGTGAACATCACCCCGGGGGAGAAGATCGTGTTCTCGGTGATCGCCGCGATCGCGCTCTGCATGCTGTTCCCGGTGGCGTCGCCGCTGTTCTTCTCGCTGTTCCTTGGTGTGATCGTGCGGGAGGCGGGGCTCACCCACTACAAGGAGGTTCTGGGCGGTCCGGTGTTGTACGGTGCCACCTTCTTTCTGGGCCTGCTGCTGGGCGTCCTGGTGGAGGCGAGCACCATCCTCAATCCGGACGTGCTGATCCTTCTGGTGGTCGGCATCCTGGCGCTGTTGTTCTCCGGTATCGGCGGCATTCTCGGCGGCTACGTCCTCTATTATGCCACCGGGAAGAAGTACAATCCGGTGATTGGCATCGCCGGGGTGAGTTGTATCCCGACGGTGGCCAAGGTGGCACAGAAGTCCGTCTCCGAGGTCACCCCGGATGCCATCGTGATGCACCATGCGCTGGGGGCCAGCATCAGCGGGGTGATCACCTCCGCCATCTTTGCGGCGGTGCTGATCAGCGTGGTGCGGGCCGCCGGGTTGGGGATGTTCTAGGCTTGTGACGTCGGAGGGCAACAACCGCCGACGTCCGTTGTGGCGCAGGCTGCCCCGGGCCTTCTATTGGGTCACCGGGGCAGCCGTAGCCCTCCTGGGGGCGATCATCTTTCGTGACCTGGCTGAGGGAACGCCGCTCCAGACCCAGTTCATCATCTGGATGATCGGCAGCGTATTCGTCTTCCTGGGCCTCGTCATCGTGTCCATCGGCGTCAAGGCGCGCCTGCACGACGATGACGATGACCAGGGCACCGGCGGGTCCCCGCCGGCGCCGCCCTGACCACGACGGCATGGGCCTGCAGGCAAGGCCAGATCAAACAGGCTCTGTCAGGTCGGTTGGGCGTGCCGGTCCGGGTGCTTCGGTGATGGCCGGGCGGCGGGCGGGCATGGTCCCCGCCGGCTTCGCTTCCAGCGGTGGAGCGGGCGAAGGGAATCGAACCCTCGTCTAAAGCTTGGGAAGCTTTCGTTCTACCATTGAACTACGCCCGCAACCGTGAACCTCTATAGGCCAATCCCGCTCCGGTCGCAAGATCGCGCTCCCGGGGCAGGGGCCGATCGTCCTCGCGAACTCGTGAGACGATGTGCCTTGGCTTCCGTGCCGGCAGACGCTAGCTAGCCGATGGGGAGAGCCAACCGGAATCGAGGAGCCCCATGCCCGACACCGCCGCCGTGGCTGCTGTGCCCATCGTCTCGGAGAAGTTTCGCCATCCCGACGTGACGGCCAAGGGGGAACCGCGCGCGTTCGTGGCGCTCACCCGGCTTCGCACCGTCTGGATCAACACCGGCAGCCTCTGCAACCTCACCTGCGAGAACTGTTACATCGAGTCGAGCCCGACCAACGACCGTCTGGTCTATCTGACCGCGGCGGAAGTGTCGGAATACCTGGACGAGATCGGGCGGGAGCGGATGCCGGTGGAGGAGATCGGTTTCACCGGCGGCGAGCCGTTCATGAACCGGGACTTGCCCGCCATGTTGGCAGATTGCCTCGCCCGTGGCTTCCGGGCGCTGGTACTGACCAACGCGATGAAGCCGATGCACCATCGCAAAGCCGACCTCCTCGCGCTGAAGGAGCGCTTCGGGCCGGCGCTGCGGCTCCGCGTCTCCCTGGACCACTATCAGGCCGAACAGCACGAGTGGCTCCGCGGCCGCCGATCCTGGGTGCCGGCGGTGGAGGGGTTGCGCTGGCTCGCTGCCAACGGCTTCACCCTGGACGTTGCCGGCCGCACCCTGTGGGATGAATCGGAGGAGTCGCTCCGTGCCGGCTTTGCCGAGCTGTTCCGTGCCGAAGCCATCGCCATCGACGCCTGGGACCCGGGAGCGCTGGTGCTGTTCCCGGAAATGGACACCGCCCGTGACGTGCCGGAGATCACCGTGCATTGCTGGCAGATCCTGGGCGTGTCTCCCGACAGCATGATGTGCGCGTCGTCCCGGATGATCGTCAAGCGCAAGGGGGCGGAAGCGCCGGTGGTCCTCCCCTGCACGTTGCTGCCTTACGACCCGCAGTTCGAGCTGGGTCGCTGGCTGGCGGAGAGCCATCGTTCGGTCAAGCTCAACCATCCGTTCTGCGCCCAGTTCTGCGTGCTGGGCCGCGCCTCCTGCTCGGCCCGCTAGTGGATCGGATTTGACGCTTGGATCGCCACACTCAGATCGGTCGATCAATTAAGCTTCTGATCTGGTGGTTCTATTCAGCCCATGGGTGGGTCTCATCCGTTGGTTGGATCGAACCACCAGCCGCGTTTCAGGCCGGCCTGCCGGCGTCGCACTGCTAGGAACAAGTGCCCGGCCCGCTTTTCCCGATGCGTTCTGCCAGCGGAATCGATACTCTGGAAAGAAACGCATGGGAGGATGGAAAACGGGCATGAACACGGAGTTCAGCGAACAGGTCCGTAGCTTGGCACACGGAATCTGGCGGTCGGCCGGCCAGGACAGCGAACGGGCGTTCGACTACTGGCTGATGGCCGAGCAGATGGTGCTGGAACTGGTCACCTCCATGGCGCGGGTCGGCGCCAGCACCGCCAAGTCCACCGCGGCGTCCATGTTGCGAACGCGGTCGCTCATGGCGAGCCTGTATCTGGAGAGGGTTCGTGACCTTTCCTACCAGATGTGGGAAGCGGGCGGGCAGCAGTACGGCCGTGCCATGGACTACTGGATCGCCGCCGAGCGCCATGTCTCGGCGATGATGATGACACAGGCGCAGGCTTCACCGGCCGCCGGCCCGGAAGCCGCGGCAAAGGCAGTGGAATCGTTCTCGGCGACCGAGCACCTGGAACGCATCCGCTTGGCCGCCTACTACATGTGGGAGAAGGCTGGCCGACAATACGGTGACTCCCTGGAGTACTGGCTGGCGGCTGAGCGCCAGATCCTGGAATCGCTGGGTGCGGATGTGCCGCCGGCCGCCGGCAGTGCGACGCCGGACGTGCACGAGCGCGGAAGCACCTCCCCCGGTGGGCGTGGCGATGCCGCCGCTTCTGCAGCAGCACCCGCCGGGCCTCGCCCGCGGCAGGGGCGCGGGCGGACGACCCGGGCGAACGGCAAAGCGGGCGGCGAGGCCACGCCATCGGCCACGGCGGCAACGCCTAAGGCCGCGGAATCCGGTGAAGCAACCGCGGTGGTGCGGGTCCGCCGGCTCGGCCCGGCCGGCACATCGGCCACCCGCTGAACCGAAGCCGGCCGGGTCCAGCTTGGCGCCCCGGGGGTACGTGACGGCGGCGGCGCAGCGCATGCCGCCGGTGGAGTGGTTGTCGTGGTCGGATCTCAGATCTCAAGATCGCCGGGCGATCAGATCACCCGTTTCCGGCGGAGTTCTGCGATGTCCTCGGCGGTGAGGCCCAGCAACCCGGTGAGCACCTCCTCGGTGTGGGCGCCGAGGGCGGGGCCGAGGTGATCGATCCGGCCCGGGGTCTCCGCCATCCGGGGCAGCACGTTCGGCATGATGACCGTTTCGCCGATGTCGTCCGAGTCAATGGCGACCAGGTTGCGGCGGGCATGGAACTGTCGGTCGCCGAAGATGTCGGCGATGTTGTTCAGCGGACCGGCCGGGGCGCCGGTTTGGTAGCAGCGGTTCAGCACCTCGTCCCGGCTCAGGGAGCCGCACCAGTCGCGGACGATCTCGTTGACGTCATGCCGGTTGTCGAGCCGGGTCTTGTGCTCGCCGTACAGGCTCGATGAGGCCAGTTCGGGCCGCCCCATGGCGAGCGTCAGGCGTTCGAACAGCTTGTCGGTGGTGCAGGCAATCGCCACCCAGCCGCCGTCTTTGGTTGGGAAGTGGCCGTAGGGACAGGCGCTTTCGATGTGCGGGCCGTGACGTTCGCGCACCGTGCCGTACATCGCGTAGGCCGGCGCGAGTTCGTCGGTGCAGCGGAACACGGATTCGTACAGGGCAACGTCGATCACCTGTCCTTCGCCGGTCTGGTCTCGCCAGCGCAGCGCCAGCAGGACCCCGATGCAGCCGTACAGTCCCGACATGTAGTCGCCGAGGGTGGTGGAACCGGGGGTCACCGGGGTTCCCTTCGGCATGCCGGCGAGGTAGGAAAGGCCGCCCACGGCATGGGCGATCCGGGCGAAGCCCGGCTGGTCCTTGTAGGGGCCGGTCTGACCATAGCCGGTGACCCGCAGCATGATCAGGCCCGGGTTGACGTTCTTCAGCACCTCCCAGCCGAGACCCCACTTCTCCAGCGTTCCGGGCCGGAAGTTCTCGCACAGCACGTCCGACTTGGCGATCAGGGACTTGAACAGCTCCACCCCCTCCGGGCGGCGGAGGTCGACCGTCACCGATTTCTTGTTGCGGGCCTCGGAGAGCCAAGTCAGGGTGTCGCCGCGGCTGGTGGGCGTCCCGAACCGGCGGCAGGCGTCGCCGCCGATGGGGTGCTCTACCTTCAGGACCTCCGCACCGAACTCTCCCAGGATGGTGGCACAGTACGGTGAAGCGATCACCGTGGCCACGTCGATCACCCGAAGGCCCGACAGCGGGAGTGGAGCCGCCGCATCCGTGCTCGCCATCGTTCGCTCCCTTCTGAGCCGCCGGCCGGGCCGGCTCGGCCGGGCCGGACCCCCGCGGCTATACGATCTTGTGCTGGCGCAGTGCCGCGATCTCCTGCGCTGACAGGTTCAGCAACTCCCGCATCACCTCGTAGGTCGCATTGCCGAGCGGCGGGCCGAGATTGGTGATCCGTCCGGGGGTCGCCGACAGCATCGGGATCACCGAGGGGATGCTCACCCGCATCCCGTCCTCCTCCACCTCGGCGATGTTGCCGCGCGCCTTGAAATGCTCGTCCTCGAAGATGTCAGCGATGGAGTTCAGTTTGCCGATCGGCACCTCCTTGTCGAGGCAACGGCGCAGCACCTCATCCCGGCTGAGGGAACCGACCCATTCAATGACGATCTTGTTGACCTCGTTGCGGGCGGCCAGCCGCTTGCGCTGCTCGCCATACAGGGTGTGGGAGGCGAGCTCCGGCCGTTCCATCGCCTCGGACAGCCGCTCGAACATCTTGTCGGTGGTGCAGGCAATGGCGATCCACTTGTCGTCCTGGGTCCGGAAATGGCCGTGCGGCACGGCGACGAAGCTGCCGGCGCCCTCGCGCTCGCGCACGGTGCCGAACAGGCCGTAGGCGGCCGCCAGTTCATCCATCAGCCGGAACACAGACTCGTAGATGCCGACGTCGATAACCTGGCCCTTGCCGGTCTTCTCCTTGTGCCGGAGCGCCAGCATCACGCCGATGGCGCCGTAAAGGCTCGAGATGTAGTCCCCGAGCGGGGCGGTTCCCGGCACCACCGGTGTCTCGCCGGGGAAGCCGGCGAGGTAGGACAGGCCGCCGATGGCATGGGCGATGTGGGAGAACCCGGGCCGGCGGCGATACGGGCCGGTCTGGCCATAGCCGGAGACCCTCAGCATCACCAGCCCCGGGTTGGCCTCCGACAGCACGTCCCAGGTCAGGCCCCAGCTTTCCATCGTCCCGGGGCGGAAGTTCTCGATCAGCACGTCCGACTTGCCGACCAAGCGGATGAACAGCTCAACGCCTCGTTGCTGGCGCAAGTCGATGGTGACCGACTTCTTGTTGCGCGCTTCCGACAGCCAAGCCAGCGTGGCGTCATGCCGCTTGGTCGGGGTGCCGAACCGGCGCATCGGGTCGCCCGCGATCGGATGCTCCACCTTCAGCACCTCGGCCCCGAACTCCGCGAGGATGGACGCGGCATAGGGGCCGGCGAGGAACGTCCCCACATCGATCACCCGGATCCCGGCCAGCGGCAGCCTTTCCCCCGCCCGCAACGTCTCCGGCGACGCCTCCGGCGGCGGAGCGTTGATGCCGGGTTCCGCTGCCCCGGAGGGCCCGGCCGCTTCGCCCGCACCGGCTGCTGCGGGGTCGGGTTCCGGTTCGCCCTCCGCCGCGGCAAGGTGGGGAGGCAAGCCATCGCCGTCATGGCCGCGCGACCGTCGCTTTCGTCCACTCCCGCCGGCTTCGGCTGACTGCGACATGCGCCTTCTCCCCCATCCGCGCGTATCGTTCGGGTCCGTTGGCAGCATGCTCCGCTCACCCGGTGCTGCCGTCCCGGGCCAGTTGCCATGCTGCCGGCACCCGGACGAAGAGAGCCATGTTCAATTCAATGCCTCGGCGCGGTCCCCTTCACCAGCGGTAGAGGAAGTGTGCGGCTTTTCAGCCCTTCCCGTCAACCGTTGTCGGCAGTCGGTGTCATCACTTGTTCTGGCAAGGACTCTTCTCGGGTTTCCTCTGGCTCTGGTCAATCCGGCCAGAAAGTTGAAAAAACCAGGTGAGCTTGAACCGGTCGACGGCTAGAATCCGTTATCAATAAGCGCGTCAGGGGGGATGGATCATGCAGGACTCCGCGGAGCAACCCTTCGCCGAATGGCTCGGCCGGACGGAAACGGTGGAGGATTTCATCGCTCCGGCCCCCGCCTTGATGGCGGCCGCAACCCTGGACGACCCGGACACCGGCTGTGCCGACGGCGCCGGGCTGCCGCCGCTATGGCACTGGTTCTACTTTCTGCCCAAGGCGCCGCAGTCCAGGATCGGACCGGACGGGCACCCGATGCGCGGCGACTTCATGCCGCCGATCTCGCTGCCGCGGCGCATGTTCGCCGGAGCGCGGCTGACCTTCCACCGGCCGCTCACCATCGGCCGGCCGGCGGAACGCGAGGGCGTCATCCGCTCGATCGCCGAGAAGAGCGGCAAGAGCGGGACGCTCGCCTTCGTCACCGTCGCCTACCGCTTCCGCCAGGATGGCGCCCTCTGCATCGAGGAGGAGCAGGACATCGTCTACCGCGGCGAGCCGGGCCAGCCGGTCCCGCCCCCGGCGGTCCGGGAGCTGCCGCCGCCGCCCGCCGGTGCCTGGAGCCGCACCATCAGGCCAGATCCGGTGCTGCTGTTCCGCTACTCGGCGATCACCTTCAATGGGCACCGCATCCACTACGACCGCACCTACGCGACCGAGGTCGAGGGCTACCCGGGTCTGGTGGTGCACGGCCCGCTCACCGCGGTGCTGCTGCTGGAACTGGTGCGGCGCAACACCGACCGCCGGGTCCAGTCGTTCAGCTTTCGCGGCTTGGCGCCGCTGTTCGATCTCGCCCCGTTCCGGGTGACCGGGCGGGCATCCGATGGCGCGGTCGTGCTGGAGGCCCTGGGTCCGGACGGTAAGACGGCGATGACGGCGGAGGCGAGCCTGGGCTGAAGCGCCGAGCTCGCCCCCCCGCACCGGGCGGAACCCGTTCGGAACCGCGTCCCACCGTCGGCCCGTGATCAGGCGGCCTGCGCCTCCAGTTTCTGGATCATCTCCGACATCGCCACCAGGGTCTTGGCGCTTTCGACGTGCAGGTTCTCCACCAATCGGCCGTCCACCACGCAGACCCCTTCGCCCCGCGCCGCCGCCTCCGCGTGCGCGGCGATGATCTTGCGGGACCAAGCCACGTCCGCGTCCTTCGGCGTGAATGCCCGGTTGCAGGGGCCAACCTGCTTGGGATGGATCAGGGTCTTGCCGTCGAAGCCGAGCTCCATGCCTTGCTGGCAGGCGAATTCGAACCCGGCTTCGTCGTTGAGGTCGAGATAGACGCCGTCCAGTACCGCGAGGCGTGCCGCCCGTGCCGCCAGCACGGAGAGCCCGAGCGAGACGATGAACGGCAGCCGCTCGTGGGTGTGGGCGCAATCCAGATCCTTGGCGAGATCGGATGTGCCCAGCACCAGGCCGCCCATCCGCGGGGTCGCCTCGGCGATGCGCTGGGATTCCAGGATGCTCCGCGGCGTCTCCATCATCGCCCAGATGGCCATGGAGTCGGGCGCGCCGTTGGCGCGCATGATGGTCTCCATCTGCCGGATCGCGTCGGCGCTCTCGACCTTGGGCAGCAGCAGGGCATCGGCCGCGGTCTTCGATGCGGCGACGATGTCGCCAAAGCCCCATGGCGTCGCCAAGCCGTTGACCCGGATGATCACCTCGCGCATGCCGAAGGCGCCGGGCTGGGCGGCCGCCTCGCACACCTGTTTTCGCGCCACTTCCTTGGCGTCGGGGGCGACGGCATCCTCGAGGTCGAGGATCAAGCCGTCGGCGGGCAGGGTCTTGGCTTTCTCCAGGGCGCGCGCATTCGACCCCGGCATATAGAGAACGCTGCGGCGCGGGCGTGCGGTCTTGGCCATCGTGATTTCTCCTCCCGTCAATGTCCTGGGCCACCGGGCGTGGCGACGGCGTCGCCTTCGCAGGTGCGGGAGGGCATTATTGCAGCGGCGTGCCGGTCAGGCCAACCGAAATCACGCCGCTGCTTCAGGCGTCGCCTGCGCTGTCGGGCCGGGAGGATCGGACGGCGCTGCTCAGGATCAGGCCGGCACCGGCATGTGCTCGCGCACCAGTTCCTCGGCAATCTGCACCGCGTTGAGCGCCGCCCCCTTGCGCAGGTTGTCGGCCACCACCCACAGGTTCAGGGCGTTGGCGCGGGTCGGATCCCTGCGGATGCGGCTGACGTAGACCGGGTCCTCGCCGGCGCATTCGGCCGGGGTGACGTAGCCCTCGTCGGCCCGCTGGTCGACCACGCTCACCCCCGGCGCCGCCCGCAGCGCCGCGCGGGCGCTGTCTTCGTCGATGGGCTGGTCGAATTCCACATTCACCGCCTCGGCGTGGCCGACGAACACCGGGACCCGCACGCAGGTGGCGCTCACCTGGATGTCCGGGTCCAGGATCTTGCGGGTCTCCACCGCCATCTTCCACTCTTCCTTGGTGGCGCCGTCGTCCATGAAGCGATCGATGTGGGGGATGACGTTGAAGGCGATCTGCTTGGTGAATTTTTCCCGGTACTTGCTGGCCGGCTCGTTGACGTAGATGCCGCGGGTCTGGTCGAACAGCTCGTCCATGGCAGCCTTGCCGGCGCCGGACACCGACTGGTAGGTGGCGACCACCACCCGGCGGATGCGGGCCAGGTCATGCAGCGGCTTCAGCGCCACCACCATCTGGATGGTGGAGCAGTTGGGGTTGGCGATGATGCCGCGCTTGCGGTACCCGGCGATCGCCGCCGGATTGACCTCCGGCACCACCAGCGGCACATCCGGCTCCATCCGGAAGTGGGAGGTGTTGTCGATCACCACCGCCCCGGCCGCCGCCGCCCGCGGGGCGAACCGTGCCGATATCTTGGCGCCGGGGGACGACAGGACGACGTGGGTGCCGTGGAAGTCGAAGCTTTCCAGGTCGAGAACCTTGAGCACTTGATCCTCGCCGAACGAGACCTCCCGTCCCACCGAGCGCTCGGACGCCAGCGCCACCACCTCGTCCGCCGGAAACTGCCGTTCCGCCAGGATGGCGAGTAGCTCCCGGCCGACGTTACCGGTGGCACCCACCACTGCGACCCTGTAACCCATGATGTCTGTGTCTCCCCAAGCCTTGATGGCCCGCCCGTGCGGGCACCGCAGCGTATCACCTACGTGGCCCGAGGGCGGTTTGCAAGCATCGGGCACCTGCCCATCCCCACGGCCGGCCTCCGGACCCCGGAAATGGCCCGCTCAGGGCGCAAAAAAGCCGTTCAGGGTGGTATGCAAGCCACAGAATTCATGTATAATTCAGGGTGGCAGGAGATGCTGGCTTGGGCGCCGGCGCCCTTCTGTCCAAGGGCGCCGCCGGCGGTGGTGATCACCGAAACGGCTGTCGCCAACGAAGGCGGGGATGAACCAGGATGTGGCATCAAGATTGGGTTGCGGCGGCCGGTCAGCGGGGTTCGGCAATCGCCTGTCGCCGCGGGGGAGGGGCCTGTTTGGGATCGGACCTCATGATGGGTACGATTCTCGGAATGGCGCAGCATTTTTTGTTCCGGAGTTAGGCCGTTGACCGTACGCGATCTCACTCGACCGGGCGAGTTCACCCCGGGTTATCTCGACTATCACGAACGGTGGTATGAAGCCGGCGCCGCCCGCGTCGCGACACCGCCCGAGGTGTTCGTCAAGTACGTACGCTGGCGGGTGTCGTTGCTGGCGCTGGCGCTGCTGCCGCTGGCGGAGGCGGCGGATGTGGCTTTGTATCTGCTGCATCTGGGCAGGGTCCGCCTGGCACGCACCTGTCACCGCACCTTCCGGCTGGCGTACTGGGTCGGCCGTCACTACCTGCGCTGGGCGATCGCGCATCTCGCCTACCAGGTCCGGGTGCATCGCATCCGTCTGTGGCTGTTGAAGCGCGCCGCCCTGCACCGGGCCGAGCGCGCCGCGCGGGCGGCACGGGGTCCCGCCCATGCCGCGCTGTGGGCGGCAGAACGCGCGGTGGCGGAAGCCCGGGCCCGGGCGGAGCGGGAGTTCCGGGTGCAGCGGGTGCGCGCGCGCCTGCTTCGCCGCGGCGCAGTGACCCACGTTCATGCCTGGACCGGTCACCCGGTGCGGCCGGTGGCGTTGTCACCGGTGCTGCGGGCAGCGCTGGAACGGCATCAGGCATGGGTGGTCTCCGGCTGGGAGGTGGGCAAGCAGGCCGCCCTTGATCATGCCGACCTGCACGGCACCGACCTCAAGGGCGCCCTGCTGGCCGATGCCGATCTCCACGGCGCCAACCTGCGGCGGGCTGATCTCAGCGACGCCGATCTGGAGGGGGCCGACCTGCACGAGGCACGGCTGCCCCGGGCGCGGCTGCGCAACGCCCTGCTGCGCTGGGCCGACCTGCGCCAGGCGGATCTTCGCCGTGCCGATCTGCAAGGGGCGGACCTCACCGATGCCGACCTGCACCGCGCCAATCTGCGGGGGGCGCGGCTCGGTGCTGCCCGGCTGGACAACGCCGATCTGCGCGGCGCCAACCTCGCGTGGGCACGCGGGCTCACCCAGGCGCAGCTCGATCGGGTGGATGCCGACCGGCAGACCCGGGTGCCGTGGGGGCTGAAGGTCCGGCCGCGGCCGGTGGTCCCGACCATCTCCGCCTCGGCCGCCGCCACCCCGGTGCTGACCATCCCCCGGGAGGCAGGCAGCGATGCCGCCGTGCGGGTTGCGACCGCGCTCCACTGACGGTCGTTCCCCGTCTGAGCCGAGGGGCGGCCGGGGCCGTTTCAGCGATCGCTCCGCTTGAGGGCGGGTCCCGGCAGGCCCGTGCGATGGGGCTTTGGTGCGGCCGGCGATGCACCCATATTGTCGGTTCTCGGTTCCGGCGAGGGGCAGGGGATGCGGAGTGCCTGCGGGTGACACGACGGCGGTTCCTGATGGCGGCGATGGTCGGGCTGTTGGCGGCGGCCGCGTTCCCGGCTCATGGCCAGGGGCGCGGCCACGACCGAGCCCGGGAGGCAGTTCGCGCCGGCGATATCCGGCCGCTCAGCGAGGTGCTGGAGAGCGTCCGCCGCGCCTACCCGGGTACGGTGCTGGACGTCAAGCTGCTGGACCGCGGTCCACCCGCCGACTGGCGGTATGAGGTGCGGGTGCAGACCCCGGAGGGGCATGTCATCGCCGTCATGGTGGATGCCGGAACGGCCGAGATCGCCGGTGCGCGCGGGCAGGGCCGGGGCGGCGGCCGTCGCTGATGCGGATCCTGGTGGTCGAGGACGACCGCAATCTGGCGCGGCAGATGGCGGAGGCGCTCACTGCCCACCATTACGCGGTCGACCTCGCCCATGACGGCGAGGAGGGTCAGTTCCTCGGCGACACCGAATCCTACGACGCGGTCATTCTCGATCTTGGCCTGCCGGTCATCGACGGGGTCGCGGTACTCACCGACTGGCGTCGCAACGACCGGCGCATGCCGGTGCTGGTGCTGACCGTGCGCGACCGCTGGCACGAGAAGGTGGCGGCGTTCGACGCCGGTGCCGATGACTACGTGGTCAAGCCCTTTCACCTGGAGGAACTGCTGGCCCGCCTCCGCGCCCTGATCCGAAGGGCCAGCGGCCACACCAGCTCGACCCTGGTGTGCGGCCCGCTCAGCATCGACCTCGGCAATTCCAAGGTCAGCCTGGACGGCGCGCCGGTGGTGCTCACCGCCCACGAGTACAAGCTGCTGGCCTACCTGGCCCATCATCGCGGCCGGCCGGTTTCCCGCAGCGAGCTGATCGAGCACATCTACAGCCAGGACTTCGACCGGGATTCCAACACCATCGAGGTGTTCGTGCGGCGCGTACGCAAGAAGATCGGCGCCGAGTTCATCCGGACCACCCGCGGTCTCGGTTACCAGCTGGTGTGCGAGCCGGAGCCGGGTGCGGAGTAGCTCCCTCACCACCCGGCTGATCGCCGGCGCCGGGGTGTGGATCGCCGCCGCCCTGCTGGCGGCCGGGGTGGTGGTCTCCGCCTTTCTGGAGCGCCATGCCGAGCAGGGCCTGCAGCAGCGCCTCGCCATCCATCTGGATGCGCTGGTCGCCGCCAGCGAGACCGAGGACGGCACGACCGGGTTGACCCTGGCGCCGGAGCTCACCGATCCCCGGTTCGAGCGGCCCTTCTCCGGCTGGTACTGGCAGGTGGGCGACGGTGGCGATCCGGTGCTGCGCTCGCGCTCCCTGTGGGATCAGGCACTGGCGATCGACCCGCCGGCGGCGGCGGGCCACGCCGCTTGGCTGCGGCTGGAGGGGCCGGAGGGCCAGCGGCTTCGGGCGCTGGTCCGGGACCTCACCCTGCCGGATGACGACCGGCTGTTCCGCTATGCCGTTGCGGCGGAGGAGGGGGTGATCACCGCCGAGATCAGGCCGGTGCAGCGGACCCTCACCTGGATGCTGGCCGGGCTCGGCGGCGGGCTGCTGATCGCGCTGTTCATCCAGGTGCGGTTCGGCCTCCGCCCGCTGTGGCGGATGCGTCGGGCGCTGGGCGAGGTCCGCGCCGGCCGTGCCGAGCGTCTCGATGCGGATTACGTCAAGGAACTCGCGCCCATTGCCGCCGAGCTCAACGCCCTGATCGACCACAACGCGGCGATCCTGGAGCGGGCGCGGCGCCATCTCGGCGACCTGGCGCACGGGCTCAAGACCCCGCTCTCAGTGCTGCGCAACGAGGCGAGCCTGCACGGCGAGGTGGCGGCGGGTCTGGTCGCCCAGCAGGTCGGCCTGATGACCCGGATGGTGGACCGCCACCTGGCGCGGGCGCGGAGCGCCGGTGCCGGGCGGATCCTGGGCGCCCGCACCCCGGTCGCCCCGGTGGTGGACACCCTGCGCCGCACCCTGCTGCGCATCCATGCGGACAAGCCGCTCGACTTCCAGTGCAGCATAACGGCCGATGCGGTGTTCGCGGGGGAGCGCGAGGACCTGGAGGAGATGCTGGGCAACCTGATGGACAACGCCGCCAAATGGGCCCGCGCCCGGGTCCGGGTGGCAGTGGCGCAGTCCGATCGCGGGCTCGCCGTCACCATCGACGACGACGGGCCGGGACTGCCGGCGGACCGCCGCCGCGACGCCCTGGCGCGCGGTACCCGCCTCGACGAATCCGCCCCGGGCAGCGGCCTCGGCCTCGCCATCGTCGTCGATCTCGCCAAGCTCTACGGCGGCCGGCTGACCCTGGGGGACGCGCCCGAAGGCGGCCTTCGTGTCGCGCTGACCCTGCCAGCGGCCTGATCGCACCCCCGTCCGCCCTGTTCATGACCGGTTCAGCCGCGGTTTCGTAAACCGCTCGGCAGGCCAGGTGGCGACGGCCGTTCGGCCGGCCGGCGGGCCTGGTGGTGAACCGGATGAGAGGGTCCGCGCGGCTGCGGACCACAGCCAGAAGGAGAACTCGACATGACGATGCGACAGCTCCACGCTTTTGATCGGCTCGGCTTCGGGGCGAACGGCAGCCGGCGTCGCCAATCGGCACGGGCGGCCTTGGCCGCCGTCGCCGCGGCGGCGCTGCTGGCCGGCACCGGGGTGAGCCAGGCGGACATGGTGGGCAGCGCGGTGAGCACCGGCGGCAGCTTCACGCTGGCCGGCAGCACCGGGTCCACCATCGGGACCGGCGGCACGGTGATCTACGATGGTCAGATCGGCACCACCGTCGGCACCGGTGGCAGCTTCTCCGGACACGGCGGTGCCGGGTCCACCGTGGGCACCGGCGGCACCGCGATTTACGGCGGCCAGGTGGGCAGCACTGTCGGGACCGGCGGCAGTGTCTCGGGACGCGGCGGTGCCGGCTCGACCGTCGGCACCGGCGGCACCGCCATCGGCCATGGCCAGGTGGGCACGACCGTCGGTACCGGCGGCAGCTTCGTCGGTTCCGACCGGGCCGCATTCGGCCGGAGCCATCGGCCGGAACGGGGCAAGGGCCGCGACCGCGGCTACCGCGACTGAGCGGGCGGCGCTATGGCCGCTTGAATGAGCCTGGGGCGCGGTGTCGCCGGCGCCGGCGCTGCCGCCCCCATCCTCCAATCCGATGAAGGGAGACGATCGATGAAGGCATGGATCAGCGGATCGGCCGCGGTGATGGCGGCGGCGATGCTCGCCGCCGGCGGGGCGATGGCGCAACAGTCATGGGTGTCGGCGGACAGCGGCTCCGGAGCCGCCACCACATGGTGGCACAGCACCGGCGTCGATGGTGTGGCCGAGGTGGTGGTGGTCGATCCGGGCGGGCAGCAGCGCCACTACCGGTGCCCGCCGGGCCGGGCGATCACGGTGATCCAGAGCGGCGACAACAGTGCTGCCGCGGTAATGAGCGGCGGCAGCGGTGCCGGCGGGATCTCAAGTTCGGTCACCGTCGGCGGCGGCCGGGCCACCGCCACCACCACCATCGGCGATGGTCGCGGGCTCAGTGTGATCACCACCCCCGGCACCGGCTCGACCGTTGCCGTCACGTGCCGCTGAGCCGGCAGCCGAAGCGGGGAAGAAAGAGCATGTCCCGATGGATCCGTGCGCCGCTGCTGGCGGCGGTTTGCGCGGTTGTCGGCCTCGCCGGCGCGGAAGCGATGGCGGCGCCCCCGGACCGCGTCCAGAGCCGCGAGCTGGCGGCCGGCCGGTTCGACGACGGTAGCGCCGGCCTCCGGACCGGCTATGCCAGCGCGACCTCTCAGGTGCGAGCCGCCGGCGGCCGGGTAACCGCGACCGGCACGGCGGCGGCAGGGACCCTGACTGCCGGGCGGTATCCCGACGGTGCGACCGGCGTCCGGAAGGCGTCCAGCCGCACCCGCGTCACCGTCGCCGCCGACCCTGCCGGCAGCACCCAAGCCTATGGCACCACCACGGTCCGGACGTTGGAGGCCGGCCGCACCGAATCCGGCCCGGCCGGGCCTTCACCTGCCGGGCGTTGAGCCCGTCCGCTCATCGGCCCGCCCTCGGAGGATCGGCACGCATGACGCCGACAAAAAACCAAAGCCGCCGAGGGAGCGGCTCTGGCCAGTGAATAGGCGGAACGTCAGTGTGTGTGTTAGTCTTCGGTGAACATGGCGTCGACTTTCGCGCGCCACTCATCCATATCGTAGAGAGTGCCCTGCAACTGATTGCTCCACTTGCGGACCAGGGCACCGGAGGCCAATGCCTCTATGATCTGTTCGTCGGTCGCACCGTGCGACTTGGCGGAGGCGGTATGATAGTAGACGCAGTACTCACACGGAACCTTCGCCGATACGGCCAGCGCGATCAAAGCCTTGGTCTTCGCGTCCAAGGCCCCGTCCGGGTCGAACACGGCTTGGTACTCCTCCCATGCACCCGACACGGCCCGCTCCGGCCAGGTTTCCGTCATGAATTCCGGCGGGTCGTCGGCACGGGCTGTGTCGATCGGCGCGAACGCGAGAGCGCCCGCAGCGATCAAGGTGGCGAGTAGTGTTCGCATCTGAACTCTCCATTGTTGCTCTGCTACCGGGTGTCGTTGGCTCCGCCGCGGGTCAGGCTCGATGACGGCAGCGGGGCACGGGGACCGGTTTTGCGGTCCGGCAAAATGCCGCCACGCCGCAGCCGGGATCATTGGTTCGGCGATCTTCGCGGCTTACGTGCCGGGCGGCATGACGCCTCCTGACGTGTGATCGGCAGTTGAAACAGCGGCGATTCTCCTGATCGGCGCTCGACCCGAGCCCTGCCCTTCACTGTTGGACAATCTCAATGGGGTGACGGTTCCCGTCCGCGCAGCAAAAAAAGGCGCTGGCCCCGTTTCCGCTATTGATCGGCTTTCAAGCTGGCGAGCGATTGGTGCCGGCGGACCCGCCGGCCAGGCCTCGCCGACGCGGATTGAGTTCTTCAGCGGCGGGTTTCCCCACCCCTCTCATCGCACCCCGGCGAGGGCCAGCAGCGCCGGCACCTGGGCGCGGATCTCGGCCGCCACCGCCTTGTCCAGGCGCTTGAGCCACGGCGCGGGGATCGCCGCCGCACCATAGGTGGCGCCGGCCAGCATGCCGGCGAGGGCGCCGGCAGTATCGGCATCGCCCCCCTGGTTGACGGTGTCGGCGATGCAGGCCCGTATGGAATCGGTACGGAAATAGTGGTGGAGCACCGTCCGGACCGTATCCACCACGAACGCCGAGCAGGGGCCGCGATACTTTTCAAAGCGGAAGGCCGGGTGGCGTTCGGTCAGCGCCCGGGCCTCGGCCCGGCAATCGGGCATGCCGCCGCCCAGCACCAAGCGCTGCACCATCCGCCCCACCGCCAGCGTCGCATCGTCGGACAATGGGTGGTGATGGGTGGTGCGACATTGGATCACGGTCCAGGCGCGGAAGCGGTCGGGATCGTCAAGGGTGGCCAGCGCCACCGGCAGGTTGCGCATGCAGGCGCCGTTGCCGGCGTCGCCTTCGTTGAACGGCGCCGTCACGGAACCGTCGACGATGAAGCGGCGGATGCCGCGCCGGCAGGTGTTGCCCACGTCCACCGGCACATCACGGAGCCACGTCGCGAAGGCCGCGCACAGCGCCGCGGCATCCATGCCGCGCCGGTCGATCAGGGTGCGTCCTACCGCCAGCGTCATCTCGGTATCGTCGGTCACCTGCCCCGGCTTGAGGTCGAGCCAGCCGCCGCCGATCATCCGGCAGTGGTAGCCGTGCCGGGCGGCGATCTCGTTCGGGGTCATGAACTCCACGGTGGCGCCGAGCGCGTCCCCCACGGCAAAGCCGAGGTAGGCGCCGAGCGCCCGATCCAGGATGGTGTCCAGCTTCATGGGCATGATCTAGGCGTGATCCCGGGACCGGTGCAGGGTTGCAGACATCCGTCGGGCGAACGAGCGCCCTGCCCTGGGCGAGCGGCTTGCGGCTGCTCAGTAGTAGGTGGCCTGGACCCGGAAATCACCCCCTATGGCGATCACCTCGCCCTCGCCCTTGACCGCGTGCTGCGGCAGAAGCGCGTTGTAGAACAGGATCTTGGCGGTCGGCACCCAGGTCTCCAGGATATAGGCCCCAAAACAGGTCGCGATATCGCGGTCCTCGGTGAAGGAGGTGACGTTGTTCAGTCGAATCACCACGGTGCGCCGATCGATCCGCTCGATCAGCGGGTGCTCGTCGAAATCGTTCACGCCGCGGTAGAGCAGCAGGCGGCGATCCGCCGGACCGTCGCGGCCAAGCCGCCATTGGGCGAACTCGTACAGCAGATCGAGCTGGCCATAGATCGCGTTGTTGTGGAATCGGCTGCCCATCTTCTCCTCGACGTAGCGGGCCCAGGCGGGGGCGGCGAAGCGGTCGATCGGCGCGCAATGGAAGGTCGGCAGCAGGCCGAAGCGGCTCTCCACCCAGCCCTTCAGCACAGCCGCCTCGGCGCCGTTGGAATCGAAGGCCCAGCCGCGCAGCAGCCGGAGGTAGCTGGAGCGATAGCGCCGCCGTTCGCCGGGCTTGCGCGGGGCCATGCGCTGTTCGGGGTGCAGGCCGAATACCACCGCCATGTAGTCCTCGAACAGCTGGGCGGCACGGGCGCTGTCGCTGGCTGCGTCCAGCATGGTGAACAGATGGTGATGGGCCTCGCGGGCGCCGGCGATGTGCAGAACCGGTGCGGCGTCGTTGAACGCGGCACTGGCCAGCAGGTCCGTCGGGATGCCGACCAGGTTGGTGCTGTGACCACGGCGCCAGGCGCCGGTTTGCGGTGATGCGGACACGCGATCCCCTTCCCCCGGCGCCGGTGGCCGAGATCATCGTATTTGAAGCAAGCTTCGTGCCAAGGGTTATCCATACCGTCCGTCCGGACCACCTGACAACCTTTCTCCCCAGAACTCTCCCACGAAACCTCACCCTCCCGGTGCGGAAGTACCCTTCCTCGTCACGGCGAGGCGAAGCCGAAGCCGTCCATTGACGGTGAGTCCTGGGGGGCGAACGAGGTGGATCGCGTCGCTGCGCTCGCGATGACGGGGAGAGTTCGCGACAGTGCCTTTCCTCGTCACGGCGAGGCGAAGCCGAAGCCGTCCATTGACGGCGAGTCCTGGGGGGTGAATGGCGTGGATCGCGTCGCTGCGCCGGCGATCACGACCCGAGATCCGCCCTGGCGAGGCGCAGCCCGGGACCTCATCCCCATCGGTGTTGAGGATCGGACAATCCGGTCCGCTTTGTCGGGTTCCCAACAGCCGCGTTGAGGCCGCCGCCGGCCCGGACAGTGTCGGCTAACCCTTGGGAATGCTTGGCCCGCGAGGGGCCCCCGGGGCACCGACGCCGCGGCTGGCACGTGGGTTGCAACAAGGTGCCCAGAGGGCATGACCTGCCCAACCGGTTTTACATCACGAGACGAGGAGAGAGTGATGAGTGGACTGCGACAGATTGCGTTCTACGGCAAGGGGGGTATCGGCAAGTCCACCACCTCCCAGAACACCATCGCGGGGCTGGCCGAGATGGGCCAGAAGGTGTTGATCGTCGGCTGCGACCCCAAGGCCGACTCCACCCGGCTGATCCTCAACGCCAAGGCGCAGCAGACGGTGCTGCAGATGGCGGCGGACGCCGGCTCTGTCGAGGACCTGGAGCTGGAGGACGTGCTCCGGATCGGCCAGGGCGGCGTCAACTGCGTGGAATCCGGCGGTCCGGAGCCGGGCGTCGGTTGCGCCGGGCGCGGCGTCATCACCTCCATCAACTTCCTGGAGGAGAACGGCGCCTACGAGGGCATGGACTACGTGGTCTACGACGTGCTGGGCGACGTGGTGTGCGGCGGCTTCGCCATGCCGATCCGCGAGAACAAGGCCCAGGAAATCTACATCGTCATGTCTGGCGAGATGATGGCGCTCTATGCCTGCAACAACATCTCCAAGGGAATCCTGAAGTACGCCAAGACCGGCGGCGTCCGCCTGGGCGGCCTGATCTGCAACTCCCGCCAGACCGACCAGGAGTACGAACTGGCCGAGGCGATGGCCGGCAAGCTCGGCACCAAGCTGATCCACTTCATCCCCCGCGACAACATCGTGCAGCACGCCGAACTCCGGCGGATGACGGTGATCCAGTACAAGCCCGACGCCAAGCAGGCCGACGAGTACCGGGCGCTCGCCCGCAAGATCCACGAGAACTCCGGCAAGGGGGTGATCCCAACCCCGGTCAGCATGGACGAGCTCGAGGACATGTTGATGGAGTTCGGCATCCTCAAGTCCGACGAGGACATGATTGCCGAGCTGGAGGCCAAGGAAGCGGCCGCGCGCGAGGCGGTCAGCGCCTGATCCGGCTCGTATCAAACGCCGCTTGCTTGAGGAGAATGACGATGAGTTTCGAATACAGCAGCGACAAGGACTTCCATGAGCACCTGATCGAAGAGGTGCTGGAGGCCTACCCCGAGAAATCGGCCAAGCGCCGGCGCAAGCACCTCAACGTGGCCAGCGCCGGGGAGGACGGCGCCTCGGAGTGCAGCGTCAAGTCCAACGTGAAGTCCATTCCCGGCGTCATGACCATCCGCGGGTGCGCATACGCCGGCTCCAAGGGGGTGGTGTGGGGCCCGGTCAAGGACATGGTGCACATCTCCCACGGGCCGGTGGGCTGCGGCATGTACTCCTGGGCGCAGCGGCGCAACTACTACACCGGCCTGACCGGCGTCGACACCTTCGGCACCATGCAGTTCACTTCCGACTTCCAGGAGCGGGACATCGTCTTCGGCGGCGACAAGAAGCTGAAGATCATCATCGACGAGATCGAGGCCCTGTTCCCGCTCGCCAACGGCATCAGCGTGCAGTCGGAATGCCCGGTCGGCCTGATCGGCGACGACATCGAGGCGGTCTCCCGGGAGAAGGCCAAGGACATCGGCAAGCCGGTGATCCCGGTGCGTTGCGAAGGGTTCCGCGGCGTCTCCCAGTCCCTCGGCCACCACATCGCCAACGACGTGATCCGCGACTGGGTGCTGGACAAGGGCGAACCGGAAGCGGGCTTCGAGCCCGGTCCCTACGACGTGGTGGTGATCGGCGACTACAACATCGGCGGCGATGCCTGGTCGTCCCGCCGGCTGCTGGAGGAGATGGGCCTTCGGGTCATCGCCCAGTGGACCGGCGACAGCACCCTCGCCGAACTGGAGCGTGCGCCCCAGGGCAAGCTCAATCTCATCCACTGCTACCGGTCGATGAACTACATCGCCCGGCACATGGAGGAGAAGCACAACGTGCCGTGGATGGAGTTCAACTTCTTCGGCCCGTCCCGGATCGAGATGTCGCTGCGGGCAATCGCCGAGCGGTTCGACGACACAATCAAGGCAAACGCGGAGAAGGTGATCGCCAAGTACAAGCCCTTGGCGGAAGCGGTGATCGCCAAGTACAAGCCCCGTCTTCAGGGTAAGAAGGTGCTGCTCTACGTCGGTGGCCTGCGGCCGCGCCACATGATCAATGCGTACGAGGACCTGGGCATGGAAATCGTCGCCACCGGCTACGAGTTCGCCCACAAGGACGACTACCAGCGCACCATGAGCTACGTCAAGGACGGCACCCTGATCTTCGACGACGTCACCGGCTACGAGCTCGAGAAGTTCATCGAGCGGATCCGCCCCGACTTGGTCGGCTCCGGCATCAAGGAGAAATACTCCACCCAGAAGATGGGCGTGCCGTTCCGCCAGGTGCACTCGTGGGATTACTCCGGTCCCTACCACGGCTACGACGGCTTCGCCATCTTCGCCCGGGACATGGACATGGCGGTCAACAACCCGGTCTGGAGCCTGTTCAAGGCGCCAGCGTCGGCGGCGGCCTGACCGGCCCCGCCGTCGCCCGACCTGAACGGAAGAAAGGTTAGGATCCATGCCTCAGAGCATTGAACAGGTAAAAGACCACGCGGAGCTGTTCCGCGAGCCCGAATATCAGGAGATGCTGCGGGAGAAGCGGGAACAGTTCGAGTGCCTGCATTCCCCGGAGCGGGTCAAGGAAATCGCCGAGTGGACGAAGTCCCAGGAGTACCGGGAAAAGAACTTCGCCCGTGAAGGACTCACCATCAACCCGGCCAAGGCGTGCCAGCCGTTGGGGGCGGTGTTCTGCGCCGCCGGCTTCGCCGACACGCTGTCGTTCGTGCACGGCTCCCAGGGTTGCGTCGCCTACTACCGTTCGCACCTGTCGCGCCACTTCAAGGAGCCGGCCTCGGCCGTTTCCTCGTCGATGACCGAGGACGCGGCGGTGTTCGGCGGCCTCAGCAACCTGGTGGACGGCTTGGCCAACGCCTACGCGCTGTACGAGCCGAAGATGATCGCCGTCTCCACCACCTGCATGGCCGAGGTGATCGGCGACGATCTGCATGCCTTCATCGGCAACGCCAAGGAGCAGGGCTCGGTCCCGAAGGACTTCGACGTTCCGTTCGCCCACACCCCGGCGTTCCACGGCAGCCACGTCAACGGCTACGACAACATGCTGGAAGGCATCCTCTCCCATCTGTGGCAGGGGCGGGAACGGACACCGGGCGAGTCGATCAACATCATCCCCGGCTTCGATGGCTACTGCGTCGGCAACAACCGCGAACTCAAGCGCATGCTCGATCTCATGGGCGTTGCCCACACCATCCTGCCCGACCCGTCGGACGTCTATGATACGCCCAGCGATGGGCAGTTCCGCATGTACGACGGCGGCACCAGCATCGAGGCGGGCAAGGCGGCGCAGGACGCCAAGGCGACGCTGTCGCTGCAGGAATACTGCAGCAAGAAGTCCTTGCAGCTGGCCAAGGCCCAGGGCCACGAGGTCGCCTCCTTCCATTACCCCCTCGGGGTCGGCGCCACCGACGAGTTCCTGACCAAGGTGTCGGAACTCACCGGCAGGCCGATTCCGGAGGCGTTGCTGAAGGAACGCGGCCGGCTGGTCGACGCCCTTGCCGACTCCATGAGCATCGTCCACGGCAAGACCTTTGCGGTGTACGGGGACCCCGACTTCGTCACGGGGATGGCCCGGTTCCTGACGGAGATGGGAGCCGAGCCCAGGCACCTGTTGGCCACCAACGGCACCAAGCCCTGGGCCAAGAAGCTGCGGACGACCCTGGAAGCCTCGCCCTACGGGGCCGGCGGCCAGGTGTGGCCGGGCGCCGACCTGTGGCACCTGCGCTCGCTGCTGTTCACCGAGCCGGCGGACTTCCTGATCGGCAACAGCCACGGCAAGTACCTGGAGCGGGATACCGGCACGCCGCTGATCCGGCTGACCTTCCCGATCTTCGACCGGCACCATCACCACCGCTTTCCGACCTGGGGCTACCAGGGCGGGCTGCACGTGCTGGTCCGCATCCTCGACAAGATCCTGGACGGGCTGGACGCGGCCAGTGACCAGGCGGGTGTCAACGACATCAGCTTCGATCTGACCCGCTGACCTGGAAGCCCAGGCAAGTCGGGCGGCGGTGATCGGCGCCGCCCGGCTCAAGGCAAGCGCTGGCAGGGAGGCGCACGCCATGCTCGACAAGAAGCTCGCTGCGGCGTTCCAGGAACCTGGCTGCGCCGTCAACCGCGACAAGAGCGACCGCGACCGCAAGCGGGGCTGCTCGGCGGTGACGTTGCAGCCGGGAGCGGCGGCCGGCGGCTGCGCCTTCGACGGCGCCAAGATCGCCCTTCAGCCCATTGCCGATGCGGCCCACTTGGTGCATGGCCCAATCGCCTGCGAGGGCAACAGCTGGGACAGCCGCAACGCGCTCTCCAGTGGCCCTGGTCTCTATCGCACCGGCTTCACCACCGACATGTCGGAACTGGACATCATCCATGGCGGCGAGCGGCGGCTGTACCGCGCCATCCGTGAGATCGTCGAGCGGTTCCGTCCGCCGGCGGTGTTCGTCTATGTCACCTGCGTCTCGGCCCTGATCGGCGACGACGTCGAAGCGGTGTGCCGCATCGCGACCGAACAGTTCGCCACCCCGGTGATCCCGGTGATCGCGCCGGGCTTCGCCGGCTCCAAGAACTTCGGCAACAAGCTGGCCGGGCGGGCGCTGCTGGACCACGTCATCGGCACCCGGGAGCCGGCGCATCGCACCCCGACTGACATCGCCGTTCTCGGCGAATACAACGTCGCCGGTGAGTTGTGGCAGGTGACGCCACTGCTGGACCGTCTCGGCATCCGGATGCTCGCCTCGATCACCGGTGACGGCCGTTATGCCGACGTCGCCTCGGTCCACCGTGCCCGGGCGGCCATGGTGGTGTGCTCCCAGGCCCTGGTGTCCATGGCGCGGGAGCTGGAAGCCCGCTACGGCATTCCGTTCTTCGAGGGCTCGTTCTACGGCGTGGGCGAAACCTCGACGGCACTCCGCACCCTGGCGCGCCTGCTCGTGGAGCAGGGTGCGCCGGACGACCTTCTGTCCCGCACCGAAGCGCTGGTGGCCGAAGAGGAAGCCAGGACGGCGGCCGCGCTTGTGCCTTACCGGGAGCGCCTCGCCGGCAAGCGGGTGCTTCTCTACACCGGCGGGGTCAAGTCGTGGTCGATGATCGCGGCGCTGCATGAACTCGGCATGGTCGTCATCGGCACCTCGGTCCGCAAGTCGACCGAAGAAGACAAGGCCCGGGCCCGGGCGCTGATCGGCGCGGAGGCGGACCTGTTCGGCCAGATCCCGGCCAAGGAGCTATATGCGCGGCTGAAGCGGGGCGACGCCGACATTTTGATGTCCGGCGGCCGCACCCAGTTCGTCGCCCTGAAGACGCGCACGCCCTGGCTGGACATCAACCAGGAGCGTCATCACGGCTACGCCGGCTATACCGGCATGGTCACCTTCGCCCGCCAGATCGACCGGTGCTTGCACAATCCCATCTGGCGGCAGCTACGCCGACCGGCGCCGTGGGACCGGCCGCGGGAGGCGCACCATGACTGACTTCGGCAAAGTCGCCAAGGCCGCTGCGGTCAATCCGTTGAAGCTGAGCCCGGCGCTGGGTGGAGCGCTCGCATTTCTGGGCATCGATCGCTGCCTGCCGATGCTGCATGGCGGCCAGGGCTGCACGGCGTTTTCCCTGGTGCTGGCGGTCCGCCATTTCCGCGAGACCATCCCGCTGCAGACCACGGCGATGAGCGAGCTCAGCACCATCCTCGGCGGTGCCGACAATGTGGAGCAGGCCATCGCCACCATCTACGACCGGGCCCACCCCCGGGTCATCGGCATCTGCACCACCGCGCTCACCGAAACCCGAGACGACGACATTTCTGCCGAATTGCCGTTCATCGTCGAACGCCACCCCGAGTGGCAGGACCTGGATGTCATCCTGGCCTCGACCCCCGATTACGCCGGCGGCCTGGAAGTAGGCTGGTCACGGGCGGTCACGGCGATGGTGAACGCGCTGGTGGAGCCCGCCGGTCGCCGCCGCACCCTCCGCCGGGTCAACCTTCTGGCCGGCAGCCACCTGTCGCCTGGCGATGTCGAGGAACTGCGCGAGACCATCGAGGGGTTTGGGCTCAGGGTGATCGTGCTGCCCGACCTCTCGGGCTCGCTGGACGGCCACGTCCCCGATGATTTCGTGCCCACCAGCCTGGGCGGCACGCCCGCCGACCTGATCCGCGGCATGGGGGAGTCGGTGATTACCCTCGCCATCGGCGAACAGATGCGCCCGGCGGCCGAAGCCCTGGCGGAACGAACCGGGGTGCCGTTCACCGTGTTCGATCGGGTGACCGGGCTGGAGGCGTTCGATGCCTTCGTGGCGGCGCTGATGGAGGTGAGCGGCAACGGCCCCAACGAACGACTTCGCCGGCAGCGGAGCCGCTTGGTGGACGCCATGCTGGACGGGCACTTTTATTTCGGCGGGCGTAAGGCCGCGGTCGCCGGCGACCCCGACCTCGCTCTGGCCATGAGCGGCATCCTGGCGGACCTCGGGTGCACGGTGGCGCGGGTGGTGACCACCGCCGCGACCCCGGCAGCCGACCGCGTACCGGCAGAGTCCGTGATGGTCGGCGATCTCGACGACCTGGAACGGGATCTGGGGCCGAGCCCTGCTTTGATCGTGGCCAGTTCCCACGCCAAGGCCCTGTCGGACCGGCTGGGGGCATCGCTGTTTCGGGCCGGCTTCCCGGTCTACGACCGCCTGGGCGCGCCGCAGCGGGTCAGTGTCGGCTACCGCGGTACCCGCGACCTGGTGTTCGCCCTCGGCAACCTTCTGATGGAGCATGACGACGCGCATCCGCACCCCGCGGGTGAGGATCCTGGCGAGAGAGAGAGCGATGGCCGCCACTTCGATGCGACGCTTGCGGCTGGTTGACGCCGATTCCAGCAGCCTGTCCGGCCGGACCGCGGCCGGCGAAGGAGGACACATGAAGATCGCGTTCGCGACCCAAGACCTCAAGACCATGGATGCACACTTCGCCGGGGCGCGTAACCTGGCGATCTTCGATATCGGGCCGGACGGCTACCGGTTCGTCGAGGCGGTCCGCTTCGACATCGCCAGCAACGAGGACGGCCTGCACGCCGAAGCCCACGAAGATCGGCTGACGCCGCGGGTGGAGGCGCTGGAGGGCTGCGCGCTGCTGTTCGTGCTGGCCATTGGCGGGCCGGCGGCGGCGCGGGTGGTCAACCGCAAGATCCACCCCGTCAAGCTGCCGCGCCCCGAACCGATCAGCCAGATCCTGGACCGCCTCCAGGCGATGATCAACGGCACGCCGCCGCCGTGGCTGCGCAAGGCCCTGGGCGGCGAGCGCACCACCGATCTCGCGTTCCTGGAAGGGGAGTTGCCGCGATGAAGGACGCCGCAGCCGCCGTCGCCGCCCCCTCGCCGGCCGATACCGCGGCCCTGGAGACCTCGTTCATCAGAAGTCTCGTCCGCCAGATCCGGGCCCACGACACCACCGGGATGTGGGACCAGAAGCCCGATACGGCGCTCTTGGCCCCCTTCGTCCTCACCCGGGAGCAGCGCCGGCAGATCCCGATCATCGCCGACCCGGATGCCAAGGTGCTGTGGCGGTTGGAGCAGTTCTACGATGCCGTGGCTCTGCTCATTTCCGACGAGGCCGGAGTGATCGCCACGCCGATGCTGCAGCTCTCCCGTGAAGGCTACGGCCGGGTGGTGGTGATTGCCGGCATGCTGGTGGTGCTGAGCCGCCAGCTCCGGGACGTGCACCGCTTCGGCTTCGACACGCTGACCCATCTTGCGGCCGAAGGCGAGGGTCTGGTGGCGGCGGGGGTCGCCGCGGTCAACCGCCACCCCGAAGTGGCCTTGGCCTGATCACAAGCTCTCACAACAGCGATAGCAGAGGAGGGACGCGACCATGACAACCGTGCAGTATCTCACCCGGGACGGCACGCCGTGGCAGCCGGCCTACGTGGACTCCGTGGACCCCAAGGCCTGCATCGGCTGCGGTCGCTGCTTCAAGGTATGCGGCCAGGGTGTGTTCCGGATGATGGGCGTGGATGAGGACGGTGGCCTGATCGCCGCGGACGACGACGACGCCGAACGGATGGTGATGACCGTCAGCGATGAGGGCAGGGGCAAGTGCATCGGCTGTGGCGCTTGTACCCGGGTCTGTGGCAAGAGCGCGCAGGTGATCGCCGCTGTCGCCTGACCCGAGGTCGCGGTTGACCGAAACCGCGCTTCGTTACGACATCCTGGTGTCCGCCGGCCGGGGGGATCCGTTCGACCGCCACGTGTTCGCCTCGGCCCTGGCGCTCGCCGGCGGCACCGGGGCGGCGGCCCTCCCGCGCGCTCTCGGCCTGGACCGTCAGGGGCTGATCGGCGTCGCCGCGACGTATTTTCCGCAGGTGCTGCCCCTGATGGAGGCGCTGCCGGCTGACGCCGGGTCGGCATCCGATCCCGGCGCACTGGAGGAGGACGACCTCCGCCGGTTGCTGCTGGATCATCGCAGCCGCGGCGTCCTGGCGGAGAACTGGCTCGCAACCATCATCGCCAGGCGCAGCCTTGGACCCAACCACCTCTGGCAGGATCTGGGCCTGACCCATCGCAGCGAGTTGGGCCGCCTGATGCACCGGCATTTCGCCGCGCTGGCCGCATGTAATGTCCATGACATGAAGTGGAAGAAGTTCTTCTACCGCCAGCTCTGCGAGCGGGACGGTGTCCTGATCTGCAAGGCGCCCAATTGCACGGTGTGCGACGACGTCCACCACTGTTTCGCACCGGAGGCCGGCGAACCGCTGAACGTCCTGCAGCAGCCGGTGTCGCGAACCTGACAAATCCGACGCGGTGTCGGACAGCCGCCACCGCCGGCTCCGTCACACAAGCAATCAAATCAACGCACTGACGCTTGGCACGGCGATTGCTGATACGAGGTTGACAACAATCCCCGGCAAGTCGGAGGGAGGCTATGGTGGCACTGACGGATGCGGCGACGACGGTGATCAAGCGTCTCGTCGCCGGCTCGAAGGAGGGCGTCGACGGGCTCCGCATCATGGTGGAGCACGGCGGCTGTTCCGGTCTGCAGTACATGCTGGGCCTGGAGAGCCGGGCCGATCCCGGTGACGAGGTGTACGAGTTCGACGGGGTCCGCGTGTACGTCGACGCCCACTCGCTGCCCATTGTCCACGGCATGCAGGTGGACTTCGTCGAAACCCTGGAACAGTCGGGGTTCGTGTTCGACAACCCCAACGTCGGCGATGTCTGCTCCTGCGGCAAGTCGTTCGGCGGCTGAGGCGTGACCGCCATGACCGCAACCCTGGCCACCATCAATGACACCACGCTGCGCGACGGCGAGCAGACCGCCGGAGTGGCGTTCTCGCGGCCGGAGAAGCTGGCGATCGCGTCGGCCCTGGCTGCGGCGGGGGTGACGGAACTGGAGGTCGGCATCCCGGCCATGGGGGCCGACGAACAGGATGACATCCAGGCCGTCGTCGGCCTCGACCTCGCCGCCCGCTGCATCGGCTGGTGCCGGATGCGCGAGGGGGATGTGGATGCCGCGCTCGCCAGCGGGCTCGGCAACGTCAACCTGTCGGTCCCGGTCTCCGACCGGCAGATCGCCGCCAAGCTCGGATCCGACCGACGCCAGGTGCTGCGCGACGTAGCTCGCGTGGTCGGCTACGCCGTCGGGTGCGGGCTCAAGGTGGCAGTCGGTGGCGAGGACTCGTCCCGGGCCGATCTCGCCTTCGTCGAGCAGGTGATCGCGGTGGCCGGAGCCCACGGCGCCCACCGCTACCGCTTCGCCGATACCGTCGGCATCCTCGATCCGTTTACCGCCTTCGCGGTGATGCGCCGCCTTGCCGCGGTCACCGCGCTTGAGTTGGAGATCCACGCCCACGACGATCTCGGCCTCGCCACCGCCAATTCGCTGGCCGCGGTGATCGGGGGTGCCAGCCACGTCAGCACTACGGTGAACGGCCTCGGCGAGCGCGCCGGAAACGCCCCGCTGGAGGAGGTGACGGTGGCCTTGCGCCAGATTTACGGGATCGAGACTGGCGTTGCCGCGGAGAGCCTGCCGGCCATCTCCGCCCTGGTGGAACGGGCTTCCG
>REES01000112.1 GCA_007694935.1 Rhodospirillales bacterium
GCGATTCGCTGGAACAGGGCCTGAAGAGCCTCACCGACCCCACCGGCTGAGTGCGCGGCGGTCGCGCCGGCGGGTCCCCCGCCTTGCTTGACCGCGGCTTTTTCTCTTGTCCCGGGCCTCCGGCCCGCCTGCCGGGCTCACGGCTCCAGGACCCGGGCAATGCGGAAGCCGAAGAGGACGACGCGAACTTCGGGCCGGGCTGAAGGGCCGCCCATGGTGACGTAGCGACACGCCGACCGCACGTGGCGGGCGTGGTCGAAACACGACCCGCCGCGCCACACCCGAAGCGCGCCAGCCACTGCGTCCGTATCGAGCCACGCCCGGCCGTCGGGCGGGGCGCCGTCGTAGCTGTCGTGCCAATGGTCCTCGCACCACTCCAAAACATTGCCGTGCATCTCATAAAGGCCCCAGGGATTGGCGGGCAGGCTCGCCACCGGAACCGTATCCCCCCGGTACAGACCCTTCTTGCCGCCGGCGTAGGGATGGTTGCCGTCGTAGTTGACCTGCTCCGGGGTGATCGTCTCGCCGAAGCTGAACGGCGTGGTGGTCCCCGCCCGGCAGGCATATTCCCATTCCGCCTCGCTCGGCAGGCGGTAGGGTTTGCCGGTCTCCCGCGACAGCCACGCCACATAGGCCTGGGCGTCCTCCCAGCTCACCTTGATCACCGGCCGCCGCGCACGTCCCCCGCCTCGGTCCCCATGCTTGTCGTATCCCGTCGCATCACAGAAATGGTCGTATTCCGCGAAGGTGATCGCGAACCGCCCGATGGCGAAGGGCTTGGCAATGGTCACCCGATGCTGCGGCCCTTCGTCATCGGAACGCCCCTCCTCGTTGTCCGGCGAACCCATCAGAAACGTTCCGGCCGGCACCACCACCATCTCCGGACACCAGGGCGCATCCACATCGCGGAACACGGTGCCCGGTGGCGGGAGAACCACAAAGGCTGGCGGCTGATGCCCCGCAAGTTCTCTCTGATAGCGCTCCAGAAGCCGATCGCTGTCGCGCGCAAATCCGCTGATTTCCTCGCAAATCACGGTGCCCCATCGGGTCATGGCGTTGTTGAAGCGCTCAATAGCGACCTTGGAGAAATCAGCGCCCACCTGCACCGCTCGCAGTGCTGTCTGCACCCAGGGTAGACTGTTCACGATCGCCCGGTTGAGCCGATCGATCAGGCGCGGTCGCGGTCGCGATGCAGCGAGTTCGATTCCCTCCTGGCGGGTCAAAACCTCAATGTCGCGCACGCGGCGGTTCAGATTGTCGGCGGGAACAGACCCAGGGGTCGCACCCGCCGCCAGTTCAGCCGCGATCGCTGCGGTCCTGTCGGCGACGTTGGTCGCCCGCTGCGCCAGTGCCCCCAGTTCCGGCGAACCCGTCGTCGTGGCGGCTTCCGGAAACGGCGACTGATCCGCCGCTTCCTGCGCTCGGTCGTCATACCATTCGCGGGCGGTGTCGACATCGGCGATCAGGCGGGTGATCGCCTGATCGATCGCGCCACCGCGCGGGACGTCGGGCAACGCATCGCTGTCCTCGATGCGTACGGAATGCCGACGGATTCGAGAGAGCTTCGGGCGGGCATAGGTCAGGGCATGGATCGCGCCCTCCGCCGACATCTGCGGCACCAGCTCAAGGGTCCCGGCGACGGCATCAAGGTCACCTTTCGGGAACTCCGGCGGCAGATCCCGTTGCGGCCTCGCCAGCACCACCCGCAGCGCCATCGCGCTACGCGCAACCTGGTCCAGTTCCTGGGCCAACGCCCCTTGCGGCGCAATCGAGTCGGGCAATCCTGTAGTCCTCTGGCGCAAAGCCGAACCCACAGTCCTCATTAGCGGATTGGCAACGACGGAGGAAGCAGCCGGCGCGGGTTGTCGCGCCAAGGCAATGGCTCGGCGCTTGGATGCAGCGGCGTTACAACCAACGACGATCTTGCTGACGCGGCTTCAACCCCCTGCTCCGGCCTCAGCCGAAGGAGTACCAAGTGCCACGCCCGAAACGTGACGGACATGGTCGCGATGAGACCAGATATGCGGTTTCTATCAGGACCAAGATACAAGCTCTTGACGCAAACGCAATCCCAGGGTTGATTGGGGCACCTGAGCGGCCGGCTTCGATCGGGCGTCGGCCGCAGGCATTCAGTGGGGGAGCTGACTTGAACGCGCCGCATCCGTCCAAGCGCTACCGCGTCATCTATGCCGATCCGCCGTGGACGTTCGCCACCTTCTCCCGCAAGGGCAAGGGGCGGAGCCCGGAGGCCTATTACGACTGCATGACCCTGGCGGACATCCAGGCGCTGCCGGTGGCGGACTGGGCGGCGGACGATTGCGTTCTGCTGCTGTGGGCCACCGACCCGCTGCTGGACAAGGCGCTCGAGGTGATCCGCGCCTGGGGCTTCACCTACAAGACCGTGGGGTTCTACTGGGCCAAGCTGCAGAAGTGCCACACCGCCCCGGACTTCGACGAACGCAGCTTCTTCACCGGGCTCGGCTTCTGGACCCGCGCCAACCCCGAACCGTGCCTGCTCGCCACCCGCGGCCATCCCAAGCGGGTGGCGGCCAATGTGCGAAAGCTGGTGATCGCGCCCCGGCGGGAGCACAGCCGCAAGCCGGACGAGGTCTATGGCCGGATCGAGGCGCTGTGCCAGGGGCCGTACCTGGAGATGTTCGCCCGGTCGTCGCGGCCCGGCTGGGACAGCTGGGGCATCGAGACCGGGCTCCTGGACCGGGGGGGCGCGCCGCAGCGGCGCTGGCGGGCCGACAGCTACCCGGAAGCCGCGGAGTAGGCGGCCTCTACCCTGCCGTGGCCAGGAGCTGCTCGACGTACGCCGGCACCACCCGGGTGGCGGGGCCGTAAAGGGTTTCCTGGAACAGGGTGGCGCCTTCCGACGGCTCCATGTTGAGTTCCACCGTGCGCGCCCGGGTAAAGCGGCGGACATGGCTGACGAAACCGGCGGCAGGATACACGGCGCCCGAGGTGCCGATGGACAGGAACAGGGCGCTCTCGTCCAGTGCCGAAAAGATGCGGTCCATTTCCAGCGGCATCTCCCCGAACCAGACCACATGCGGGCGCATCCAGCCGGTTTCGCCACAGAGCGGGCACTGGCTGTCCAGAGCCAGATCCTCGTGCCAGGCGACCACGCCCTGGCAGCCGTCGCAGCGGGCCTTGTTGAGCTCCCCGTGCATGTGGATGAGGTTCCGGCTGCCGGCGCGCTCGTGCAGGTCGTCGATGTTCTGGGTGACGATCAGCACCTCCCCCGGCCATTCCGCCTCGAGCCGCGCCAGCGCCGCGTGGGCGGCGTTGGGCTCCACCGCGGGATCGTGCAGGCCGCGCCGGCGCGCGTTGTAGAAGTCGTGGACCAGGGCGGGGTTGCGCTGGAACCCTTCCGGCGTCGCCACGTCCTCCAGCCGCACCCGGTTCCAGATGCCGTCGGCGCAGCGGAAGGTGTCGAGCCCGGATTCCTTGGAAATGCCGGCCCCGGTCAGCACCACGATGTTCCCGGCGCCGCTGCCGGGACGCGTGCCGCGGCTGAGCGGGGGCGCGTGGGTGGTGGTCATCGATTGCTCCTCCTCCGGTCTTGCGGAATACTGGCGGCCTTCGGACCTTGCCTTCAGCCTCAAGGACGCCGCGGCGATGGTCAATGTCTTGTTCGTCTGCCTCGGCAACATCTGCCGGTCGCCGGCCGCGGAAGGGATGCTGCGGGCGCAGATCGAGAGCGAGGGGCTGATCGGCACCGTCACCGTGGACAGTGCCGCCACCCACGCCTTCAACATCGGCCGGCCGCCCGACCCCCGGGCGCAGGCCGTCCTGCATGACCGGGGCATCGATATCGGCGATTTCCGCGCCCGCCAGATCGACGGGGCCGACTTTCGCCGGTTCGATTACATCATCGCCATGGACCGGGACAACCTGGCCGACCTGCGCCATGCCTGCCCGGCGGATGCGCGGGTGCGCCTGCACCGGTTGATGGAGTTCGTGCCGGACGCCCGGGACCGGGAGGTGGCCGACCCGTATCACGGCAGCGACGCCGATTTCGAGTTGATGGCCGACCAGATCGAGCTCGGCACCCGCCACCTGCTCCGCCATATCGTGACCCATGATTTGGGCCCGAGCGAGGGTCGGAGTGCGGACTGAGGTGGGGACAGGTCTGGTCATCTTCGACTGCGACGGCGTGCTGGTGGACAGCGAGCCGATCGCGAGCCGGGTGCTGGCGGACCTGCTCACCGAGATCGGGTTCCCCATGAGCGCGGAGGGCGCGCTGGACCGCTACACCGGCATCACTCTGCCTGCCGTGCTGGCCAAGGTGGAAGAGGAATGGGGCCGGCCGCTGCCGAGGGACTTCCTGGACCGGCTGCGGGCCCGGGATCAGGCCGCCTTTCGCGCCGAGCTTCAGCCGGTGCCGGGGGTCACCGCCGTGCTGGATGCCCTCGATGCCGCCGGTATGCGGAAGTGCGTCGCGTCCTCGGGCGCGCCCGAGAAGCTCCGCCTCACCCTCACCGTCACCGGCCTGTGGGACCGCTTCGCCCCGCACATCTATAGCGCCGCTCAGGTGCCGAGGGGCAAGCCGTGGCCGGACCTGTTCCTGCATGCGGCCGCCGCCATGGCGGTGCCGGCGCAAGCCTGCCTGGTGGTGGAGGACAGCAGCGCCGGCATCAAGGCCGCCCGCGCGGCCGGCATGCGGGTGATCGGCTTCGCCGGCGGCGGCCATGCCGGGCCCGGCTATGCCGGGATGCTGGCGGAGGCCGGCGCCGAGACGGTGGTGCCCGACATGCCGGCGCTCGGCCGGCTGCTGGCGGCGGCAGCGCCGGCCTGAGCCGGCCGGCCGCGACCGGGGGCAGCGCGTTCAGGCATCCGGATCGAACTCGCCGTCGTTGGCGGCCATGCGGGCGAGGTCCTCGATCTCGGCATCGCTGAGCTCGGCCAGCTCATCCAGGGTCTTCACCCACTCTTCCAGGCTGTTCCAGTCGTGGTTCCGGACGGTGCGGCGGATGCGGGTCTTGGTGGCCTGGGGCAGGGGGGCGCGCTTGAGCATGGCTTCTCTCCAATCCGTTCGGTGTGGTGTCCGGAGCCTTGTGGCCCTTGGCACTCAGCCTTGGCGGGGTGCCCGGAGGCCGGTTGGCGTGGGTTCTTCAGGACGTCGCCTTGGTTGTGAACATAACGAGAACATATCAGCTCCGGTTGTGGAGTCAAGCGAATCATTGGCCCGTTTGGGGGGTTATTTTTTGTGCCGGAGTCAAGCGCCTTGAGCCCGCCACGGCAGGGCTTGGGATGGACGGGTCAGCCGTCCCGCTCGATCCGGTCCATGTCCTCGTCGCTGAAGCCGAAGTGGTGGCCGATCTCGTGGATCAGGACGTGGCGGATGATGTGCGCCAGGTCCTCCCCGGTCTCGCACCAGTAGTCCAGGATCGGGCGGCGATAGAGGAAGATCATGTCGACATCGCCGTAGCTCGCGCTGATGCTCTTGTGGTGCAGGGCGACGCCGCGATAGAGCCCCAACAGGTCGAATGGGCTCTCCAGCCCCATCTCCTGCTCGGTCTCCTCGTCGGGAAAGTCCTCGACCCGGATCACCACGTCGGCGGCATGGCGGCGGAGCGGTTCAGGGATGGTTTGAAGTGCCTCCGCGGCCATTGCCTCCATGTCCTCGAGGCTCGGCGGGGGGGTCAAGCGAGGCGCCATGACACCCTCGCGCAGGGGCGCTTGACGCCCGCCCGGCTCCCGCCCACGTGCACATCAGCCTCATCGATTGGGAGAACGATCATGGCGGAGACGCTGAGCGAGGAGCGGCGCCGGGCAGTGGCCGCGGAACTGCCGGGGTGGGAGCCGGTCGCCGGCCGGGACGCTCTCCGAAAGACGTTCCAGTTCAAGACCTTCAACCAGGCATTCGGGTTCATGAGCCGGGTTGCCCTGAAGGCGGAGCGGATGGATCACCATCCGGAATGGTTCAACGTCTATAACCGGGTGGAGGTGACCCTGGCCACCCACGACGCCGGTGGCGTCACCGAGCGGGATGTGGAGTTGGCCCGCTTCATGGACAAGATCACCGCGTAGGGTCGACCGCACAGCCGCTGCAACAACGCGAGGCCGCCCCGAAGGGCGGCCCCGACCGATGTTGCGTGATCCGGGCCGATTTGGTTACGGCATGTGCTGGCCGCCGTTGACGGAAATTGTTTCGCCGGTGATCCAGGCAGCGTCCTCGCTGGCCAGGAACGACGCCGCCTTGGCGATGTCCTCCGGCTCGCCGATCCGCCCGCACGGGATCTTCTTGACCTCGCCATCCAGGATCTCCTTGGGCATGGCGGCGGTCATCTCGGTCAGGATGAAGCCCGGGCAAATGACGTTGCAGGTGACGCCGTTGCGGGCCAGCTCCGCCGCGATCGAGCGGTTGAAGCCGATGATACCGGCCTTGGTGGCGGAGTAGTTGGACTGACCGAACTGGGCGCGCTGGCCGTTCATGGAACTGATCTGGATGATGCGGCCCCATTTCCGGTCGGCCATGCCGCCGGCAATGATGTTGCAGGTGTTGAACGCGGAGGTGAGGTTGACGGCGATTACCGGATCCCAGTTCTTCTCCCGGGTCATCTTGACCATGCGGCCGTCCCGGGTGATGCCGGCGTTGTTGACCAGGATATCGATCGGCCCCACTTCCTGCTCGATCTTCTCGACCCCGGCCTTGACCGAGTTATAGTCCGATACGTCGATGCTATAGCCGGCGATGCCCGTCTCGGCACTGAACTTGTCGATCTGGTCCTGGACGACGTCGCACACCACCACAGTGTGCCCGTCTTCCTTGAAGCGCTTGGCGATTGCCGCGCCGATCCCGCGGGTCCCGCCGGTCACCAGTGCTACGCGTGCCATCTTGATCCTCCTCCTGGTCAGGTTGTTGATTGTCGCCGTGTGCGCCGGGCCGAGCGCGGCGCATTCAGGACGCCGGTTGGCCGGGACGCAAGGACAGGCGCCCGATGGTGCTGATAAACCCCCTTGTTCCGCCCTGAAATCGTTGCGGTCGTTTACCGGCGGGTACCGACCTTGTCAAGGTAACCACGGCGGAGATGATGGCCGGTGGCGGCGGCCACCGCTTCGGTACGAGGACTTGCCGCGTTTCGCGACGGCCATGCTATACTGCCGACATGGCGATGGACATTCATTCGGCCGGGGCGCTGGTGCCGGCGGCGGATCACGAAGCGATCGTGCGGTGCGGCTTCTGGTCGAAGATCCGGCGCACGCTGGGCAAGGTGCCGTTCACCGCCGACGCCCTGGCGGCCTACTACTGCGCGCTGGATCCGCGCACACCGGTGCACGTCAAGGGCGTGCTGATGGCGGCGCTGGCGTACTTCGTCATGCCGGTGGACTTGGTTCCCGACGTCGTCGTCGGGCTCGGCTACACCGACGATGCGGCCGTACTCCTCGCCGCCATGCAGATGCTGTCCCCGCACATCCGCGAAGAGCACCATGACCGCGCCCACGGCTACCTGAATCGGTGATGCCACCGGGACAGGTGATGCGCGGGGGCGCGAACGCCTGCGCCGGGCGGGGGATTTCGGGGATTGCCAGCGGCCGCGACGGCATGGCGTTGTGGTGCCGACTCTGAGGGTCCGCCCCCGTTTCCTCCCCGCTTCAGCCGGAGCGCTGTTCCATGCCCGTGTTTTCTCGCATCGTTGCGATCGATCTCCCCGAAGGCTTGACCTGCGATGCCAACGGCCGCAATCCGCCGTTCGAGGTTGGCTTCACCACCGACGGCGAGGTGCCATTTCCGCAGGTGATCCTGCACGTCCAGGGGCGCCAGCACCTGGTCAACGACGAGGCCATCGACTTGGCCGAACCCACCGCCGCTGGTGAGCACCGGTTCATCGCATCCGTACCGGCGGACCTGTTCGGGCCCGGCGAGATCCGGGTGCAGGTGGAAGGCTGCCGGGTGGCCGACTACCGGGGCGCGGGCGGCGGCGACTGGATCAAGGGGTTCGCGACGCTGAAGGTGGTGGGACCCCCGCGCCCGGTGCCGCGGCGGGCGCCGGCGCCGGCCGGCGGCGATGCGGCCGAGGTCAAGGTGTACTTCGGCATCCACAAGCACATGCACCAGCCCTACTATAACACCACCGACCCCAATTACTGGGATGGCGAGAAGGACGGAATCTTCGGCTCCCGCGGCGGCCCCTACACCCACTTCATCCCGGCGGCGGTGCGCCAGTACGCCGACGGCGGCCTGCCCCATGGCGGTCTCTCGACCAGCTGGAGCGGCACCCTGATCGAGCAGCTCAACCGCTGCGCCACCGAGGGCCTGTGCGGCGGCCGGTTTTCCGGCTGGAACGAGGCGCTCCGGGAGATCGCCCGGGAGAACACCGCGCTCGGCCACCCGCGCACCGACTTCGTCGCCTTCGGCTTCTTCCACCCGCTGATGCCGCTGATCCCGCCGCGCAACATCGTCAAGCAGGTGGAATGGCACCGGCGCATCGTCCGCGAGGCGTTCGGGATCGAGGCATCGCCGGTGATGTTCCCGCCGGAGACCGCATTCCACGTGCGGATGATCCCGGCCCTGCTGCAAGCCGGGGTGGAGGCGGTGATCTACGACTCCATCCACCGCTTCCGCGCCTGCCGGGACTACCCCTACGCCGGCATGACCGAAGGGATGCTGCCGCCCAACCGGGCCGAGCAGGTCAACCCGCCGGTGGACGACTGGCTTCAGCTGCACAACATCTGGGCCGGATCCAAGATTTCGCCAAGCCTGCTGAGGCCGGAGTTCGTGCAGTACGAGGATCCGGAGGGCAACGTCTCCCGCATCGTGGCGGTGCCGGCGGAACGCTATATCGGCAACGAGGATGCCCGGGGCGGTTTCGGCGCGCTGCAATACCCCGATGTGCTGGGGCAGGTGTATGACCAGATCGTCGCCACCGGCGACTTCGATCCCAAGCACCCGCCGTTCTTTGTCCTGCACTCGGATGGCGACAACCACGGCGGCGGTGCCGACAGCTACTACATGCACAACACCGGGCGGATGGTTGCCTGGCTCAACGAGGATCCGCGGTTCGAACTCACCTCCATCCGCGACTACCTCAGCCGGTTCCCGCCAGACCCGGAGAATGCCGTGCACATCGAGCCCGGCTCCTGGAGCGGCGCGGACAATGGCGATCCGCAGTTCATGAAATGGTTCAGCCGCTACAACGAGCCCTACTCGCCGGACCTCAACTCCTGGGCGGTGCTGACCGCGTTCCAGAACCTGGTGCACACCCTGGAGGACGCCGAGCCGAACCACCCGGGCCTCGCCGAGGCGACCCGGCTGATGCTCACCGCCGAGACCAGCTGCTACTGGTACTGGACCGGGCAGACGGTTTGGGATCAGCAGGTGACCAACGCCGCCAACATGGCCCACGGCATGATCCGGGATGCGGTGACCGGGCTGGTCACGGCCAAGGGCGACCGCACCGGCCCCACCATCTTTCCGCCCTGGATCATTCCCGAGAACCCCGGAGGAAAGAAGTGGGGTCAGGGCTGCCTGCTCGACGCGCCGCGGGAAGGGGTGGTGCACACCTTCGTTCATGACGTCTCCGGCCTGAAGCGGGTGGACCTGGTCCTGCGCACCGAGGCCGGCGAGCGTCGCATCCCCATGCACAACCACGGGCCCTACCCGTCCCGGACCGGGCCCGCCGTCACCGCGGATTTTTTGACGGCAGACCTGCCGGTGGGGGCCGGCCACGTGCGCTATTTCATCGAGGCGGAGGACGGCCAGGGCACGGTGGCCCGAAGCGCCTTGGAACGGGTGTTCCTCGCCTGAGGCCGTGGCCGGAACAATGACCCTTTTTTGCGATAATCCGCGTGCAGTGGAGGCGCCCCTGGGGTTATGATCACCCCTTGTTCTTCGGGATGCCGGGGAGCGCTCGCCGGTCTGGCCGAAACGAGCCAGCGAACGAAAACCGGCTGGGCGATGGGAGCACGTTCATGCACGAACTGTCGCTCTGCGAGAGCGTGATGCGCATCCTGTATCAGGAGGCGGAAAAACACCGGTTCCACCGGGTCAAGACCGTGCGGTTGCAACTGGGCGCGCTGTCTTGCGTGGCGCCGGAGGCGATCGACTTCTGCTTCAAGGCGGTGAGCAAGGGCACCTTGGCGGACGGCGCGCGCCTGGAACTGCTGCGCGAACCGGGTGCTGCTTGGTGCGCTTCCTGCGGCGAGACCGTCAGCATCAAGGAACGCTACGACCCATGCCCGACCTGCGGCAGCTATGAGCTGCACGTGAGCCGCGGTGACGAGCTGCGCGTCAAAGACCTGGAGGTGGAGTGATGTGCCGGGTGTGCGGCTGCTCCGCCACGGCGGGCGACAACGCGGATGCCAGGGTTGCCGAACCCGGCGCCCCCCAGCACCACGCTCACGCGCCTGACCGTGACCACCACCACGATCACGGTCACCGCCATCACCACCAACATACCGCCCATGGGCACGATCACGGCCATGATTACCGCCATGATCACCGCCGGGGCGGGGTCGTCCGGGCCCCCCTGAACGCGGTGCATGCGCCGGGGATCGGCCAGGCCCGCATCATCCAGGTGGAACAGGACATCCTGGCCGAGAACGACCGCTATGCCGCCGCCAATCGGGCGCGGCTGAAGGCTGCCGGGATCGCCGCGCTCAACCTCATGTCCGGGCCGGGCGCGGGCAAGACGACGCTGCTGGTGCGCACCATCGCCGACCTCGGCCCCATCCTGCCGATTGCGGTGATCGAGGGCGATCAGGAAACCAGCTTCGATGCCGAGCGCATCCGCGCCACCGGCGCCGCCACGATCCAGATCAATACCGGGCGCGGCTGCCACCTGGATGCGCACATGGTCGGCCACGCCATCGACCGTTTGGAGCCTGCACCCGGGAGCCTGTTGATCATCGAGAACGTGGGCAACCTGGTGTGTCCGGCCGGCTTCGACCTGGGGGAGGGCGCCCGGGTGGTGCTGCTGTCGGTGACCGAGGGGGACGACAAGCCGCTCAAGTACCCGGATATGTTCCATGCCGCCGATCTGCTGGTCGTCACCAAGACCGACCTGATGCCTTACGTCGCCTTCGACCTGGAGCGCTGCATCGGTTTCGCCCGCCGGGTCAATCCCGGCATCGACGTGCTGACGGTCTCGGCCACCGACGGCGCGGGGCTGGATGCCTGGTATGACTGGCTGAAGCGGGCCGCCGCGGCTGGGGGGACGACGGCGCCATCCCCGCTGCGGGAGACGGTACCGGCCGGGCGATGACCCAGGCGCTCCGCCGTCAACCGTCGGGACCGATCGCCGACGGCGTGCCGACGCGGGTGGGGCTGGCCTGCGCGGTGCCGCCGGTGCTGGCCGTCGGTGCCTTTCTCAAGAACACCGTGACCGCGGCGGTGGGGCGCGAAGCCGCGGTTTCCCCCACCGTCGGCAACCTCGACACCGCCGACGCGGTGCTGGCGTTCGAGGCCTGGGCCACGGCGCTGCTGGACCAGCTCGGCGGTGCGCCGGTGGTGATCGCCCACGACCTGCACCCGGATTTCCACAGCACCCGGTTCGCCTGGGCCCTGGCCCAGGCCACCGGCGCCAGGGCCAGCCCGGTGCAGCACCACCACGCTCACGTGGCGGCGGTGATGGCGGAGCATGGGCGGACCGGGCCGACCCTGGGCCTCGCCCTCGACGGCTTCGGCCTCGGCAGCGACGGCGGGTCCTGGGGCGGCGAGCTGCTGCGGGTCGACCGGACCGGCTTCGTCCGCCTTGGTCAGCTCAGCCCGCTGGCACAGCCGGGGGGCGACAAGGCGGCGCGGGAGCCGTGGCGGATGGCCGCAGCAGCCCTGCACGCCCTCGGCCGCGGCGACGAGATTGCCGGGCGTTTCGCCGCCTTCCCCGGCGCCCCACTGCTGGCGGCGATGCTGAGGCGCGGGATCAATTCGCCGCCCACCAGCAGCTGCGGGCGGCTGTTCGATGCCGCCTGCGGGCTGCTCGGGGTGTGCCCGGTGGCGGCGTTCGAGGGGGAGGCGCCGATGGCCCTCGAGAAGCTGGTGCAGGATCCCCGGGCCGATCCGGCCGGCTGGCGCCTGGGCGACGACGGGGTGCTGGACCTGACGCCGCTGCTGGCGCGACTCGACGGGCTCCAGCCTGCGGACGGTGCCGATCTGTTCCACGGTACCCTGGCGGCGGCACTGTCGGCGTGGGTGGCACGCGCCGCCGAGGCCACCGGCATCACCGCGGTCGCGCTGTCCGGCGGCTGCTTCTTCAACGCGGTGCTGCGCCGGCTGCTGACCGAACAGCTTGAACGGTCCGGCCTGCAACCGCTGATGCCTGTCCAACTGGGCCCCGGCGATCCGGCGGTGAGCCTGGGCCAGGCATGGGCCGCAGCGCTCAGCGCCCGGGATGAGGAGTAGACAACCATGTGTCTCGCGATACCAGCCAGGATCGTGGCCCTTTCCGGGGCGGGGATGGCCAGGGTGGAGGTGGGCGGCATCATCAAGGAAGTGAGCTTGGCACTGGTCGACGACGACCTCGCCGTCGGCGATTACGTCATCGTCCACGTCGGCTTCGCGCTCTCCCGGCTGGACCAGGAGGAGGCGGAGGAGACCTTGCAGCTGTTTGCCGACGCCGGGGCTCTGCCGCGGGACGACCGGCCGGAGCCTCTGCAATGACGGGTCATCCCGGGAGCGGGCCGCTTGGTGCGGTCCGCTATGTCGATGAATTCCGTGACGGTGCGCTGGCGGACACCCTGTCCCGCGCCATTCGGGCCGAAGCCGATCCCGGCCGGGCGTACCGACTGATGGAGTTCTGCGGCGGCCACACCCATGCCATCTTCCGCTATGGCCTCATCGACCTGCTGCCGGGAAACGTCACCATGGTGCACGGGCCCGGCTGCCCGGTGTGCGTGCTGCCGATCAGCCGCATGGATCAGGCGATCCAGCTCGCCCGCGACCACGGGGTGATCCTCTGCACCTATGGCGACCTTCTGCGGGTGCCGGGGATCGAGCGGGATACGTTGCTGAAGGCACGGGCCCATGGCGCCGACGTGCGCATGGTCTATTCCAGCCTGGATGCCCTGAGCCTGGCCCGCAGCCACCCGGACCGCGAGGTGGTGTTCTTCGCCATCGGTTTCGAGACCACCACGCCGCCGACGGCAGTGGCGCTGCTGCAGGCCAGGGCGGAGGGGCTCGGAAACTTCTCGGTCCATTGCAACCACGTGCTCACCCCGGCGGCGATCAGCGGGCTGCTGGCCAGCGCCCGCCGGGCGGAAGCCGCCGGCGAGCCGGGCTTGGCGCTCGATGGCTTCGTCGGCCCGGCGCACGTGAGTGCGGTGATCGGCAGCCGGCCGTTCGAGCGGTTCGCGTTTGAGCATCGCACCCCGGTGGTGATCGCCGGGTTCGAGCCGCTGGACGTGATGCAGGCGATCCTGATGCTGATCCGCCAGCTCAACGACGGCCGCGCCGAGGTGGAGAACGAGTATACCCGGGTGGTGTGCCGCAACGGCAACCGGAAGGCGCAGGCGCTGATGGCCGAGGTGTTCCAACTCCGGCCGGCGTTCGAGTGGCGGGGGCTCGGCACCCTGCCGGACAGCGCGCTCCGCCTCCGCGACGGGTTCGCCGACTTCGACGCCGAGCGGCGGTTCGCCCTCAACGCGCCGGACGTCGCCGACAGCAAGGCGTGCGAGTGCGCCGCCATCCTGCGCGGCGTCAAGAAGCCGACCGAGTGCCGCATCTTTGCCACTGCCTGCACCCCCGACAACCCCATCGGTGCCTGCATGGTGTCGTCGGAAGGGGCGTGCGCCGCCTACTACACCTACGGTCGCTACCGCGACGCCGCGGCCGAACGGGTCGCCCAGCCGGCCGGGACCTGACCGCATGGAGGCGGGGCGGAAGGCCTTCCCGCGGCCACTCGACCTCAAGGGTGGCCGGGTCGAGCTCGGCCACGGCGCCGGCGGGCGGGCGATGACCCAGCTGATCGAGGAGCTGTTCGAACGCCGGTTCGCCAACCCCCTGCTGGCCCAGCGCCACGATGCCGCCAGCTTCCCCGTCGCCGCCGGCCGGATGGCGGTGAGCACCGACGGTTTCGTGATCTCGCCCTTGTTCTTTCCCGGCGGCGACATCGGCTCCCTCGCCGTGCACGGCACCATCAACG
Source organism: Rhodospirillales bacterium (assembly GCA_007694935.1). GTDB lineage: Bacteria > Pseudomonadota > Alphaproteobacteria > Rhodospirillales > Defluviicoccaceae > REEP01. Next base: position 14,088 of record REES01000112.1, read on the forward strand.
ACGTGGCCATGGCCGGGGCGCGCCCCCTCTACCTCACCGCTGGACTGATCCTGGAGGAAGGATTTCCTTTGGCCGATCTCGCCCGGATCATCGCCTCCATGGCGGATGCGGCGGCGGCGGCCGGGGTCTCTATCGTCGCCGGCGACACCAAGGTGGTCGAGCGCGGCAAGGGCGACGGCATCTTCATCACCACCACCGGCATCGGCGTGGTGCCGGACGGGATCGAGATCGGCGCCGATCGTGCCCGCCCGGGCGATGCGGTGCTGCTGAGCGGCACCCTGGGCGACCACGGCGTCGCGGTGCTGTCCGAGCGGGAAGGGCTCCGCTTCGAGACCGAACTCCGCTCCGATTCGGCACCGCTGCACACCCTGGTGGCCGAGATGCTGGCGGCGGCGCCGGAGATCCGCGTGCTGCGGGATGCCACCCGCGGCGGCTTTGCCGCCGTGCTGAACGAGATCGCCCGGGAATCCGGCGTCGGCATCACCGTGCGGGAGGCGGCCATCCCCGTCGGCGCCGCGGTGCGCGGGGCGTGCGAGCTGCTGGGGCTTGATCCGCTCTATGTGGCCAACGAGGGCAAGCTGGTGGCATTCTGCCCCGAACCGGCGGCAGCGCGCCTGCTCGCGGTGATGCGGGCGCATCCGCAGGGCGGTGATGCGGCCATCGTCGGCAGCTGCACCGACGATCCCCACCGCTTCGTGCAGATGCGGACAGCGTTGGGCGGCACCCGCATCATCGACTGGATCGCCGGGGAGCAACTGCCGCGAATCTGCTGATCCTGTCTCGTCGTCCATGGACGGCGCCCTTGCTGCACGGAGACATTGACGGCATCGGCATGGAGGCTGGAAGCCGTCATGCCTCCGGGCCCAGAATCAGGAGCCCTGAGCTTTATCCGGCTGAACTGCGGGCTGCAGGCCGTCAGATCGCCGTCTCGGCGACAAAGGCGTCCGGGGTTTCGGCATCGATCAGGCGGCGGGCCAGCGCGTAGGCGAAGCCGGCCCGGGCCAGGGCGGCCAGATCCCGATCCCGGTGAAGGGCGCGATCGGCGGCGGGGCGGAACGGGCCGAGGCGGCGGCGGCGGGCCAAGTTGAAGGCTGCCCGGGCGTCAGCCGAGAGGCTTGGTCCGGTATCGGCCTCGGCCAGGGCCGCCAGCGCCCCGTCGATATCCGGTGCGGCCACGCCCTTCTCCGCCAGGTGGCGGCGGATGCGGCTGATGGGCAGGCCGCGGCGGTGGAGGCGGGCCGCCCGCCCCTCGGCGAAGGCGCGGTCGTCGATCAGCCCGACCCGGCGGTACCGCTCGATCAGCGCCGCCACCATCGCGGTTGCCGCTTCCGGGTCGGTGCCATGGGCCGCCGCCGAACGGCGCACCCGGCGCAAGAGCACCCGCCGCAAGGTCTCGGCGGAAGCGGCAAAGCGTTGAAGGTAGGCGGCGGCCGCATTCTCCAGCGACTGCGGGGTGATCTTACGGGGCGCCTTGCGTGAATGGCGCCGCCCTGTCATCTGTGCAGCCGAATGGGCCGCGGATGCGGCTGCCGGCGTGTGCCGGCATGAGCGAAACCCAACCCCGGTCGCGACGTCATGGACGGCAACTGGCTCGGCCTCTGGACCCTCTCGCTGCGGGAGATGCGCCGCTTCACCAAGGTCTACAGCCAGACCATCGTGGCGCCCGCGGTGACGACGCTGCTGTTCCTCGCGATCTTTGCCGTCGCCGTCGGCCGGGCGGTGGAGATGGTGGCCGGGGTGCCGTTCCTGGAGTTTCTCGCCCCCGGCCTGATCATCATGGCGATGATGCAGAACGCCTTCGCCAACACCTCGTCGTCGCTGGTGATCGCCAAGGTCCAGCGCAACATCGTCGACACCCTGATGCCGCCGCTGAGTGCCCATGACCTCACCTTCGGTTTCGCCATCGGCGGCGTGGTCCGCGGCCTGGTGGTGGGGCTGGCGGTGGCGACGGCGATGCTGCCGTTCGTCGCCATCCGCATCCACGATCCGGTGCTGGTGGCGTATCATGCGGTCATGGCCTCGCTCATGCTGTCCCTGTTGGGGATCGCCGGCGGCATCTGGTCGGACAAGTTCGACCACATCGCCGCCGTCACCAACTTCGTGGTGATGCCGCTGTCGTTCCTGTCGGGGACTTTCTACACCATCGACCGGCTGCCGGAAGGGGTGCAGATGTTCGCCCGCGCCAATCCGTTCTTTTATCTGATCGACGGCTTCCGGTACGGCTTCATCGGCCATGCCGACGTGGCGCCGCTGACCGGAGCGGTGATCGTCGGTGCCGTCAACCTGGGGCTGTGGCTGCTGTGTCACCGCATGTTCGCGACCGGCTACAAGCTCAAGGCGTGACCGGGGCGGACCCACTGGCGGTCCGCCTTCGGGAGGTGCGGGCCTGCCGCCTGTGCGAGGCATCCCTGCCGTTAGGGCCGCGGCCGGTGCTGTCGCTGCAGGCCTCCGCCCGGCTGCTGATCATCGGGCAGGCACCGGGCACCCGGGTGCACGCGACCGGCGTGCCGTGGAACGACCGGTCGGGGGATCGCCTGCGCACCTGGATGGGGGTGGACCGGGATCTGTTCTACGACCCCCGCCGCATTGCCATCATGCCCATGGGTTTCTGCTATCCCGGCCGCGACGGCCGCGGCGGCGACGCGCCGCCCCGCCCGGAATGTGCGCCCCGCTGGCACCCGCTGCTGCTGGCGCTGCTGCCGTCGGTGCGGCTGACGCTGCTGGTCGGCGGCTATGCCCAGCGGTTCTACCTGCCGGCGGTGGACACCGGCTCGGTGACCGACACCGTGGCCGGCTGGCAGCGCCATCTGCCGGGGCTGTTGCCGTTGCCCCATCCGAGCTGGCGGACCACCGGGTGGGAGCGCCGCCACCCGTGGTTCGCGGCGGCATTGCTGCCGGAACTGCGGAGTCGGGTCCGGGCAGTGCTGGAAGAGCCGTGACCGTTGCCGCTATGGGCGGGAGATGACCCGCTCGCAGTAGACGAACCGCCGCTCCCCGTGGTCATAGACCCAGGTGTCGGGATTGTTCCGGCAATACTCCAGAAAGCGGCCGGGGGCGCGGACGCTGTCCAGGTCGAAGCCGAGCGCGGACCACAGGCTCCGCCCCCGTTCCTCCGGGGTCACCGCGGCGCCGGCCGCTTGGCGGGCCCGCAGCGTCGCCACCAGCGCCGGGGTGATGCGGCCATCCACCGATTCGCCCTCGGCGCGCTGAAACGCCCGAACCGCGGCGCGCGTGCGCGGGCCGACCATGCCATCCACCGGCCCGGGACCGTAGCCGAGCTCGGCCAGCAGCGACTGGGCATCGGCGACCAGCGGACTGGACGCCGGCGGCGTCCGGGGCATCGGCGCGGATGGGCCGGCGGCCGGATCGGCCGACGCCTCCGCTGCCGTTGGCTCCGCGGGGTCATCGGTGCCTGCGGTCCGGCCGGCGACCGCGCTCGCATCCGGCGCCACGGCCGGCGCTCGGATGCCATCGATCCGCGTGCGGGGGGCGTCCGGCGTGTCGGCGAGTGCCCGCTGCAGCTGGGCGGGGATGCCCGCATCCGCCGGGGGCGCCGGCTCCGATGGCAACCCGGCAGCGGCCGACTGTTCTGCTGTGCCGGGGTCGTCGTCGGCGGTGGTCTCGACACCCGCGGCCATTTCGGCCGGTTCGGCCGGTTCGGTCGGGAGGGCGGGAGCGACGGCCACCGCCACCGCGCGCTCGGTCTCGGCTGGAGGCGTCAGCGGGGCCGTCACCGCGTCGGATCCGCGAGGTGGCGTCGGAGTGCGGTCGCCGAAGATTACAATGGCGGCAATGACGGCCGCCACGCCGGCCGCGGCGGCAAGCCATCGGCGACCGGGCCGAAGTGTGGCTCGACCCGAGAAGGTGTGGGCCGCCCGGGCGACCGACAGGCGGAGGAGGGGGCGCGGGCCGAGCCGGACGGAGCGGATGCTTCTGCCGCCGGTCTCACCGCCGGTGTCGCCGTCGGCGAAGGCCGAATCGGGCGGCGACCGGTCCATGGCGCCGCTGTCGGCGGTCGTCGCTGGTGGCCGGCCTTCCGGGGGCGGCGGCGCCGGTTGGGCCGTTGCGCTGCGCGGAGAGGGGGCCTGTTCCGGCAGCTCCGGTACGGCGGCGAAAGACGGCGAATCGGCCGCATCGGCGGTGTCCGCGCTCGGCTGTCCTTTGCCGGCGAGGCCGCGGGCCAGCTTCTGCAGGTGGCCGGGAAGAAACAGCGCGTAGGCGGCATCCTTGACCAGCGCCGGGGTGATCGGGAAACCGGACTCCTGCAACGCGAGGTCGAAGCTGCGGTGGCACAGCCGCAGCACCCGTTCCGGGTTGCCCTTGGCGAAATAGACGATGCGATCGATCGCCGCCTCGCTGAACGGCGGCGGGCCGTGATAGCCGGACGCGGCCAGGCGGCGGCGGATCAGCGCGTCCACATCCGGGGCGGTCATGGCGGCGAGTTCGACCGCCAGCGCGGCCGGCGGAAAGCCGTCGTCGTCCGCGCCATTCTGCGCCAGCCGCGATTTGAGCTTGCGGGTGACCGCCCGGACCACCGCCGTGGTCGACGCGCCGCCAGCGGACGTCTCGATCGCCTGGCACAGCCGGTGCGCCAGCGCCGGGTCGAGCTGGTCGGCGTTGTCGAGGACGAGCAGCCGAGGCCCGGGTGCCGCCAGCACCGGCGCATACCAGGCTTCGAACGCGCCGCCGGGCATGCCGGTGCGGCATTCGAACAGGGGGGGATCGGCCGCCCTTGGGGATCGGCCGGCCGACCGCGTCATCGCCACGACGAGGCGGAGGAAGCCGGTGGTGCCCACCCCGGACGGGGCCGTCACCACGATATGGCCGCCCCCCTCCGCGATCGTGCCCAGCACGGCGGCGAGCGTGGCTCGGCGCCCGTCATCCAGGTCACCGGCATCGGGACCGTCGGCAATCGCGAACGGCTCGGCGTGGGCGGCGATTGCCGCCGCTTCGAGCATGGCGCCCATCGCTGTCATGGCTGCGCATGGTACCGCAAACGGAGAGCGCTGCGCACGGCTTGAAAGCACGCATCGGGCGGCCTGGGCACGCGGCCGCGAATTTTCTATGTAAGGTTGTGAAGACCGGGCGCGGACGCCGGAGCCTCCGGTTGCAACCACTGGCTTCCAAGGCCATGTGTGGCACGGAAAGGGCACCCCAGCAGCCAGGACCAGACAAGGGCAGGTACTGATGCCGGGATATCGAACCGGGATTGGACAGCGCATTTCGGCGGCGCTGTTCATTGTCGTATGCCAGCTCGTGCTGGCGGCGCTGCTGCTGCCGTCGCCGCTGGCGCCGTCGGCATGGGCGCTGGGGCGGGACGCGGATCCGTTGCCCCCGGTGGCATTCGAGACCACCGACATCGAGCTGGAGACGCGCTCCGGACGGCACCGTTTCACGGTGGAACTGGCGGTGACACCGCGGCAACGAATCCAAGGTCTGCAGCAGCGGACGGCGCTTGCCGCCAATGCCGGCATGCTGTTCCTGTTCGACCCGCCGACCCGCGTGTCGATGTGGATGAAGGACACCCTGATTTCCCTCGACATGGCGTTCGTGGCCGGGGATGGCCGCATCGTCGGCATCCATGCCGGAGCCGAGCCGGGGTCGGAGGCCGCGATCCGGGCGCCCACGGCGGTCCGGGCGGTGCTCGAGGTGAACGCGGGGGTGGCCAACCGGATCGGGCTCCGGCCCGGCGACCGGCTGTTGCATCCGCTGTTCCAGAGCCCCGGCGACGGGCCGGGCAAGACCCCCGCCGAGTAGGCGGCGGCACTGCCGCACGCGAAAAAACTTGCATTGCTGCGCTGCACACTTTATATCCCTGGTTGTTACTGCGGCGCGTCATCCCGCAGCAAGGGCAACCGCGGCGCAAGACCGCGGGAAGGGAGGAACAGCTTCTGCAACGTTGATGTCAGGAGGGTTCCATGCCCGCAGCACGGTTTACCGACGACGAGTTGACCCTGTTCCTGGACTGGTTCGAGCGGACGCCGAGCTGGAGCCGCTGGCAGCGCCGGACCGGGGATCACGGCGAGGACGTGATCGAGCTGTCGGTCGATGGCCGGCGTCCCCGGTCCCTCAGGATCGCCCGGTGCGATTCCTACGGCTACATGGTGACCGGCTTCGACGGCTGGGCCCTGACCGTTTGTGACAGCTTCGATGAGGTGATGGCGATCCTCAGCCGCTTCCGCCCTGCCCGTGGCGCCGACGCCGGCATCCGGGATCGTGAGACGGTGCCGCTGGCCGGCTGAGCGTTTCGAAACGGTTGGGCGGCCCGGCCAGGAAGCGGGCGCCGCGGGCCGGGTCGAACCCGATCTCCAGCGCCCGTTGCGCGCGGCGCAATCGCCAGAATGCGGTCCAGGCCCGCCGGTCGACGGCTTTGCCGACGGCGAGCGCCCGGCTGAGACGGGCCGCGTTGGTCACCGTCATGACCAGGGGCGACAGCCCGCCCCGGACCAGCACCAGGCTGGCCGCCAACGCCGCCGTGCGCTGGTTGCCTTCCAGGAAGAGCTGCGGCGTGCTCACCATGCGGACTATCATCCCGGCGGCAAACCGGCGGGGCGGCTGGTCGCGATTGCGGTCTACCCAGTCGTAGAACGCATCGGCGCCGCCGCCGTGGTTGGTGTAGAAGTGATTTTCCGTCGTCTCCAGGTGATTGCGGTACTGCCGACGCCGTTCCGGCGTGACACCGTTGAGCACCCGGTGGTTCAACTCGAGCAGATGGCCGGAACCACCCAGGTCCAACGGATTGACGCCGTGCGCCAGCAGCCAATCCACATAGGCGTAGCCATCGACCAAGCGGCGCACTTCCGGTTCCGAAAGTGCCCGTCGATCGCCCGGCAACGCCGATGGATGCCGGGCCAGTTCGTTAAGCGCCCCGGCGATCGCCTCCAGGTCGAGAATCTGCCCCTCGGGCCGGCCCTCAGCGGACGCTGCCAAGCAGCGCCCTCGCCCGCTCCGCCACCGGGACGGTGAGCGGCACGTAACCCATCTGCTCGGCCACACCCTGCCCTTCCTCGCTCAGGGCAAAGTCGAAAAAGCCGACCATGACTTCGGTGACCGCCGGTTCGGCCCTGTTGGCGGGGAGCAGCACAAATGAATAGGTCACGATGGGATAGGCATCCGGGCTTTCGGGGTCAAAGTTGACCTGCCGCCCGTCCGCCGGCATCGCGTCGGCGGTGGCGGCCAGCGCGACCGAGCCGGTCCCGGCTCTCGGCGCGACGAACGCGCCGGTCCGGTTCTCGATCAGGGCCATGGGCAGACTGAGACGCCGGGCGAAACCGTACTCGATATAGCCGATGGCATAGTCGGTGATGGCCAGCCGGCTGCTCACACCCTCGTTGCCGTTGGCCGTCATCGTGTACGGCGGCCATGCCGGACGGGTGCCCACACCCGGCCCGGTGGCTTCCCAGTTGGGGTCCATCGCGGCCAAGGCGCCGGTGAAGGCAAACGTGGTGCCGCCGGCGTCGCGGCGGGCGATCAGGGCGATGTTGCGGCCGGGAAACGTCACGCCGGGATTGT
>REES01000019.1 GCA_007694935.1 Rhodospirillales bacterium
CTGGTGAAATGCAGGCATGTAGACATGCAGAATGCAGACGTTCGGGAAGGCGGGTCGGATGTGTAGCGCGTCAACCATCTTGACCGCCGCATTGCCTCATTAGGATTGTTGCCTAAGATGAAGTCGTTGCCTCACCAGGAGTGCTCCCGAAGGGCATGACCTGGGAGGCGAGACGTGCGGCGGGTGAGCATGGCGACGCGAGACGACCTTGTGTCGATCTCGCCGGGTTGCTGGGCGGCCGAGGCCGAGGTGCCAAGACTGCCGAAGACCGAAAACCCTCGCGGGTGTTGCCCACAGGCACCCCCCGCGCGCGCTGCTGCGTCAGCTTTGTGGGGAGCACTCCGCAGCGCACGCGGGTCGTCCCCCCTGTGGACAACGCCCGCTGTCGGTGGCGCCATTGACCGGCGTGACAGAGGTCACCAATGCAGAGCCGTCCTACAAGCCCCGCGCAGCTTGGCCGGACGCCACGGAAATCGACCCACGTGGCGTCTCGGCGCCACGCGGGATCACCTCTCACCCAGCCAACAGCGGACCGGGCCGCGACAACCATTGTTCGGGAACATGTTCGATTGAGGCAATACGGCGGTCAAGATGGTTGACGCGCTACAACAGGGTTCCATCGGGATTCTCGGCTTTGGCGGCGGCCAGCCTTGCTTGAAGGGACGGGCGCTTACGAAGGATGTTCCGAACGTTCTCGCGCTGTGGGTGGTCGGGATCGGCCGACCCAGCGAGGGTGCAGGCAATCAGGCAGGCGAGATATTCCTCGTCGGGTGAAAAAGACGAATTGCAGGGTTGGCAGGCCCCGACCACGGGAAGGTTGTCGGGGAAGGGCTTGTCGATCAGGACTTTCGAGGGAACATGATCGCGCGTTCCCTTGGAGCTGCCTCCGCAATAGACGCACCAGGAGAGCTGGCGTGTGTCAGCATAGTTGGGGACCTGGCGCATGGGCTTGTTGTCAGTCGTCGTCGGGCTTCCGAACGTCAATCGCCATGTCCCACAGGGGCCGATTGACCTTCTGGCGGGCCTGGGCGATCACGGCGGAAATGGCTTGAGCAAGAGCACCTTCCTCGGACACGTCTGTTGTCTCTTGGCATATCGTAGTGGGCGGTGACGTTTTGGGGTCTCTAATGCTTATGGTCACTTTCATTCAAAGGTTCCTCACCATTTGGAGTGTGCAGAATTGGGGGATGCCGGGAATTGAGGGCCCACAGGTCATCGACCTTGGCCTAATACCTAATCTTCAATAAATAGATATCCGGACGCCGGAGCCTACCATATTTCGCGATGGGGCATAAGAACAAAAACAGAACCCCTCTGGACGGCGGAATCAAGTGGCGCCATAATGGCGCCTATGAGCATGACGCCAACCAAAGCCGCTGACAAGCGCAAGCGTTCCAACCTCCGGCTCCCGCCGGAAATCGAAGATCAGTTAGACCAGGCGCGCCGGAGGCGCCCCGGCAAGGTCTCACGCAATACGTGGATCCTCGAAGCGATCCAGGAAAAGCTCGCGCGGGAGGCGGCGGCCAACGACGATAACAACGGGGGATGACCATGGGCCGATTCTATGAGTTCTTTGCAGGGGGAGGGATGGCCCGCGCGGGCCTCGGACCAGGTTGGTCATGCCTTTTGTCGAACGACATCGACCCCAAGAAGGGTGCCAGCTACGCACGCAACTGGGGTGCTTCGGAGCTGCGGCTAGAGGACGTGGGGGAACTGCGCGCGGCCGACATGCCGGAGACGGCCGATCTGGCGTGGGCCTCGTTCCCGTGCCAGGACCTCTCGCTCGCCGGGACCGGAGCCGGGCTGCGCGGGGAGCGGTCGGGGACGTTCTGGCCGTTCTGGAATCTGATGAAGGCGCTGGACGATGAAGACCGCGCGCCGCCGATGATCGTTCTTGAGAACGTATGCGGCGCGCTGACCTCGCACGGGGGCAAGGACTTCGCGGCGATCGGCGCAGCGATTGCGGACGCAGGCTATCGCTTCGGCGCCCTTGTGATCGACGCGGTTGATTTCGTGCCGCAGTCCAGACCGCGACTGTTCATCGTGGCTGTCGGCAAGGATTATCCGATTCCGGACGGGTTGACGCAGCCTGCGTCGGATGAGCAATGGCATACCGGCGCGCTGGTCGAGGCGCATGACCGGCTGTCGAAGCGTGCGCGGGATAGCTGGCTGTGGTGGCGCCTCCCGCTGCCGCCGAAACGCAACACGGTGTTCGCGGACCTGATCGAGGAAAAGCCGAAGGGCGTGCCGTGGCATACGGCTGCGGAAACCCGGAAGCTGCTGGACATGATGAGCCCGGTGAACAAGGCGAAGGTCCAGGCCGCGAAGAAGGCCGGTCGGCGAATGGTCGGTGCCATTTATAAGCGCACGCGCTCGGACGGGAACGGCGGCAAGATGCAGCGGGCGGAAATCCGTTTTGATGATATCGCCGGGTGCCTGCGCACTCCGGCGGGGGGATCGAGCCGCCAGACGATCATGCTGGTCGATGGGAACAAGGTGCGCTCGCGCCTGCTGTCGCCGCGCGAGGCGGCGCGGCTGATGGGGCTGCCGGACGATTACGAGCTGCCGGAGAACTACAACGAGGCGTACCACCTGGCCGGTGACGGCGTGGTGGTGCCTGTGGTCCGGCACATCGCTGAGAACATCCTGGAACCGATGCTGGCCGCTATCGCGTCGGCTGAGAAAGAAGCGGCGTGAGCGTATGGCGGATGACCTCAAGGAAGCCCTGAACGCCTTCACGGCGGAACATAAATTCAAGGGCAAGGGTCCGCTCTCGGTTGCGCTCGTGGTCACGCAGCACGCGCGCAGCATGGGCCTGCCGCTCGACCCGGACGCCTTGGTGACGGAAGGCGGCGGTCAGGTCCTGGGCCTCGGCAAAGGCGCCGTTCAGGCCGTGTTGAAGCGGCACGACATTGAGCGCGTTCTGGCCTCTGAGGGGGGCCGGACAAGCCGGGGCAGTCTCAACAGGATGCGGGAGTACGTCGCCTTCCTGAACGAGCTGCACGAAAAGGGGCTGGTGGACCTCGATGCGATAGAGGCGCATTGGATCGAAGGTGTGCACGCCTTCTTCGCGGGCAAGCCGTTCACGATCAAGCTGGACGCCTCCCGCAGCCTCCGTCATGTGGTCCGGGACATTCTGGAACAGGCCGTTGAGCGTCAGAAGGGCGCGCCCGGCATGTACTACGCCGGAGCGGTGCTGCAACACCTAGTCGGCGCCAAGCTCGATTGTGCGCTCGGACAGGGGAAATTCGAGCACAACAGTTTCTCGACGGCCGACGCGCCGGGCCAGCGGGCCGGTGATTTCTTCGTTGGGGATGTGGCGATCCATGTCACCACGTCCCCCGGCGAGGCCGTGATTGAGCGATGCCGGGACAACCTGAATGACGGCTACAAGCCGATTCTGGTGACGATGCAGCGCGGCATGACGGTCGCGGAGGGTTTGGCGGACAACAAAGGGCTCGCGGATCGGATCGACATTTTCGAGATAGAGCAGTTCGTGGCGCTGAACCTGTATGAGCTGGGTGAGTTCGCGGCTGACGGGCGGCGCGTGGCGGTGACCGATGTGGTGAACCGCTACAACGAGATCATCGAGGACGTGGAAACAGATCCGAGCCTGCAAATCGAAATCCGGAAATGACGGAACGGCCCGAAGACCGCAGCAAGGTGATGCGCGCGGTCAAGGGCCGGGATACGGGACTTGAAATGATCGTGCGCCGCCTGGCGCACGGCATGGGCTATCGCTACCGGCTGCACCGCAAGGACCTGCCCGGCAAACCGGACCTGGTGTTTCCGGGGCGGCGGAAGGTGATCTTCGTGCACGGGTGCTTCTGGCACCAGCACGATTGCCCGCGCGGGGCGCGCGCGCCGAAGTCCAGCCGGGACTACTGGATTCCAAAGCTCGAACGAAACAAGCAACGCGATGCCGAGAACGAAGCTCGACTTCGTGAGCGGGGCTGGGCCGTGCTGGTGATTTGGGAATGTGAGACGAAGGATCGCGATGCGCTCGGGGCAAGGATCAGGACTTTTCTGGATGGCTAAGGCACGGCGTGCCTTGTTTGGCGCGGCGGCCCTCATGATCGCCGCCGCCGTTTCGGCAGGCGGCGAGGCCGCCAGTGTCCGGGTGATCGACGGCGACACGCTGGAAGTCGGCGGGGAGACGATTCGGCTGTGGGGGATCGACGCGCCGGAAGGCGGGCAGACGTGCAGGCGGGCCGGAACATCGTATGACTGTGGCGCTGAGGCGTTGGCCGCCCTGTCGCGGCTGGTGTCGGGCCGGTCAGTGCGGTGCGAGGCCCGCTATAGGGTGCGTATTCCGGGGAATTTGAATGACTGAGGGTTCTGTGCGGTCCCGCTGTGCGCTGGCGCTGAGAGAAGGCGCACCGGCCTGAGCGGGACTGCAC
>REES01000018.1 GCA_007694935.1 Rhodospirillales bacterium
CGTGGACGACGACTGCAGGGTCTCGGCCTTGCTTCACCAGTATCTCGAAGCGCATGGCTTGCGCGTGGATATCGCACCCACCATTCAGGCGATGTGGTGCCGTCTGGAGGCGCACCGGCCGGCCGTGATCTTGCTAGCCGATGGGCTGCCCGACGGCAATGGCCTCGCGGAAGTGCCGCGACTTCGCCAGCACGATGGCGTGGGCATCATCATGCTGACCATGGACGCGGCTCCAGACCGGCGCTGTCTCGGCCTCGACCTGGGTGCTGACGACTACATCGCCAAACCGTTTCACCTCGCCGAAGTGCGAAGCCGTCTTCATGCCGTGCTGCGGCGGGTGGGGCACCTCCGCCCGGAAGAGACGCCGCCGCACAGCTTCGGTGGCTGGACCCTGGACGATCTCCAAGGGTGCTTGGTCGGGCCCGCGGGCAAACGGGTCACGCTGACCGACAAGGAACTTCGGCTATGGCGGGAGTTGGCGCAATCGCCCGGTGAGCCGATCGATCGGGACCGGCTGTCATGCCGGATCCGCAGCCTGCCGTGGGAACCTGACAATCGGGCCATCGACGTCCTGATCTCAAGGCTCCGGGCTCGGATCGAGAGAATGCCGCGGCTGCCAGAGATCATCGTCACCGTCCGCACCAAGGGCTACATGCTGGTGCCGGACGGTCGGTAGGCTAGGTCAGGCCGCAACCCGCCGCAATCCCATGAGCGGCGGCGGGAGAACGGTCAGGAGGTGCGCCGCGGACCATTCTGGCTTGACTGCGGCCACGCGCACGGCAGCAGGCCGCCCGACCGAGCCCGATAGAACGGTGGCCCGGCCAAGCATGGCCGCGCCACCCAAGGCCAGATCCCACCGGGTCACTTGATTGAGAGCTTGCGTTCGAGGTGACGCCGGTGTTCCGGCAGGGCTTCCAGTTCCGACTGTGGTATCAGAAGGCGAAGGCTCCCATCCGACGAAATCGGCGCGTGCAATGCGGCGATATCGACAGCAACAGATGCCTGGCGCGTTCCGAGAGTGATGTTGAGATCAATGATCGCTCTTATCGCGTGCTGGCTCTGATCGATCAAAATGTCAACGATGCTGCCGATAAGTCGGCCGTCAGCACCACAGACCTTTTTACCGATCAAGTACCCTGCCGAATAGTCGCAGACCATGGGGCCGGTACGGTGGCGGCAGCAATCCCGGAACGACGCCAAGTGCTCGCGCGCCACCGTACACTCCATCACTGCGTCTAACGCTCGCCGTTGTCCCGCTCGTATTCGGGCAGGTTCTCAAGCTCTTCCCGAGTCATGTCAACACGCAGATCGCCGTCCTCTTCGGCCGGCATCTGCAGTTCGGCCATCTCGATCGCCACCTGCTTCGTGCCGATCCCGAGGAAACCGCCAACGTCGAGCACCACCTTGTCAATGCGGTAGTCCTCGCCGCGATCGTTACGATCAGCGTCACCGCGCACGATGATCAGGTCGGTCACAGTCCCGACCGTCTCATCACCCGGCCCGACGACGTCCGTGCCGATGAGATTGTCTGCCGAAATCGTGGCCATAGCCTGACGGTCCGCCGGCTTTTGCTGCGCCCTTTCGCTGGTGGCCTGATGATCCGGATTGCTGCCAGTGCGGCCGCTTTGCTGATCGGCCAGGGCTGCGGTGGCAGCCAAGCCCAGCATGGCAACCCCTGCGGTCAGTGTACGAAGGTGGTTTTGCATAACTCTTCTCCATGGCAAGGTGAACGTGCCGGATTGAGATATTGTCCCGGCCAAAGGACAGAAGATGCATGTTACATTTATCACCTATGTTACATTTGTTACAAACGACCTGCTTGCAATGTGGTGATAGATTATGCTATTATATCGCTCGTTCTATTGTCAGGCTGCCAACGGGAGCGGCGCTACGGTACCTGTTTTCAGGAACAAGCGAGGGCGTTATGAAGGTGATATTGTTGTGGCTTCTAGGTATCCCCCTGCCGATCCTGATTATTTTATTGCTGCTCGGGGTGATCTGAGCGCAGTGACTATCTTCACATCACGGCTTGGCGCGTGAGGCCGTGTCCGCATTCGCCCGTGAGGCTGTCGTTCAAATAGACGTGTCGAGGGTGTCAGAATTGTTCCATCGATCCCGCTTGCCAGTTTTGTCGGCAGCAGGCTTGGCGTCGATACGCCGTGTCGTCAGCGCTATCCCTACGGTGAGCGTCAAGCGGCGCCAAGCCGCTCCGCCCAAAACGCGTCGATCTGCATTCCCACGAGTCTGGGCGTTCGTGCTCCATTGAGCTGTCGCCCGAGTTTGTAACATGTAATGAATGTCAAAAACAAATAGGTTTTTTGTCAGACGTGGTTTGGCAATTTGTTCGGGGCGATGCGTTAACTCTACTGTTTCAGGGCTTCGCGCGTCTTAATGAAACGATGCTAGTAGTGAAGGGAGCGTGCTATGCTGAGGTGGGTTCTTATATTTCTGGTGTTGGCCATTGTTGCCGCGTTCTTCGGTTTCAGCGGAGTCGCCGCGGCTTCCGCTGAGATCGCGCAGATCATTTTCGTCGTTTTCCTGATCTTGTTGGTGATCAGCGTCCTGATGCATGTGCTGCGTGGGCGTGGACCACCGGTGTGATCGCTGCGGTTCTTTCTCTGAAGGTCCCAAACACCGGGGCAACCCGCGCTTCGGGGCTGGTGACACCGCCCGTCGGGCGGGTGAGGAGGAGTTGGTTTGGTTGCCGTGCAACAGGAGATCGAGATGAACTGGGATCAGATCAAGGGTAATTGGAAGCAGTTTAGCGGCAAGGTGCGCCAACAGTGGGGCAAGTTGACCGACGACGACATCGAGGTGGCGAAGGGAAACCGTGACGAACTGGTTGGCCGTGTTCAGGAACGGTATGGCATCGCCAGGCAGGAAGCCGAGCGCCAGGTTGACGAGTGGGGGAGCCGGCTCTGATCCAAGGTCGGTACGTTGCGTGTGAAGCCCCGGAGGTCGCCATCCTCCGGGGCTTTGTGCATAAAATCGGCGCATATGGATACACCAAAACACGCTTCCCCTGCGGCGCGATACGGTCCCGGTCTGTCGAATAGCACCCAAACCGATCTGGGGCGATGACGATGCCTTTGTCGAAGCAGCAACGTATTGCTTTGATCCTAACAGTTGTTTCAGTTGTGGCGGTGCTGGTCAGTGCAGGCGGGGTCCTATTGCCGTTTGTGTTTGCCGTGCTGCTGGCACTTTTACTGCATCCCCTGCACCGTCGTCTTCGCGTCCTCGGGTTAGGCGCCGGGGTGTCCGCGAGTATCAGCACGGCGATGGCGACACTGTGCGTGCTTGGCCTGCTTTTCGGGGCCGTTCCCTTTTTTGCCGAAGATGCCCTGGCGCTGGGTCAAGCGGTGCTTCGTGACATTGTTTGGCTCGTTGAATGGCTTGATGGACAGTGGGGAGAGTGGTTTCCCGGCAGTTCACTGTTCTGCCGGATGTCGGAGCAGGACGGGACGGAATGCGAGCCGTCATTGGAAGCGATCGCGCCGACGCTTTCCGGTATTGCCGGCGCCGGAGGCGCCATCGCGTACGGTATCTTCCTGTCGTTCCTGATTCCAATTGCACTATTTTTTTTCTTGAAAGAAGGCCGCAGCTTCGTCGACGCACTGGTGGCACTGTGCCCGCGCTGTTATCAGGGTGATGCCAGGGATTTTCTGCTTACCGTAGGCGCTGGCCTCAGCAATTACCTCCGCGGCCAAGGCATTGTATGTGCGTGGCAGGCAGTATTCCACGCCGTTCTGCTGACGGTCATCGGCTTACAGTACGGCGTGGTGATCGGTATCCTGACCGGCATTGCTGCGGTCATCCCCATCCTTGGAAATCTGACGATGTTCTTTATCGCCATGGTGGTCGCCATTACACAATTCGATAACTGGCTTCTGGTGGCAGCCGTGGTCGCGGTGTTTGCTGCTGCCAATGTTCTGGACAGTTTTTTCCTGGTACCTTTCTTCATCGGTCGTCGGATCGCGCTTCATCCGCTTTTGATGATTGTCGCCGTGATCCTTGGTGGTAAGCTATTTGGTCTAGTCGGTGCGTTACTGGCGCTGCCGGGCATTGCCGTTGTTGTCTCTGGCGGCCGCTGGTTTTGGTCCCGCTATCGCAACACGCCGGTCTATGCTGGGGATACGGAAGGTGACGTCCTTCGATCGGCATCGACCGCCAAGTGAAGGCACTCGATCTCGGTTCGCTCCATCCAGGCTCCGCTTGCTGGCGGATGAAATGGCCGAGGCGTTCGTTCTGCTCCTGCAGCCGTTGTCGTTCGGCGCGCTCGGCTTCGAGCACGCCGTCACCCGCCGCCACGTGGGGTCAAACGCTCGCTGACGCCGTTCTTGACCGGCTTGCGTGTCGGTGCCCTTGCA
>REES01000073.1 GCA_007694935.1 Rhodospirillales bacterium
GTTTTAGGTACCTGTGACGCAAGTCGTGGGGGTTCAAATCCCTCCGCCCGCACCACGCGACCGACGGTGCCGCGCCAGATCGGGTGCCGCCAGCAACCTTACAAACCACCGACCACCGCGGCAGGCCACCCGGGGAGGCGTCGACGGGGGAGATGATGCAAGTTACGGAAATCAAGGCCGAAGGGCTCGCCCGCCAGTTTCGCATCCAGGTGCCGGCAGCCGACATCGACAAGCGGGTGCAGAATCGGCTGCGCGAACTCGCGGGGCAGGTGCGCCTGCCCGGCTTCCGCCCGGGCAAGGTGCCGGTGGCGGTGCTGCAGAAACGCTATGGTGCTGCCGCCCACGGCGAGGCGGTGGAACAGGCGCTCGACGAATCGTCGAGGAACATCCTGAGCGAGCGCGGCCTCAGGCCGGCAGTGCAGCCGAAGATCGATATCGTCTCGGCGACCGCCGGCGCTGATCTGGAGTTCACCCTGGCGGTGGAACTGCTGCCCGAGGTGGCGCCGCCCGATTACGGCGCCATCACCCTGGAGCGCCCGGTGGCGGAGCCGGCGGATGCTCAGGTGGAGGAAACCCTCGGCCGGATCGCCGAGACCTTCAAGGGCTCCCGCCCACTCACCGAGGACCGGGCGGCACTGCCGGGGGACATCGTGGTGGTCGACTATGTCGGCCGGGTCGACGGCAAGGAATTCGAAGGCGGTACCGCACAGCGGGCGGAGATCGAGCTCGGCGCCGGCAGGTTCATCCCGGGCTTCGAGGAGCAGCTCATCGGCAGCCGTCCCGGCGAAGACCGCGAGCTGACGGTGACCTTCCCCGAGGCGTTCCCGGCCAAGGACCTGGCGGGCCGGGAGGCGGTGTTCTCGGTTCACATCCACGAGCTCCGCGAGAGCGAGCCGGTGCTGATCGACGACAGCTTGGCGGTCAAGATGGGCCTGGACAACGTCGAGAGCCTGCGGAAGCGCGTGCGCGAGACCCTGGTGACCCGGCTCAGCGAGGCCTCGCGGATGCGCGTGAAGCGGGCGCTGCTCGACCGTCTCGCGGAGATGTACGATTTCGACCTGCCGCAGGGGATGGTCGATCGCGAGTACGAGAGCATCATCCGGCAGTTGGCGGGCGAAGAGGATGCTGCCGAAACCGCGGACCAGGCGGATGCCCATGCGCATGATCACGATCATGATCACGCCCACGACCATGATCACGACCATGCACACGATCATGATCATGACCACGACCATGATCATGCGCATGATCACGCCCATGTGCACGGCGACGCTGACCCCGGCCATGACCCTGCTCATGCGGGCGAGGCGGCGGCGCAGCCCAAGTTGACCCCGGAGCAGGCGGCGGAGTACCGCTCGATTGCCGAGCGCCGGGTGCGCCTTGGTCTGGTGCTGGCCGAGATCGCCCGCACCAACAACCTTCAGGTGACCCAGGAAGAGCTCAGCCGGGCGATGGTGGCCGAAGCCCGCCGCTACCCCGGCCAGGAGCAGAACGTCCTGAAGTACATGCGCGAGAACCCGGCGATGGCGGAGGCCCTGAGCGGTCCGATTCTTGAAGAGAAGGTGGTGGATTTTATCATCGAGATGGCGACGGTTACCGACAAGGCGGTGACCCCGGACGAGCTGCTGAAGCCGGAGGGAGACGACGCACCACCGTCTTCGGACCAGCCGAAGGGTCAACCGGCCGGCACGGCCGAGGCGGGATCGGCGTCGACCGAGCCGTAGATGCCGGGCTGTCGCCGCCGGCCGGAACCGTGCAGCTCGGGCGGGCCCTTTGGGCACCCCGTTGCGATCGGAGCGGACGGTGCCATTTGATCTGGGAGTGACGGGGGCTGAACGGCGGTCCCGCCGGCTCTGGACGGAGGCTTGCAAGAACATCATGGCGGAGACGTTCGAGACACACATGAACATGCTGGTGCCGATGGTGGTGGAGACCACCAGCCGGGGCGAGCGCGCCTACGACATCTACTCCCGCCTGCTCAAGGAGCGGATCATCTTCGTCACCGGCGGCATCAACGATGCGGTGGCCAGCCTCGTTTGTGCCCAGCTGCTGTTCCTGGAATCGGAAAACCCGAACAAGGATATCGCCTTCTATATCAATTCCCCGGGCGGCATCGTCACCTCGGGCCTCGCCATTTACGATACCATGCAGTATATTCGGCCGCAGGTTTCCACCGTTTGCATCGGCCAGGCGGCATCCATGGGCTCGCTCTTGCTGGCTGCGGGCGCGCCGGGCAAGCGCTACGCGCTCCCCAACGCCCGCATCATGGTGCACCAGCCCTCCGGCGGCGCCCAGGGGCAGGCGACCGACATCGAGATCCAGGCGCGCGAGATTCTCGCGTTGAAGAAGCGCCTGAACGACATCTACGTAAGTCATACCGGACAATCATTGGACGTGATCGAGTCGTCCCTGGAACGCGACCGCTTCATGAACCCGGAAGAAGCGAAGGCCTTCGGCATCGTCGATGAGGTGGTGATGAGCAGGCCGAAGCTGGCCGCTGATGAGCCGAAGGCGGGCGGCAAATCGTCGTGACGGCCGCTATGGCAGGGGGCACAAGGGGGCGACTGCAAGAGGGGGGCGAGAATTTGGTTGGACGCCGGCGCGCGGATAAGCTGATTTCCCGATTGTGAATGCCGGTGTCACGTGGCAAACATGATTGCGCAGTAGCACGAAGGACCGATCGATGAGCAAATCCGCAGGTGGCGATTCCAAGAACACGCTGTACTGCTCCTTCTGCGGCAAGAGCCAGCACGAGGTCCGGAAGCTGATCGCCGGACCCACGGTGTTCATCTGCGATGAATGCGTCGAGCTCTGCATGGACATCATCCGTGAAGAGCACAAGACCAGCCTCATCAAGTCCGGCGAAGGGGTGCCGTCACCGCGGGAGATCGCGGGTGTTCTGGACGATTACGTGATCGGCCAGCACCGTGCCAAGCGGGTGCTGTCGGTCGCCGTTCACAACCATTACAAGCGGGTGAACCACGGCGTCAAAAGCAACGACGTGGAACTCGCCAAGTCCAACATCCTGCTGATCGGGCCCACCGGCTGCGGCAAGACGCTGCTGGCGCAGACGCTGGCCCGCATCCTCGACGTGCCGTTCACCATGGCCGACGCCACGACGCTGACCGAGGCCGGCTACGTCGGCGAGGACGTGGAGAACATCATCCTGAAGCTGCTCCAGGCCGCCGACTACAACGTCGAGAGGGCGCAGCGCGGCATCGTCTACATTGACGAGGTGGACAAGATCTCCCGCAAGTCCGACAACCCCTCGATCACCCGGGACGTTTCAGGCGAAGGCGTGCAGCAGGCCCTGCTCAAGATCATGGAGGGCACGGTGGCGAGCGTGCCGCCCCAGGGCGGCCGCAAGCATCCCCAGCAGGAGTTCCTGCAGGTGGACACCACCAACATCCTGTTCATCTGCGGCGGCGCCTTCTCCGGTCTTGAGAAGATCATTTCCGCCCGCACCAAGGGCACCACCGTCGGTTTCGGTGCCGAGGTGCGCGGCCCGGACGAGCGGATGACGGGTGAGATCATCCGCGACGTGGAGCCGGAGGACCTGCTCCGCTTCGGCCTGATCCCAGAATTCATCGGCCGTCTCGCGGTGGTGGCGACGCTGGAGGATCTGGACGAGTCCGCCCTCATCGATATCCTGACCAAGCCCAAGAACGCGCTGGTGAAGCAGTACCAGCGTCTGTTCGACATGGAGGGCGTGCGGCTGGAGTTCACCGAGGGCGCGCTTGCCAATGTCGCGCGGCGCGCGGTGGTGCGCCGGACCGGCGCCCGTGGCCTGCGCTCGATCATGGAGAACATCCTGCTCGACACCATGTACGAGCTGCCCAGCCTGGAGGGCGTCGAAGAGGTGGTGATCAACCGCGAGGTTGTCGATGGGCAGGCAAAACCTCTCTACATCTATGCCGACCGCCGCGGTGACGTTGGCTCCAGCGCTTGATTGCCGCGGGTGGTGCCGCTGACCGGCGGCACCGACCGGCGCGATCCGCCTTGACCCCCATCCTCCACCGGGCCACCTTTGAACTGGGTCCCGACGGGCGGCAGTGTCGTCGGGGTGGCAACTTTCCCGCGAAAGGGCTCTTATGACTGTGACCGAAGTCCAGATCTATCCGGTGCTCCCGCTGCGTGACATCGTGGTGTTTCCGCACATGATCGTGCCGTTGTTCGTCGGCCGGGAGAAGTCGGTGCGCGCGCTCGATGACGTCATGAAGGACGACAAGCAGATCCTGCTGGTCGCCCAAAAGAACGCCGCGCAGGACGAGCCGACCACGGAGGAGATGTACAAGGTCGGCACCATCGCGACGGTGCTGCAACTCCTCAAGCTGCCGGACGGCACGGTCAAGGTCCTGGTGGAGGGCGGTCAGCGGGCGATGATCCAGCGTTTCACCGACCGCGAGGCGTTTTTCGAGGCCGAGGCGGCCGTGGTTAGCGAAGAAGTGGGGGATCCGCAGGAACTCGAGGCACTCGGCCGCTCGGTCGTGGGTCAGTTCGAACAGTACATCAAGCTCAACCGCAAGATCCCGCCTGAGGTGCTGGTCTCCATCAATCAGATCGAGGAACCGGGCAAGCTCGCCGATACCATCACCTCGCACTTGGCGCTGAAGATCGCCGAGAAGCAGGAACTGCTGGAGATGGTGGTGGTGGGGGAGCGGCTGGAGCGGGTCTACGCCCACATGGAGTCCGAGATCGGGGTGCTCCAGGTGGAGAAGCGCATCCGCAGCCGGGTCAAGCGGCAGATGGAGAAGACCCAGCGGGAGTACTATTTGAACGAGCAGCTCAAGGCGATCCAGAAGGAACTCGGCGAAGGTGAGGAGGGGCGCGACGAACTGGCCGAGATCGAGGAACGGATCGCCAAGACTCACCTCAACAAGGAAGCCCGGGAGAAGGCTCTGGCCGAGCTCAAGAAGCTGCGGTCAATGAGCCCGATGTCGGCCGAAGCGACGGTCGTGCGCAACTATCTCGACTGGATGCTGACGATCCCGTGGAAGAAGCGTTCGCGGGTCAAGAAGGACATTCGTCTGGCCCAGGAAATCCTCGATGCCGATCACTATGGCCTGACCAAGGTGAAGGAGCGCATTGTCGAGTATCTGGCGGTGCAGCAGCGCACCCGAAAATTGCGCGGCCCGATCCTCTGCTTGGTTGGCCCGCCCGGGGTCGGCAAGACGTCTCTCGGCAAGTCCATCGCCCGGGCCACCGGCCGCAACTTCGTGCGGATGTCACTGGGCGGCGTGCGCGACGAGGCGGAGATTCGCGGTCATCGCCGGACCTACATCGGTTCGATGCCGGGCAAGATCATCCAGGGCATGAAGAAGGCCAAGACGTCGAACCCGCTTTTCCTGTTCGACGAAGTGGACAAGATGGGCCATGACTGGCGCGGCGACCCGGCTTCGGCGCTGCTTGAAGTCCTGGATCCGGAGCAGAACTCTCACTTCAATGATCACTACCTGGAAGTGGACTACGATCTGTCGGACGTTCTGTTCATAACTACGGCGAATACCATGAATATGGCGCCGCCGCTTCTCGACCGGATGGAGATCATCCGCATCTCCGGCTACACCGAGGACGAGAAGGTGGAGATCGCCCGCCGTCACCTGATCCCCAAGCAGATCGAAGCCCACGGCCTGAAGAAATCCGAATGGGATATCTCCGATTCGGCCCTGCGCGAGTTGATCCGCTACTACACCCGGGAATCCGGCGTCCGCAATCTCGAGCGGGAGTTGGCCAACCTGGCGCGGAAGTCGGTGAAGGAGATCATGCTCGACAACGCCAAGGAGGTGCAGATCAGCCGCCGCACCCTCGGCAAGTTCGCAGGCGTGAAGCGCTACCGCTACGGCGAAGCGGAGAAGGAGGACCTGATCGGCGTCACCACCGGCCTCGCCTGGACCGAGGTCGGCGGCGAACTGCTGAGCGTCGAGGCGGTGCTGGTTCCCGGCAAGGGCCGGATCATCATCACCGGCAAGCTCGGGGACGTGATGCAGGAATCGGTGCAGGCCTCGAAATCCTACGTCCAGTCGCGGGCCGTGCAGATCGGCGTGCCGCCGACCACCTTCGCCCGCAAGGACATCCACGTTCACGTGCCGGAGGGGGCCACGCCCAAGGACGGTCCGTCCGCCGGGATCGCCATGGTCACCTCCATCGTCTCGGTGTTGACCGGGATTGCCGTGCGCAAGGACATGGCGATGACCGGGGAGGTGACCCTGCGCGGGCGGGTGCTGCCCATCGGCGGCCTCAAGGAGAAGCTGCTGGCAGCGCATCGGGGCGGCCTCCGGTGTGTGCTGATCCCGGCCGACAACGAGCGCGAGTTGTCGGAGATCCCGGACAACATCAAGCGGGCGATCGAGATCGTGCCGGTGTCGACCGTCGACGAGGTGCTGAGCCACGCCCTGGTCAGCAAGCTGTCGCCGATCGAATGGGATGAGTCCGCGGAGCTGGAAGCGGCGGCTGTGGCGGCAAGCCGGGTCGACGAAGACGAGGTGGGTGGCGTCGTGACTCATTGACCCCGCCCGCCAAAGCGGGGCGGGTCGGGGCCGTGCTGCTGACCGTCGATTGCACGGAACACCCCGTGCCCCGGCCGACGCTTGCATCGGGGTCGCCAAGCGGGCGGATATCCACAGGTTGATGGCGCCGGTCTGCGCTTTCGGAATTGACGAGAATCCTGAGAGACTCATAGACTTCCGGTGGCAGTTCGGTCCGGTCCGCCAATGGGGGAACTTGGCGTTTCGGATGCGGCTTGATGGTCCTTAAGAAGAAGGGGGATCGATGTGAACAAGAACGATTTGATAACGACGGTTGCGCAAGATGTCGGCTTGTCCAAAGGGGACGCCACCAAGGCGGTGGACAGGGTGTTCGCCGTGATCTCCGATGCGCTGAAGGAGGGCGAAGAGGTCAAGCTGGTCGGCTTCGGCACCTTCAGCGTCTCCGAACGGGCGGCGTCCCAAGGCCGCAACCCGCGCACTGGCGAGCCGATGGAGATCGCCGCCAGCCGGCAGCCGAAGTTCAAGGCCGGCAAAAGTTTGAAGGACGCACTCAACGGTCACTGAGCACCGGCGCCTGACTGTGGCGCCCCTTATGCCCGGCGTTGCTCCGGGGCGCCCTTCTTTTTTTAAGCCTTTTTTCCGACCGGGATTGCCCGTACACAAGGGGGCCGTTGCCATGCCACCGGGCGGTTAGCTCAGCCGGTAGAGCGCCACGTTTACACCGTGGAAGTCGGCGGTTCGATCCCGTCACCGCCCACCAAGGCCGGTCCGGCAATCGGCGTCGATGTGCCCCGGCATGCTTGCGGTTGGTTCCCGGACGCCGTTAACTGGGGGTCTGCCCGATCGGGGCTGAGATCATGCCGACGTTCGGCCACCCGCCGCCTCCGGAAGCGGTGCCGCCGGCATGGGTCGACCGGGAAGGGGGAGCCGATGACGACATTCTCGCACCGCATGCCATTCGGTGCCGAACTCCGGCCCGAAGGGGTCCGCTTCCGCTTGTGGGCCCCGGATGCACGGGACGTCACGTTGCATCGCGCCGGGGCCGCCGATCTGCCCATGACCTCGGGCGGCGACGGCTGGTTTCACGCGTCGGTGCCGGGAACCGGCGCCGGAACCCGCTATGGCTTTCGCATCGACGGCGGCGACCTGGTGGTGCCGGACCCGGCCTCCCGGTTCCAGCCGGAGGACTGCCATGGCCTCAGCGAGGTGATCGATCCGGAAGCGTACCGCTGGCGCACCGCCGACTGGTCCGGCCGGCCGTGGGCGGAAACTGTGTTGTACGAGCTGCATGTCGGCAGCTTCACGCCCGACGGCACCTACGACGCGGTGATCGACCGGCTGGGCCACCTGGTCGATCTCGGGGTGACGGCGATCGAGCTGATGCCGCTCGCCGACTTCCCCGGCGCGCGCAACTGGGGCTACGACGGCGTGGATCTGTTCGCGCCGGATTCGCGGTATGGCCGGCCGGAGGATCTCAAGCGGCTGGTCGATGCCGCTCATGAACGGGGCCTGATGGTCTTCCTCGACGTCGTCTATAACCACTTCGGGCCCACCGGCAACTACCTGCACGTCTACGCCCGGGATCATTTCTTCGACTGGTCGCGGGAGACTCCCTGGGGCGCTGCCATCAACTTCGCGAGCAGCCGGGTGGTCCGCGACTTCTACGTCCACAACACGCTCTACTGGCTGGAGGAGTACCGCATCGACGGGATTCGCTTCGATGCCGTGCATGCCATCAAGGACCCGTCTACGCTGGACATCCTGGATGAGATTGCCGACGCGGTGCATGCCCGCTTCGGCGACGAGCGCCACGTCCATCTGGTGCTGGAGAACGAGGATAACGAGGCCCATCGCCTCCGCCGGGATGTGGACGGCAGGCCGTTCAGTTTCGTCGCCCAATGGAACGACGACATCCACCACGCCTTCCACACCCTGCTCACTGGCGAGGGCGAGGGCTATTACGTCGATTATGCCGATGATCCGGTCGGTCACCTGATCCGCTGCCTGACCACCGGCTTCGCCTACCAGGGCGACCCTTCCAAGGTGCGGGACGGCGCGTCCCGGGGAGAGCCGAGCGCCGACCTGCCGCCCACCGCGTTCGTCGCCCACCTGCAAAACCACGACCAGATCGGCAACCGGGCGTTCGGTGACCGCATCGCAGTCCTGGCCCCGGCCAAGGGGGTGCGGGCGGTGACCGCGGTGCTGCTGTTGGCGCCGCAGATCCCGATGCTGTTCATGGGTCAGGAGTGGGGCACCAAGCGGCCGTTCCAGTTCTTCTGTGATCTCGGGGCCGAGCTGGAGGACGCGGTGCGTGACGGCCGGCGTCGGGAGTTCGCCGCCTTCAGCCAGTTCCAGGACGAAGCGGCCCGCCAGCGCATACCGGATCCCACCTTGGTAGAGACCTTCCGCCGCTCGATCCTGGACTGGTCGGAGCCGGGGCGCCCGGGCCATCGGGACATGGTGGCACTGCATCGGGAGCTGCTGACGCTCCGCCGTACCGCCATCGTGCCGCGTCTCGCCGGCCTGGTACGGGCGGACTCCTCGTGCCCATGGAGGGCGGGTGCGGCATTCACCGTGGCGTGGCGGCTGGCCCGGGACAGTCGCCTCACCCTGGTCGCCAACCTGTCGCCGGAGCAGGCCGCGGGGCCCGATCCATCCCCTGCCGGGCGCCTGCTATACACCAATGCCGACGGGGCGGGCGCCGGGGCCTCGCATCCCCTGCCGCCGTGGTCGGTGGCTTGGTTCATCGATGACGGGGAGGGCCCGGTATCATGAGCCGCTCCGGCTTCGCCAACGTTCCCCGCGCCACCTATCGGCTGCAACTCTCCGGCAGCTTCGGCTTCGCCGACGCCGGCGCCATCGTGCCCTACCTGGACCGCCTCGGCATCAGCCACGTCTACTGCTCGCCCTATCTCAAGGCCCGGCCGGGCAGCGGCCACGGCTATGACATCATCGATCACAACGCCCTCAACCCGGAGATCGGCGATACCGCTGCGTTCGATGCCTTCTGCGACGCGCTGGCCGCGGCCGACATGTCCCACATCCTGGATTTCGTGCCCAACCACATGGGCATCGGCCACTCGGACAACGCCTGGTGGCTGGACGTGCTGGAGTGGGGGCGGGAAAGCCCCTATGCGGAGTACTTCGACATCGACTGGGAGCCGGCCAAGGTCGAACTGCGCGGCAAGGTTCTTGTACCGTCCCTCGGCGATCACTACGGCCGGGTGCTGGAGAACGGCGAACTCGCGCTTCGCTTCGATGCCGAGGACGGCAAGTTCAGCGTCTGGTACTACGACCACCGCTTTCCCGTTACACCCGCCCATTACGCGCCGCTGCTGGCGGATGCACTGCGGCGCCTGGCAGATAACCCGGGAGAGGGCGAAGACACCCGGGTCGCCTTCGACCTGATCGTGGCGGGGTTCCGCGACCTGCGGCGGCCGGCCCGCTCGGCCCGCCAGCGCAGCCACCGGCGGGGCAAGGCGGAAAAGCTGGTGGCGCAACTTGCCGAGATGGCCCGCACCCATGCGGCCGTCGGCAACGCCATCGAGGCGGCGGCAATGGCGGTCAACGGCACGGCGGACGAGCCCGCCAGCTTCGTTCGCCTGCACCGCCTGCTGGAGGCCCAGCACTACCGGCTTGCCTTCTGGCGGGTCGCCGCGGAGGAGATCAACTACCGCCGGTTCTTTCAGATCAACGACCTGGCCGGCATCCGGGTGGAACTCCCCCAGGTGTTCGACGAGGTCCACCGGCTGGTCATCCGGCTCGCCGCCGAAGGCCGGTTGCAGGGGCTGCGGCTCGACCACATCGACGGCCTGTTCGATCCGAAGCAGTACCTGCTCCGCCTCCAGGACAAGATCCGGGCCGCCAAGGCGGAACGTGCCGGCGCCGGCGGGAACGATGGCGGCGGTCTGTTCTATGTGCTGGTGGAGAAGATCCTCGCCCATCACGAGCGGGTGCGGGACGATTGGCCGGTGGCCGGCACCACCGGCTACGAGTACCTCAACCGGCTGAACGGCGTGTTCGTCGATCCCGACGGGGCCGAGGGCCTGATCCGGGGATACCAGCGCTTCATGGGCGAGGAGCGCGACTTCGATGAGATGTGTTATAGCACCAAGAAGCAGGCGATGGACGAGGAACTGGCCAGCGAGCTTCGGGTGCTTGCCAACGAGTTCAATCGCCTGACGGAGAATGCCTGGCTCACCCGCGACTACACCCTGGTGGGCCTGCGCCAGGCGCTGAGGGAGATCGTCGCCTGCTTCCCGGTCTACCGCACCTATGTGGATCGGCATGGCGCCTCTGCCGAAGACGCGCGGGACATCCAGTGGGCGGTGGCGCGGGCGGAGCGGCGCAGCAACCGCCCGGACAAGTCCGTCTTTCCGTTCATCCGCGATGTGCTGACCATGACGCTGGGGCGCGGCCGGAAGTCCCCGTACCCGCGGAAGGAGGTGCAGCGCCTCGCCATGAAGTTCCAGCAGTACACCGGGCCGGTGATGGCGAAGGGGGTGGAAGACACCGCTTTCTACCGCTTTGCGGCCCTGGCGTCGCTCAACGAGGTGGGCGGCGAGCCGACCCGCTTCGGCGTCTCGGTGTCGGCCTTCCACAACCGCTGCCAGGACCAGGCCAAGCGCTCCCCGGTGTCGATGATCTGCACCGCTACCCACGATACCAAGCGTGGCGAGGATGTGCGGGCCCGCATCAACGTGCTGTCGGAGATGCCGGACGCCTGGGGCGAAAGCGTCCGGCGCTGGGCCGCCTTCAACCGCCGCCGCAGGGTCGACCTGGAGGACGGTCCCGCCCCCACCCCCAATAACGAGTACCTGTTCTATCAGACGTTGGTGGGGGCTTGGCCGCTGGAGTTCCACGATGCCGAGGAACTCGATCCTGAGCACATGGCCGAGTTCCGCGAGCGCATGACCGGCTACATGCTCAAGGCGGTGCGGGAGGCCAAGACCCGGACGAGCTGGATCAACATGGACCCGGATTACGAGGGGGCGCTGGCCGCCTTCGTCAAAGACGTGCTGGAGGTGGAACGTCCCAACCCGTTCCTGGCGGACTTCCGGCCGTTCCATCGTCGGATCGCCGAGCTCGGCATGCTCAATGCCTTGGCCCAGGTGGCGCTCAAGCTGACGGTGCCCGGGGTGCCGGACATCTACCAGGGGTGCGAGCTGTGGGACCTCAACCTGGTCGATCCCGACAACCGCCGGCCGGTCGACTTCGCCCGCCGCGACGCCCTGCTGGCGGAGATCGAGGCGCGTTGGCAGGTGGATGCCAAGGCAACCGCGACCGAGCTGCTGGCCGACTGGGTCGCGGGCGGCGTCAAGCTGCTGGTGGTGGCGCGCCTGTTGGCCCTGCGGCGGGAGCATCCGGCCTTGTTCGAGGAGGGTGCCTATCTGCCGCTGGAGACCGAGGGGCGCCGGGCCGAGAACCTGCTCTGCTTCCTCAGGGCCGAGGGCGATCGCCGACTGTTGGTGTGCGTGCCGCGGCTGCTGGCGCGCCTGACCACGCCGATGGCGCCCTTGCCGATCGGCGACAGCGTCTGGCGGGACAGCGCGATCCTCCTGCCGCCGGAGCTCGCTGACCTGTCGTGGCGCAATATCGTCACGGGGGAAACCAGCCGCGCGGTCGACGACCGGGAGCCGCCCCGTCTCGCCGTCGCGTCGGTGCTGGCGAGCTTCCCGGTGGCCGCGCTGGTGGCGCCCGCCTGACCCTGGTCTGCTCGCCTGCTGCACCGGAACGGAAGGCCATGCCGGCGGCCGTCGTCCCGACCCGAACGCCCTTTCCTGTCTTACCCGGCCAAACCTCCGGAGTCTGCAGGAGCCCGGGGGAAAACGTCACGCCGGCGCCTCGTCTCCCACGGGGTGGCGGGCGTCGCGGAGCGGGTCGGTGTCCAGCCCCGGGAGAATCGGCAGCTCGAACGGCTCGTAGAGCGGGGAGGCCGCCGCCGGATCGGGCTTCAGCCCAGGCGCCCGGGTGGGCGCGTGGTCCGGTGGCGGCAGGATGCAGCGGTAGGTGGCATAGCGGATGTCGAAGGGATAGACCTGCTGCTGATCGGTGAGCGTCACCTCCCCGTCCACCTCCCGGCACAGGTCGGCGGCCAGGGCATCCACCCGGGCATCGCCGTCGATCCAGGGAATATGGCGGACATAGAAGCTGGAATCGGAATGGCGCACCACCTGCGGCCCCTTGTACAGCTCGGTACAGGCCGCGGTCAGCGGCAGGGCCGCCATCGCCAGCAACGCCGGGGCAACAATCCGTTTCATGGCGTCACGGTAGCGCCGGTCCGCGCCTCCGGCAAGCCAAGAAATGCCGGTGTTCCGCGCGAAAAAAAGGGGCCGGCGCAAGCCGGCCCGAGTGGAAGGGGGAGGAACGTGATGCAGTCAACATACGTGCACAAAATGAATGAGCGATTAACAGCCGACGCTTTTAGCGCATGTCGTGCGTCAGGGCCCCGTCCGGGGGTGGCCGCCGGATCGTAGTCCCGAGCGCCCGGCGGCCGGGCCGGGCCCGACGGACGGATGGAAAACGAAAGCCGACCGAATCGGCACCGCAAACCGGGGGAACGAACGAAAAACGTGTCAAGAGCTTTCGCGATTCCGGTCCGTTGGCCGGTTGTCCTCAGGTGGTGGTTGAGCCCGATTCGCCAACGCGTCGTCATCGTCGAACAGGATGCGGTGGGCGGCCCCGTCAAGGTCATCGAACTGCCCCGATTTCAGCGCCCACAGGAAGGCCAGCAGCCCCAGCAGGCCGAGCCCCAGGGCTGCCGGGATCAGGTAGAGGAGGATGTCCATGGGCGGTCGCCCCGGCCGAGGCGGAGGGCGTTGAGGATCACCACCAGCGAGGACGCCGACATGGCGACGGCGGCGACCAGCGGCGTCACCAGCCCGGCCACCGCGATGGGCACGGTGATCACGTTGTAGAGGTAGGACAGCGCGATGTTCTGGCGGACCAGCCGCTCGGCCCGTCCGGCGACTCCGAGGGCCTCCGCCACCGGTGCCAGGTGCCGGCCCTGGAACACCAGGTCGGCGGCGGTCTGGCTGAGATCGACGGCGGTGGACGGCGAGGCGGAGACGTGGGCGGCGGCGAGGGCAGGGGCATCGTTGAGCCCGTCGCCGACCATCAGGACCTTCTGTCCCGCTGCCGCCATCGCCGCCAGCCGCCGGCACTTCTCGGCGGGGTCGCAAGCCGCCTGCCAGTCATCGATGCCGAGCTCGGCCGCCACCCGGGCCACCGCCGGTGCCCGGTCGCCGGACAGCAGGGCGACCCGATAGCCTTTTGCATAGAGGTCGGCGATCACCCGGGCGGCATCGGGTCGGGCACGGTCGGAGAAGGCGAAGCGGGCCGGCGGCGTGCCCGGCCGGGTGAGCCACAGCTCCGGTCCGGCTGCCGGCTCCGCCCCCGGACCGGCGGGATCCGCGATTCCGCAGAAGCGGCGGCTGCCGAGCCGCACCACGCCGGAACGGGTCCCAGTCTCCAGCCCCTGCCCGGGCACCTCGCGGACCGGGCCTTCCAGGGTGGTTGTGCCGAGGCCGTCCGCGTCGGCAGCCTGCACCACAGCCCGGGCCAGCGGGTGCCGGCTGTCCCGGGCGAGCGCTGCGGCCAGGGCCAGCGCCTGCGGGTCGCGCGCCGAATCGGCGAGCAGCGTCGGCCGCCCCTCTGTCAGGGTTCCGGTCTTGTCGAACACCACCGTGTCGGCGGCGGCCAAGCGTTCCAGGGCGGTCGCCGATTTCATCAGGACGCCCGCGCGGAACAGCCGCCCGGATGCGATCACCTGCACCGCCGGCACCGCCAGAGCCAGCGCGCACGGGCAGGTGACGATCAGCACCGCCACGGCGATCATCAGCGCCGTCTGCCAAGTGGCGCCCAGCACGAAGAACCACAGCACGAAGGCCAGCGCCGCCAGGCTATGCACCACCGGCGCGTACAGGCGGGCCACCCGGTCGGCGCGGGCGACGTGGCGGCCGCGGCCCTGCTCCGCCGCCTCCATCATCCGCGCGATCTCGGCCAGCAGGGTCTCCTCGGCGGCGGCGGTGACTGCGATGGTGAGGGGGCCGGAGAGGTTGAGGGTGCCGGCGAACACCCGGCTGCC
Source organism: Rhodospirillales bacterium (assembly GCA_007694935.1). Taxonomy (GTDB): domain Bacteria; phylum Pseudomonadota; class Alphaproteobacteria; order Rhodospirillales; family Defluviicoccaceae; genus REEP01. Next base: position 14,572 of record REES01000073.1, read on the forward strand.
CGGCTTGACCGTGGCCGGCACCGTCTCGCCGTCAATCAGGCCGGTGTCGACATCGCTGATGCCGGTGAGCACGCGACCGTCGATGCCGATGCGGTCACCTGCGGCCACGAAGGCGGTCATCCCGGGCCGAACCTGGGCCGGCGGGACCAGCCGCTGGCCGCCGTCGGATTCTGCGATGGTCACCGGCCGCGCATTCAGACCCAACAGGTTCTCCGCCGCCGACCGCGCCCGGCCGCGGGCCCGCCGGTCCAGATAGCGCCCGACCAGGAGGAAGAACAGCAGCGCCACCGCCGAATCGAAGTAGGCATGATCGGCGCTCACCATGGTCTGCTGCAGGCTCATGCCGGCGGTCAGCAGCACCGCTAGGGTGATCGGCACGTCCATGTTGGTGCGGCCGTGGCGCAGCACCGCCAGCGCCGAAGCGGCGAACGGCTGCACCGCGTAGGCGATGGCGGGCAGGGCGACCAGCGCCGACAGCCAGTGCAGCAGGTCGCGGGTGGCCGGTCCCATGCCCTGGGCATGGCCGGCCCACACCGATACCGACAGCAGCATGACGTTGCCGAAGGCGAACCCGGCCACGGCCATCGCCCGCAGCAGCGCCTTCTCCTGCTCGGCCTCGCCGTGGGCGGACAGGGCGGGATCATAGGGCACCAGCCGGTAGCCGAGGCGGCTGACGGCAGCGGTGAGGCCGGCCGCGTCGGTGTCTCCGTCGCGCCAAGTGACCGCGAGCCGGCGGGTGGTCATGTTGACTCGGGCGGCGGTCACCCCCGGCGTGCGCGCCAGCACCGATTCGATCAGCCAGACGCAGGCGGCGCAGTGCAGCCCCTCGATCAGCAGGGAGAGCGCCCGGCGGCCGTCGCCCAGGTCGCGGGCGTAGGCGCCGTAATCGATGGCGACGAGATCCTCGTCCGGCTTGAGCGGGCGTTGTGCCGGATCGATCACCCGGCGGCGATAGTAGCCGTCGAGCCCCAGTCCCAGCAGCAGGTCATAGGCGGCGGCGCAGCCGCTGCAGCAGAACGCATGCTCCGCCGGCGGTCCTTCCGGTGGCAGCGCCGCCGGCCGGCCGACCGGCTCGCCGCAGTGGAGGCATCGCCGAGGTGCCGCCTCAAGCACGGCGAGGGCAGGGGGGACGATCGCGGGCGGGACGGGGACTGCCGCATTGCGGGCGACGACGTGATCCATAGCAGCGGGCGCGGTGCTTTCCCTCGTCTGGCGGCGCGCTCAGCGGATGTGAAAGCGCGTCATCTCCTGATGGTGGTCCTGACCCTGGCTGGCATGGATACGCACATCCCACTGGCCCGGCAGCGGCAGCTCGGTGCGGCTGGCATAGCGGCCCTGCCCCTGGTGGACGAGGGCCAGCGCCCGATCGTGGCCGGCGTGGGTGGGGCGGATCAGCTCGGCCGTCACCGCGAGGTCGGGCAGGGGATGGCCGTCGGCATCGGTGAACGCTGCCTGGAGGGTGCCGAGGCCGCCGTTGTCGCCGTCACCCGGGGTGAAGGTCACCGCGACCCTCCACCCCCGCGCCTCCTGTGCTGCGGTGGCGACCAGCGCCTCGTTGTAGGCCAAGCCCTTGCGATAGTGGTCGCGGGTGTGCACGCCGGAGAAGGTGGTCACCGCGGCATAGGCCATGACGCCGTTGACGGCGATCACCACCGCCATGCCACCGACGAAAATCCATGGATAACACCAGCCGGGTGGGCGTTGCTTGCGGGCCATGACGTTCACTTCCCTTGGCTTGCGAACACGGTGCGGTGCTCGACCACCTCGCCGGTGGCCTGGTCGGTGAGCACGAACCAGAGGTCGTTGGTCCGGTGCGGGACGCTCTCCCGCGGTGCCGTGACCAGCACCCGGAAGGTCGCAACGGCATCCGGTGGCGCCGGCAGGGCGGCGCCCGCCGCCGGCTCCGGCTGATAGCCTACCACCGTGAGCATCGCCCCGGCGACTCCGGCGGTGGTCAGGGTGTAGTTCTTGGCCTGCCGTTCCATGTTCAGGATCTTGAAGGTGTAGGCGTTGCGGATCGAGCCGTCGGAGAGTTGCACGAACAGCGGCGACCGGTCCGGCTGCACCGCCACGTCCACCCGGTCGCGGGTCACCAGGCTGTAGGCCATCACCGTGGCGGCGATCGCCAGCACCGCGATGTAGATCAGCGTGCGCGGCCGGATCAGGCGGAGCCAAGTGGGATTCCCCTCGGTTCGAGCGTTCTGGTTGGCGATGGAATCATAGGTGATCAGGTTGCGCGGCCGCCCGAACCGATCCATCACGCTGTTGCAGGCATCGACGCAGAGGGCGCAGCCGATGCACGCCATCTGCTGGCCCTTGCGGATGTCTACCCCGGTCGGGCAAACCTGCCAGCACAGGCCGCAGTCGACACAATCCCCCCGGCCCTCGAACGATTGCCCCTTGCGGGCGGCTCCCCGCGGCTCCCCGCGCCAGTCCTCGTAGGTGACGATCAGGGAGTGCTCGTCGAACATGGCGCTCTGGAACCGCGGCCACGGGCACATGTAGATGCACACCTGTTCCCGCGCCCAGCCGGCGAGCAGGTAGGTGGTCGCGGTGAACAGGGCGGTGAACCCGTAGACGGCGGTGGAGGCCTGGCCGGTGAAGAACTCCCGCACCACCGTCGGGGCATCGTTGAAGTACATGATCCAGGCACCGCCGGTGGCCAGCGCAATCACCAGCCAGGCGACGTGCTTGCCGGTCTTGCGCGTGGCCTTGTTCAGTGACAGCGGTGCCTTGTCCAGGCGCAGGCGGGCGTTGCGATCGCCCTCGATCTTCCGCTCCACCCACAGGAACAGGTCGGTCCACACTGTCTGCGGGCAGGTGAAGCCGCACCACACCCGGCCAAACCAGGCCGTCACCAGGAACAGGCCGATGGCGGCGATGATCAGAAGGCCGGTGAGGTAGTAGACCTCCTGCGGCCAGATCTCGATCGCAAAGAAATAAGCCCGGCGGCCCGGCATGTCGATCAGCAGCGCTTGGTCCGGGGCCCCCGGGCCGCGATCCCAGCGGATCCAGGGCCCGATGTAGTAGAGCGCAAGCAGCAGTCCCAGCACCCCCCACTTCACTTGGCGCCACGTGCCGTGGATGTTGCGCGGGTAGATCTTCTCCCGGTCGGCGAAGAACTTGATCTTCTCGGGCGGTGGGGCCGGTGTCGCCGCCGTGCCCGGATCGGCGGGCGCCGTACTGGACGGTAACGGCGAGGGCGGCGGCATCGGTCGAGAAGCGGTAAGCCGGGTTTCCGTCGTCATCGTTCGTCCTTCGGGCGGCTGCGATTCGCCAAACCGGATGCGCGCACCGCGCCGGTCGCATGCACCCCCCTGATGAAACGATCCCCTCGGCGACGGCGATACGGCCGATGCCGGGGCCGCGACTACTGACCGCCGCCGAGAGCGTGGACGTAGATGGTCACCTGCTTCAGTTCCGCATCGCCCAGCCGCTCGAACCAGTAAGGCATCACCCCGTGCCGCGGCTGGCGGATCTGGGCGATGATGGCGCTGCGGGTGCCGCCGAACAGCCAGATGTCGTTGGTGAGGTCGGGGGCACCGAGTTCGTCCATGCCCTTGCCGTCGTCGCCATGGCAGGCGGCGCACTGTTCGGCAAAGATCTCCCGGCCACGCTCGTTGTCCTCGCTGCGCCCGGCCAAGTGAAGCACGTGATCGGCGACCGCCGCGATCTCCTCGCGATCAAGGATCCCGTCGGTGCCATAGGCCGGCATTTCCGACATCCGTGCTTCCGGGTGGTCGTTGCGCACACCGTAGACCACCGTGTGGTGGATCTGCTCCAAGGTGCCGCCCCATAGCCAGTCGTCATCCACCAGGATCGGGAAGGCGGGGGCGCCGGCGCCGCCGGAGCCGTGGCAGGGGGCGCAGTTGTCGGCGAAAATAACCCGCCCGCCGCCCATGGCGAACTGCAGCAGTTCCGGATCCCGGGCGATCTCGGTGACCGTCTCGGCCTCGAACCGGTCCCGCCAGACGGCACGCTCCGCCCGCTGGGCTTCCAGGTCGCGCATCAGGTCGGCGCGCGCGGAATACCCGATCACACCCTTGGTATAGTCGCCGAGGCCGATCGGCCAGGCCGGGTACAGGATCACCCACACCACGGAGAACAGGATGGTGGCATAAAATACATACAGCCACCAGCGCGGCAAGGGGGTGTTCAGTTCCTTGATGTCGTCCCATTCGTGGCCGGTGGTCTCGGTACCGGTCAGGCTGTCGACTTCTTTTTTTTCCGCCATCGCCTTATTTCTCCGCATCATCCTTGAACGGAATCCGGCCATGTTCTTCGAATCGATTCTTGTTCTTGGGGCGGTAGGCCCAGAACACGATCCCAAGGAACAGGATGATCAACCATACCACCCAGAGGGAGCGGGCGATCTCCAGGATATACTGCCAGTCCATGATCGGTCTCCGCCGTCCGTCCCGCCGCTAACGGAAGTCCCGCTCCGGTTCGTAGACCGTGAAGTCCACCAGCGTGCCCAGCATCTGCAGGTAGGCGATCACCGCATCCAGCTCGGTAATCCGGCTCGGGTCACCATCGAAGCTGCCGACCACTGCCTTGGGGTAGCGGGCGAGCAGACCCTCCACATCGCCCGCCCCGGTGGCCTGGGCGCGGAGGTCCCTCACCGCGTTGTCGATCTGTTCATCCGTGTAGGGCACCCCGACGACGCGGAGGCTGCGCAGGTGGTCGGCGATGTTGTGGAAGCGGAGCGCCTTGGTGGCAAAGAACGGGTAGGCCGGCATGATCGTCTCCGGCACGATGCCGCGCGGGTCCACGAAGTGGGCGACGTGCCAGTCGTTGGAGTACTTGCCGCCGACCCGGGCCAAGTCCGGTCCGGTGCGCTTGGAGCCCCACTGGAACGGGTGGTCATACAGGCTCTCGGCGGCAAGGCTGTAGTGCCCGTAGCGTTCGATCTCGTCGCGGAACGGGCGGATCTGCTGGCTGTGGCAGGCATAGCAACCCTCCCGCACGTAGATGTTGCGCCCGGCCAGCTCCAACGGGGAGTAGGGGCGCATGCCCTCCACCTGCTCGATGGTCTGCTCCATGGTGTAGAGCGGGACGAGCTGCACCAGGCCGCCGATGGACACGGTGATCAGGATCGCCACGGCGAGGATGATGACGTTCCTCTCGAAGATGTGATGGCCGAACTTCATCGCCGCCTCCCTCTACTCGGCCGGCGCCGCGGCGACACGGACGGGTGTCTGCACCGCCGCTTCGGTGCGCAGGTCGCCCCGGATGGTCCGCCACAGGTTGTAGACCATGATCAGCGAGCCGGCGAAGAACAGTACCCCGCCAAGTGCGCGGATCACGTAATAGGGGTGCATCGCCGCCACCGTCTCGATGAACGAGTACTGAAGGAAGCCGAGGGAGTCGTAAGCCCGCCACATCAGCCCCTGCATGATCCCGGAAATCCACATCGCGGTGATGTAGAGGATGATGCCAAGGGTGGAGATCCAGAAATGCCAGTTGACCAGCCGCACCGAATAAAGCCGCGGCTGCTGCCACAGCCGTGGAACCAGATAGTAGACGGCGCCGAAGCTGATGAAGGCGACCCAGCCGAGCGCACCGGAATGCACGTGGCCGATGGTCCAGTCGGTGTAATGGCTGAGAGAGTTGACGGCGCGGATGGACATCATCGGCCCTTCGAACGTCGCCATTCCGTAGAAGGCCACCGACGCCACCATGAACCGCAGCACCGGGTCGGTGCGCAATTTGTCCCAGGCGCCGGACAGGGTCATGATGCCATTGATCATGCCGCCCCAGGAGGGCATCCACAGCATGATCGAAAAGACCATGCCGAGGGTCTGCGCCCATTCCGGCAGGGCAGTGTAATGCAGGTGGTGGGGACCCGCCCAGATGTAGAGGAATATCAGGGTCCAGAAGTGCACGATGCTGAGCCGGTATGAGTAAATCGGCCGCTCAGCCTGCTTCGGGATGAAGTAGTACATGATCCCGAGGAAGCCGGCGGTCAGGAAGAACCCCACCGCGTTATGGCCGTACCACCACTGGGTCATGGCGTCCTGCACGCCGGACCAGACGATGTAGCTTTTGGTGCCGGCCAGCGATACCGGCACCGCGGCGTTGTTCACCAGGTGCAGCATCGCGATGGTGACGATGAAGGCGAGGAAGAACCAGTTGGCGACGTAGATGTGCGGCTCCCGCCGCCGCATCAGGGTGCCGACGAAGATCACAAGGTAGGAAACCCAGACGATGGTGAGCCAGAGGTCGACGTACCACTCGGGCTCGGCATACTCCTTTCCCTGGGTGATGCCGAGCACGTAGCCGGCGGCAGCCATGACGATGAACGCCTGGTAGCCCCAGAACACGAAATTGGCGAAGGCCGGGCCGCCCCACAGCGATGCGCGGCAGGTCCGCTGCACGCAGTACAGCGAGGTGGCGATCAGCGCGTTGCCGCCGAAGGCGAAAATCACCGCCGAGGTATGGACCGGGCGAAGCCGTCCGAAGGTGAACCATTCGAGCCCGAGGTTCAGTTGCGGATAGGCAAGCTGTAACGCGATATAGACCCCGACCAGGAAGCCGACGACGCCCCAGAACACCGTCGCCAGCGTGAATTTCTTGATGACGTCTTCGTTGTACGCCGGCGGCCCCTCAACGGCGGCGGCGGTGGCCGACACTGCGCTCATCCCGTGCTCCCGAGTTCATAGAAAACGGAAAACCCGCTTTTTCCCGTCGGTCCTGCCGCCGGAAAAAGCACAGTCATTGTTGTCAGGAAGGCGACAGGTCGGGACGGCACAACATGCCTTCTTACCGGCAATGCACGCCGGCAAGCGCTCCACACTTCGCAATACACCCCACCCGCCCGCGTTTAGTTTAGAGCATCTGCATATTAGGGCGCGTCGCAACCGAAGTCAACATGAATGCAGGATCAACGGCTGTCCGCCTTGAACGGGAGCGTCCCGGTCGTCTGGGCTTGGCGCACCAATGACCTTCTGGCTCCTTCAGCTATTGATCATGAGAGTGAATCGCACTTTCCGTCGACTTCGGCTTTGGTGCGTCGCTGCCGCCGGGGCCCTCCGGTCGACTTGCCGGTGCCTTGCCGGGTGGAAACCCGTGTATTCGCGGCGCGATCTGCTAGGGTGGGGGCATGCTCGACCGGCCCGCTGATCTTCCCACCGTGTTCCTCAACCCCGGCGGCGACCGGCGCCTGAGCCAGGGGCACCCCTGGGCCTATGCCAACGAGGTCCGGATCGATGCAGCCGGCAAGGCCCTGGAGTCGGGCACGGTGGCCCGCCTTGCCCGGGTGGACGGCAAGCCGCTCGGCATCGGCATGTTCAATCCCCATGCCCTGATCGCCTTCCGCCTGTTGGACCGCGATCCCAGCGTGGCGGTGGACGGCGCATGGCTGTCGGGGCGGGTGGGGCGCGCCTTGGCGCTGCGCCGACGGCTCTTTGCCGAACCCTTCTACCGGCTGGTGCATGCCGAGGCAGATGCGCTGCCGGGCTTGGTGGTCGACCGGTTCGACGACGTGGCGGTGGTCCAGGCCAACACCGCCGGGATGGACCGCCTGCTGCCCCTGGTGATCGAGGCGGTGGAGGCCGCCATCAATCCGGCGGTGGTGGTGGTGCGCAACGATTCCAGGGCACGGGCGCTGGAAGGCCTCGATCGCACGGTCGTCGTCGTCAAGGGTGAGGTCGGTGGTCCGGTGCCCGTCCGCGAGGACGGCCTCGTCTTCTTTGCCGATGTCCTGACCGGGCAGAAGACCGGCTGGTTCTTCGACCAGCGGCGCAATCGGGCGTTTGCGGCCCCCCTGGCGGAAGGCGGGGCGATGCTCGACCTGTTCTGCCACACCGGCGGCTTTGCCGTTCGCGCCGCTGCCGGCGGGGCGTCGCCGGTGCTCGGCATCGACACCTCGGAGCCGGCTCTGGCGCTGGCGCGCCAAGCCGCCGCCGCCAACGGCGTTGATGCGCGCTGCACCTTCCGCCGGGGCGAGGTGTTCCAGTCTCTGGAGGCCTTGATCACCGAGGGTGCCCGCTTCCGCCTGGTGGTCGCCGATCCGCCGGCGTTCGTGAAGTCACGCAAGGAACTGGCTGCCGGCCTTCGCGGTTATCGCAAGCTCGCCCGCCTCGCCGCCCGGGTGGTGGAGCCGGGGGGGTTCCTGTTCCTGGCCTCGTGCTCGCACAATGTGGAGGCCGCCGGGTTCGCCGCCGAGTGCGCCGCGGGGCTAGCCAAGGCCGGCCGCACCGGACGGATCCTGCGCGCGGCCGGTGCCGGGCCGGATCACCCCATCCATCCCCATCTGCCCGAGACCGCCTACCTCAAGACCCTGGTCCTGCAGTTGGACTGACCGGCTGTGCCCGGCCCGCCGGTGGGGATCACGACCGCCGCTGCTTCAGCAGGTCCCGGATCTCCTCCAGCAGCACCTCCTGCCGGGGCGGTGTCGCAGGCGCTTCCTCCGCCGCTTCCGACCTGGCCATGGCCGCGGTCTTCAATCGGTTGATCCACTTGATCAGGAGGAACACCGCGAAGGCGACGATGATGAAATGCAGCATGGTATTGATGAAGGCGCCATACCCGATCACCGGCGCTCCGGCTTCCCGGGCGGCTGCCAGCGACGGATAGGACGCACCGGAGAGGTCGACGAACAGGTCGCTGAAATCGACCCCGCCGAGAACCCAGCCGATCGGCGGCATCACCACCTCGTCGACCAAGGCGGCGACGATACGCCCGAAGGCGGCCCCGATGATGATGCCGACGGCCATGTCGACGACGTTGCCGCGCATGGCGAACTCACGGAATTCCTTGAGAAAATTTGACATCCTGTTGGCTCCCAGCGGCGGCCCGGCCGATCCGAGACGCAGGCCGGCGATGATACCGTTCGGCTCCGCTGGTGTCATCGCGCGGCCCGACCAGTCATCCTCGCCGAGCCCGCGGTCGCCGCGGCCTTTGTGCCGGAACCGCAAGGGGTGTCGATGGGGTGGCCGGAGAGGGGGCGGATGACCGGTATCGCTCGACGCCCTAATCACCTCAACCGTTCGGCCGGGCGCGGCGTATCCGAGAGACAGCTGATACGGTTTGCCTTGGGAGGACCTGCACGATGGTCTTGACGGGAAAATTCGCCACCGCCCTGTCCGTCCTGCTGCTCGCCGGCTGTGCGCTGCTGGCCCCGCTGCCGGAGCCGGCCGGCCTGGACGACCGCCTGACGGCATTCCCCACGGCGGAGATGCCGCTGGAACGGCCGGTGACCATCCACTGGGATGAGCATCAGGTCCCGTTCATCGAGGCGGAAACGGACAGTGATGCCGCCTTCACGCTCGGCCTGGTGCACGCCCACCTGCGCCTCGGCCAGATGGCGATCTACAAGCGGATCGCCCAGGGTCGCATCGCCGAGATGGGCGGGCCGCTCGCCACCGACATCGACCATGGTCTCCGCATCCTGGATTTCCGCCGGGCCGCCGGGGAGATCGTCGCGGCCATGCCGTCGGACACCCGGCTGTGGGTCGACCGCTTCGTCGCCGGCATCAATCACTATCAGGATCGGGTCGAGACCCTGCCGGTGGAGTACCGCATCCTCGGGCTCGAGCGGGAGCCGTGGACGACCGAAGACGTGGTCGCCTTCGGCCGGCTTTCCGGCGTCGACATAAACTGGCTGGTCTGGTTCAACCTGCTCAGCCTGCGCGACCGCGAGGACTGGCCGGAGATCTGGGCGCGCCTGTTGGAGGACGGCAGCAATTCGGCGCCCAGCTTTGCCGCCGAGCCGGCGCGTGGCGGGCTCGCCGCGCTGCTGGCCGCGGTGGGGCGCACCGGCAGCAACTCCCTGGCGCTGGCGCCGCGCCGGACCGCGAGCGGGGGGGCCATCATGGCCAACGACCCGCACCTGGGAGTCAACCTGCCCAACACCTGGCTGATCGCCGGGGTCAAATCGCCGTCCTACCATGCGGTCGGGCTGATGGTTCCGGGGCTGCCCCTGTTTGCCATTGGCCGCAATCCGTGGATCGCCTGGGGCGGGACCCACATGCGCGCGATGTCAAGTGACCTGGTCGACGTCTCCGGTCTGCCGCCGGAACAGATCCGCGAGCGGCGGGAGCGCATCGGCGTGCGCTGGTGGTTCGACCGCGAGGTGGTGGTCCGGGAGACCCCGTTCGGCCCGGTGCTGTCCGATGCACCGCTGCTGGAGGACTACGAGGGGGTACCGTTTGCGCTCAAGTGGATTGGGCACCAGGCCAGCGACGAGCTGACCGCCATGCTGGCGGCCAGCCGCGCCCGGGATTTCGACGGCTTCCGCCAAGCCTTCGCCGGCTTCGCCGTGCCGGGCCAGAACATGCTGTATGCCGATGTCGAAGGCAACATCGGCCAAGTGATGGCGATCCGCCTGCCGGCCCGGGACGACCGGCCGCCGGACGACCTGTTCCGCCGGCCGGAGGCGGCGGCGGCGGACTGGCGGACCGTCAAGGGGGCCGCCGAGCTGCCCTACAGCCTCAACCCCGAATCGGGATTCCTCGCCTCCGCGAACAATCGCCCGACCAACGATGCCGATATCGCGATCGGCTACTTCTTTTCCCCGGATGACCGGATCCGACGTATGGCCGAACTCGCCACCGGGCCGGAGCCGCTGACCCTGGAGGACGTCAAGACGCTGCAGCAGGACGTGTTCATGGAGTCCTCACGGGCGCTCCGCGACCAGATTCTCCGCAAGCTCGCCGAGGCGGGCCTGATGACCCCGGACAGTGCGGCCGAGCGTGCCGTGATCGATCATCTTCGCGCCTGGGACGGCTACTATCGGGCGGAGTCCCGGGGCGCGCTGGCGTTCGAGCTGTTCCGTGCCGCCTTCACCGAGGATTTCTACCAAGCCCGGTTCGGGGCCGAGGACTGGGCCGCCTTCGCCGGGGTCGGCAGGATCAAGGAGATGCTGCTGGCTGACATCGCCGCCGCCGATCCGACCGAGCTGGCGCTGCCGCTCCGCCGCGGGCTTGCCGCCGCCGCCGAGGGTCTGGAGCGGTTCGACACCTGGGGGGATATGCACCGGCTGGAACTGCGCCATCCGCTCGCGTTCCTGCCGCTGGTCGGCGGTCGGTTCCGCTTTGCCGAACACCCGGTGGGCGGCGGCAACGAATCGCTGATGAAGACGGCGCACGGTGCCACCCGGGAGCGCCACACCGTCCGTTACGGCTCCAACGCCCGTCACATCTCGGACCTGAGCGATCCGGATGCCAACTATTTCGTGCTGCTCGGCGGGCAGGACGGCTGGATCAACAGCACCACCTTCCTGGATCAGGCGGCGTTCTGGCGTGACGGGCGGTATCTGCGGGTGCCGCTGCTGCTTGAGTCGGTGCAGGTCGGCACGGCACGTCGGACGGAACTGCGTCCTGCCGATCGGGGTTGACCCGGACAACCGATCCCTCTTTTGTTTCATCGGTTCCATTCCTTGTCCGGCATCCCGGAGCATCGGCCCCATGTTCGACGCGACCCCGCTCTTGCGCCTCCACGCCCGCTATCGCCTGGCAGTGCTGCGTCAACTGGTGCCGCCGGCGGTCCAGGAACGGCAGCTTCTGAGCCTGATCGAGAAGGCCAAGGACACCCGCTTCGGGCGCGATCACGGGTTCATCCACATCCGGTCGGTGGCGGGGTTCCAGAACCAGGTGCCGCTCCGCAAGTACGAGGATTTCTGGGAAACCTACTGGCAGGCGGATTTTCCGCGCCTGAGCGATGTGAGCTGGCCGGGAACGATCCCCTACTTCGCCAAGACCTCCGGCACCACCACCGGCGTCACCAAGTTCATTCCGTGCTCACACCAGATGATCCGCTCCAATATCCGGGCCGGGATCGACCTGTATGTGCACCACGTGGCCAACCGCCCCGACAGCCGCGTCCTCGGCGGAGAGAGCTTTCAGCTCGGCGGCAGCACCGACCTGCGGGAGCTTGAAGACGGCATCTTCGTCGGCGACATCAGCGGCATTCTGGCCAACCGCATGCCGTGGTGGACCCGGGGCCGCTATTTTCCGCCGGAAAGCCTCACCCGCATCGCCGACTGGGACGAGAAGATCGGCGCCATCGCCAAGGCCATCGTCAACCGCGACATCCGCACCATCGGCGGGGCGCCGAGTTGGCTTCTGGTGTTCTTCGAACGGCTGGCGGCAGAGTGGCCGGCACATCAGGGTCGTCTCGCCCGGTTCTTCCCCCACCTGGAGATGCTGGTTCACGGCGGCATTCATATCGCCCCCTATCGGCCGACCCTCCGGCGCTTGCTGCAGGGAAGCCACGCCGAAACCCGTGAGGTTTATCCGGCCAGCGAGGGATTCATCGCGGTGGCCGACCGGGGCGATGGCGAGGGGCTCCGTCTGATGCTGGACACCGGCATCTTCTATGAGTTCGTGCCGGTGGAGGAACTCGGGGCCGAGCGGCCGACCCGGCACTGGATCGGCAACGTGGAAAAGGACGTCAACTACGCCATCGTGGTCAGCACCTGCGCCGGCTGCTGGGGCTACATCATCGGTGACACCATCCGCTTCGTCGACCTGGATCCGCCGCGGCTGCTGATCACCGGGCGGACATCCTATTCGCTGTCCAGCTTCGGCGAGCACTTGATCGGCGAGGAGATCGAGCGTTCGGTGGCCCAGGCGGCGCAGGAAATCGGCACCGGGGTCAACGACTTCTCGGTCGGCACGCTGTTCCCGGAACGGGAAGGGGATGTCGGCCGCCACCTGTTCATTGTGGAGTTTGCCAACCGGGTGCCCTCGGCCGACGCCATTGAGGCCTTCACCCGCCGCCTGGATGAATTACTCTCCGAGTCCAATGACGACTACCGGGTGCACCGGCACCGGGATTCGGCGATGAAGGGGCCGCGGGTGCACCCGGTAGAGCCCGGCACCTTCGCTGCATGGATGAAGCGGCGCGGCCAAGTGGGAGGCCAGCACAAGGTGCCGCGGATCATCAACGATCCCGAGCTGTTCGGCGACCTTCGGGAGTTCGTCGGCGCGGCCTAGTGGATCGGATTTGACGCTTGAATCCCAAGCGTCAACTTGGTCGATCTACCAAGCTGTTGATCTGGTAGTTCGATTCAGCCAACGGGTGGGACTCATCCGTTGGCATCGAACCACTAGGCCGGAGCGGCACCCCCGGTCGGCCTGCCGCCGGCGGCGGCTTCCATGAACCGCCGGAGCTTCTCGATGGCGCGCGCCTCGATCTGCCGCACCCGCTCGCGGGAGAGTCCGTAATGGTTGCTGAGCTCGGACAGCTTGACCGGATCGTCGCGCAGCTTGCGCTCGACGATGATGTGCCGCTCCCGGGTGTCGAGCTGCTGGAGCGCATGGTTCAGCAGCGCCCGTCGCTTGTCGTGCTCATCGGCTTTAATCACCAGGGTCTCCTGGTCATCGCCTTCGCTGATCAGGAAGTCCTGCCACTCCGCTTCGGTGTCGCTGCCGAAGCCGGCATTGACCGAGACGTCCCGGTGGCTCAGCCGCTGGTCCATGACGATCACCTCGGCCTCCGGCACGCCCAGTTCGGTGGCGATCGCCGTGATCGCTTCGGGGCCCAGCGTCGCGTCCTCCAGCGGCTGGTGCTTGGCCTTCAGGCGTTTCAGGTTGAAAAACAGCCTTTTGCGGTGCTCGTTGGTGACCATCCGCACCAGCGACGAGGATCGCACCACGTAATCGGTGATGGCGGCGCGGATCCACCACATCGCATACGTGGCGAGCCGGAAGCCGCGGTCGACGTCGAAGCGGTCCACCGCCTGCATCAGTCCCACGTTGCCCTCGGAAACCAGATCGGCGAACGGCAGGCCGTAGGCGCGATACTGGCTCGCGATCTTGATCACCAGCCGCTGATAGCTGCCGACGAGCTGTTCCGAGGCCCGCCTGTCGCGCTGCTGCTGCCAGCGGCGCACCAAGTCCGCTTCGGTGCTGGCATCCAGCATCGGGTACTTCAGCAGCCGCCGCAGATGGCGGCCCAGGTTCTCGTCCGGCCCGATCACCGGTGTCGGCATGGCCTTTCCTCCAGATGTGGGCACCATCGCGCGGGCTCGCCGCGGCGAAAACGTTCCGGTCTCGGCCCTGACCGCCGAGCCGCCGGTGCCGTAACGGTGACGGATTCTGACGTCACCGATGTGGTGCCCCGAAACACTGAGAGTGTAGGAACATTGAATGAACTCCGCAAGGGTGCGTCGCTCTAGGGTTGAAAACGCCTCGACGCCTCGGGAGTTCCAGTTCTGCCCGAAAGGTCCGGGACCGCATCCCCGGCTGGACAGACGGTCGCGGCTACGTCACATCTGGGGGGCGGTCATGCGAAAGCCGTTACCTGCGGCCCTGGGTTCGGCGCTATACTCCCACGGGTGCAAGGGAATCGGCGACGGGCCGGGGCGATCCGGGTGGGGAGACAGGGACGTGGTGGGCTCGGACGTGACCGTGGGCGATGCTACGGCGGCGTGCGCTCGCGGGGGCCGGGGCGGCGACGAATGCAGGTGAAGGGAGGCAGGGTATGACTGATATCATCGCGGCGCTGCGCGAGGAGCATGCCCATATCGGCCAGCTTCTGGACATCCTCGAGCGGCAGATCGCGATCTTCGATCGCGGTGAGGTGCCAGATTACGATATCGTCGAGGGCGTGGTGGACTACTTCCAGAGCTATCCCGACCTGTATCATCACCCCAAGGAGGACCTGGTGTTCCACCGGCTGCAAATCCGCGATCCCGAGGCCGCGGCCGTGGTTGGCGACCTGCGGCAGGAGCACGATGAACTGGCGGCCCGCACCCGCGAGTTTGCCGAGGCGATCCGCGCGGTGCTGGATGACGCCCAGGTGCCACGGGAATCCTTTGGCCAATGGGCTCACCGCTTTATCGATTTCCAGCGCCGCCATATGGCCCACGAGGAGCGGACGCTGCTGCCGGCGGCGCGCGCTGCCCTGACCAAGGAGGACTGGGCGGAGATCGAAGGCCGCTGCCGGGATCAGGAGGATCCGCTGTTCGGCAGCGAGGTCGGCGACCGCTACGAGGCGTTGCGCCGCGACATCCTGCTGTGGGAGCGGGAGAGCGGCGGCGCCTGATCGCCGCGTCGTGACGGCGCCGGTGCGGCCGGACGAACGCTTGGCCGCGCCCGCCTTTCCGCCGGACCCGGCAGCAGTGGCCGGCCCGGCCCGCCGGCAGCCTGCCGGGCTGCATCCCGGATCGCTTGCCGTCGGAGCTTTGCTCACCGCCCTGGTGGCGCTGGGGCAGATCAGCACCTCCATCTACATCCCGTCGATGCCGTCGCTGGTCCTCGTGTTCGATACCACCAGCGCCGCAGTGAGCTGGACTCTGTCGTCGTTTCTACTGGGCTTTGCCGTGGGCCAGCTGGTGTACGGGCCGCTGTCCGATCGCTTCGGCCGTCGCCCGGTGCTGCTGGCCGGGCTCGCCCTCTACGTCGCCGCCAGCGTCGCCTGCGTCTATGTCACCACCATCGAGGGCCTGGTGGTGGGGCGGCTGCTCCAGGGCATGACCGCCTGCGCCGGGCCGGTGCTGGGCCGGGCGGTGATCCGGGATATCTATGGGGCCGAGCGATCGGCCGAGGTGTTCGCCTATGTCGGCGTCGCCATGGCGGTGTCGCCGGCGGTGGCGCCGATCATCGGCGGCTATCTCCAGACCTGGTTCGGCTGGCGGGCGACGTTCTGGTTCCTCGCTGCGGTGGGGTTTCTGCTGCTGGTCCTGGTGCTGCGGCACCTGGCGGAAACCAACTCCTACCGCCGGGCCGGCACGCTGCGCCTGGCCGGCCTCGGCAGCGCCTATGTCACCCTGCTGCGCTCGCCACGGTTCAACGGCTATGTTCTGGCGGTGGCCTTCGTGTTCGCCGGCCTGATGGCATTCACCGCCGGGGCGCCGTTCGTGTTCATCGACGTGCTGGGGGTGTCGCCGCAGGGCTTCGGCATGCTGCTGGCGTTCAACGTCGCCGGCTTCCTCGCCGGCAGCATCGCCGCCGGCCGGCTCACCCGGCGGTTCGGGCTGGATCGGCTGCTGCTGGTGGGCGTTGGCACCAGCCTCGTGGGCGGCCTCGCCATGGTGGCGTTCGGCCTCGCCGGGATCGTCTCGGTGGCGGTGATCGTCGGGCCGGGAGCGGTGTTCTCCCTCGGCATGGGGATCGTGCTGCCCAATGGCATGGCGGGCGCGATGGCGCCCTATCCGACCATCGCTGGGGCCGCCTCGGCAGTGCTCGGCTTCGTGCAGATGCTGGTGTCCACCCTTGCCGTCCTGCTCACCGGCGCCTTCACCCCGGTCTCGCAGCTCCCGATGGCGGCGGTGATCGCCGGCTGCACCGTGGTCGCCTTCGCCGCGTTCGTCATGCTGGTGTGGCAGCGCCCACCAGCCGCCGGGTACCCGCCGGAGCCCCGATGACGCCGGCGACGTTCCGAACCGGCCGTTCGATAATCATCACGCTCGCGATGCAGATGCGGGGGCGAGACGAGAGTCCTATGGCCGGACCCATCCCCCGTCGTGGGATCGTGTCCCCGGGACATGGTTTTGAAGGGGACCTGTGCCGGCACCTACTGTGATGGCGCCTGGAGCACCAACCCGCCGATCAACTTCCTGTTGGAGGAGAGCGCGCTGAAGAAGAAGATCAGCCAGCTCTGGATCGTGAAGATCTGGCCGATGATCCGGGCGGAGCTGCCGAAGACACACCTGCAGCGCAAGGACCGGAAGGGTGAGTTGTGGCAGAACTCCCTGGTGGAGCACGAAGTCGGTGAGATCGAGCGGGTCAACCGGTGGCTCAAGGACGGTACCATCGCCGGCGGCGGCAAATACCGGCATATCACCATCCGGCGCATGCCGATGACCCTGAACCTCGAGCCCGGGGCGGGGTTCGTCAACTCCGAGTCGTTCATCCGGGAGATGATGGCCTACGGGTATTCTTCGGCCCGTGCGCTTTATCAGCCGGTGCGCCGGGACGTTCGAGCCGCGGCCTAGCCCGGCAGGCGGGATGCAAGCGGGTGGGTGCGAGGGCAAAGCATCAACCCGCTGCAGGCCATCTTTGCGATGGCCGGGCGCACCTCCCGGTCAAGTCGGCGGAGGAGGCCGTGGAGGGGGAGGCTCGACGGCAGCCAGCCCCAAGATCCGGCTGGACCTGGGGCCGGGCCCCCGGCACCCTCGGGTCATGCGGATCGGCATCGACCTCGGCGGCACCAAGATCGAAGGCATCGCCCTGGATGACCAGGGCGGGGAGGCGGCGCGGCTGCGGCGGCCGACCCCCCGGGGGGACTACGCCGCCACCCTCGCCACGGTGCGGGAGGTGGTCACGGCCCTGGAACGGGAGGCCGGGCCGGCCGCCCCCGGCATCGGCCTCGGCATCCCGGGGGCACTGTCCCCGGCCTCGGGCCTGATCAAGAATGCCAACGCCACCTGGCTAATCGGCCGGCCGCTGGATCGGGACCTGGCGGTGGTGCTGGGCCGTCCGGTGCGTCTTGCCAACGATGCCAACTGCTTCGCGGTGTCGGAAGCGACGGACGGCGCCGCCGCCGGAGCCAGGGTGGTGTTCGGGGTGATTCTCGGCACCGGGGTGGGTGGCGGCTTGGTGGTCGACGGCCGGCCACTCACCGGCGCCAATGCCATCGCCGGAGAGTGGGGCCACAACCCGCTGCCGTGGCCCCGGGAGGACGAACGGCCGGGTCCACCCTGCTACTGCGGCAAGACCGGCTGCATCGAGACCTACCTGTCCGGCCCCGGGCTCAGCCGCGATCACCGGCTCCTGACCGGCCGGGAACTGCCGGCGGTGACGGTGGCGGGGCTGGCGCGGGACGGCGACGCCGCCGCCCGGACGGCGCTGGCGCGGTACGTCGATCGCCTCGCGCGGGCGCTCGCGACCGTGATCAACGTGGTCGATCCCGATGTGGTGGTGCTGGGGGGCGGCCTCTCCAACATCCAGGCACTCTACCGGGAGGTGCCGGCACGCTGGGGCGACTGGGTGTTCTCTGACGGGGTGGTGACGACCCGATTCAGGCCGAACCGCCATGGCGACTCCGGCGGCGTGCGCGGGGCCGCTTGGCTGTGGCGGGACTGAGCCGGGTCCGGCCCGGCCGCCCGGCTCGCCGGCTCAGCAGTCCGGCTCCGGCAGGGTTTCCAGACGCTGCAGGTGGACGGTGATGGCAAAATCGGCGAAGTGCTGGGTGATCCGGTCGGCGACCCCGTCGGCGCGGAAGCGGGCGCCGAGCTCGAACTCCGGGGTGGTCTCGGCGCTGCGCTCGGGGAAGAAGGCGAACCGGGCCCACCAGGCGGGCAACTCCGCCAAGCCGGTGGCGGCCGCGATCGCCGCCCGGTCGTCGTCCGGAAGCGGGCCGAAGTGGGCGTTGACCAGGTAGGGATTGTCCTCGCTGGAGCCGTCGAACACTTGGCGGTGGAGCTGACCTTCGCCCCGCTCCGCCGCCCGGATCACCGCGACCATGTGCCTGGTGGGGAACAGGGTGCCGGCGGCAAGCGCGACCTCCGCCGGCTCCGGCTCCTCATACACGGCGGTGCCGGCGCCGTCGGAATCCAGGGTGGCGTGACCGCGGATCCGCTCCAGGGTGCGCCCGCCTTCTTCCAGGGTGGCGCGGAACCGGAAGCTGCGGCCGTCGGTGGATTCCCAGCTCACGAACGTCCACAGCGTCTCGGAAACCTGCCCGCCGTCGAAAGTCATGCGCAGGCGGGTGCGGTTCTCCACCGTCCAGCCGTCGCACACTCTGGCAAAGCGGTAAGCCATGGCGCCGTCGGCGGCGATGATGCCGGAGCCGCGGCCGGCGTGGTCCAGCGTCATTCGGTAGGCGGCCCGGTGGGGCAGCAGCTCCACCGCCAGGGCGAGTGACGGAGCCAGCGCGGCAATCAGCGCCAAGGCCGGCGCAACGATCCAGGTTCTCAAGGCAGCGACATCCATGAAGGTTGCGCGACGTGTCGGAAACACAGCGTTAGATAGGCCGGCCGCCGGGCCGGGAGCAAGGGCGGCGGGGCTCGTCCGTTCATCGCAGGGTATCGCCATCGGCAACGCTTGCCCGGCCGAGGCACTGGGCGGGTGGCAGAAACTGCCGACTTGGCGTTGTGGGATCGGCTGGAGGCGGGCCGGTCCGCCCGTCCGCCCGTCCGCCTTGGGCCGAGACGGGTCGGCACACCGTTTGCTTCGGACTTGGCAGGTCGGCTTCAAAATCGCCGCCCGGCGCTCGCAGTGAACCGGAAGAGAAGGCCACCGGATGAACGTCACACGGTCGCGAACGGCACCGCGACAGACTGCGCCGCCTGGGATGCGCCCGCCGGTCAGCGCTGACCTGACGGCCGCCGGTCCCGCCGGCAAAGGCGCGGGGGGGACTGGGCCGCAGCAGGCGGGCTGGGGCGGGCTGATCGCCGTTTGGCCCGGCACCGCACCCTCCGCCTTCGGCTGCTGGTACACACCGCGGCAGATGGCCGACCTCGGCCTCGATCTCCGGCTGAGCGGCGTGCTCAATGACATCGAGTACGCGCTGTTGGCATTCCAGCCGGACCTGCATCCGGATTTCGCCACCACGGTGGGGGCTCTCACCGGGGAGGAGCCGGCGCCGGACCGGCCGCGGGACTATCTCGCCCTTTGGCAGGAGCGCCTGGCCTTCGAACAGCGGCGCCGTCAGCCCGATCTCCCGTTGATTCAGAGCGTGCTTCGCATTGTCATGGTGCTGCGGCGGCTGGCCGCCCCGGCACCGGCGGAGGGGTGAGGCCGCTCCGATCGGCGCTGTCCACGATCGTCAGGATGCCCCTCGGTCTGCTTGCCCGTTGCCCGATTCCGCTTTGCAGGGCCCGGAAAAAGCGTGTATGCGGGGGGTCCGGAGAGAAAGGGGCGGCAATGGACGGCGGCAGTGAAGCCAAGCTCTTGAGTGTGGACCAACGGGACGAAGCGCCCGATGACCTTCCCGACTACCTGGTCAAGACCTATTCCTGGGCCTACCTCCGCCCCTCCAGCCTGCTGATTTTCGACAATCCGCTGGTGGTCGGCGCCATCCTGTGGGGCAACATTTGGCGGCTGATGCGGGCCGCCTGCGACGAATTCCGCCCCGGCCAGCGGATCCTGCAGGCGGCCAGCGTGTATGGCTCCCTGTCTGCCACCCTGGCGGAAACGGTCGGGTCCGACGGTCAGTTGGAGGTCATCGACATCGCGCCGCTGCAGGTGGACCACACCCGCCGCAAGCTCGCCGGCTACCCTCAGGCCTCGGTCCGGGTGGCCGATGCGGCGCGGCCGGGCGGCGGCCGCTATGACGGCATCTGCTGCTTCTTTCTGCTGCACGAGATCCCGGATGCGTACAAGCATGCGGTGGTCGACGGTCTGCTGGACAGTGCCGCACCCGGCGCCAAGGTGGTGTTCGTGGACTATCACCGCCCGCTGCCGCTGCATCCGCTCCGCCCGGTGATGCAGGGGGTGTTTCGCTGGCTGGAGCCCTACGCCGAGGGCCTGTTGTGCCGGGAGATCCGGGATTTCGCCGCCGAGCGCGATGCCTTCACCTGGCGCAAGGAAACCTTTTTCGGTGGCCTCTACCAGAAGGTGGTGGCCCAGCGGAAGATGTGACCGGCCGCGGGCCCCGCCGTGGCACCATCGCGTTCGGCGCAGAGCGCCCCGGGCCCAGCGATGGCTTGGGGCGATTGCTATTCCTTCTTGTAGTACTTGCCGTAGTACGTGCCGAAATGAACCGAGCCCCAGCGTTCTTCGGCTTGGTTCATCACCAGGCCGATGTGGGGACAGTCCTGGATAAGCTCCAGCGCTTCCTCCACGGCTTGGCGCGATGTCCGGCCGGCCTGGACCACGAAGACCACTTGGCCCATGTTTTGAAGTAGCGTCGAGGCTTCGGTGGTGACCAGGACCGGGGGGGAGTCGAAAATGACGATACGATCCGAATAACGGCTGGCGATCTCGTCGAGCAATCCGATCATCCGCTTGCTCGCCAGCAGTTCGGTATTCAGTTCGTGGGGCGTTCCCGCCTGGATGATGCTCAAGCTGTCGACGTTGGTCTTCAGCAAGACCGATGCGACGTCGCGGTCGGGGTCCGCAAGCAGGTCGGTGAGCCCCTCCCGCGGCTCGATACCGAGCCGCCGATTGATGGCTGGTTTGGCGACGTCGGCATCCACCAGCAGGACACGAAAGTCCTTCTCGAAGGCCAGGCTCATCGCCAAGTTCAGGGCCACGAAGGTCTTGCCCTCGCTGGCCAGGGCGCTCGTCACCACGATCAGGTTGGCATTCTTCTGCTCGGTCTGCAGGAAGTTGGCCAGAACCCGCCGCTTGATCAGGCGCATCTCCTCGGTGGTCTTGGAGCGCACCGTATCTGGCGTAATGATCCCCTGTTCCTTCAGCCGGGCCAGATCGATCTCTAAGGTCGGGCTGGACCGGGGCGTCTCGGTCGGGCGGAGAAGGCGGTTGGCCGGACCTGTCGGCTGGGGCGATGCGATGTTGCCGATCGCTGGTGGCACGCGCTCCGGCTCGGCCGCGGCTGCCGGGCCGAGATCCGGTCGGGTGGCCTGAGTGCCGAGCCGACGCGCCGCCCGTTCGATCAGGGTGGTGTCGGAACGGGACTTGGTTTGCACAGCCATGGACAGGCTCTCTCCCTTGTGACCGGTGGTTGGCGTACCTGTCCGGCAGGTGTCAGCGAACGAAGGCCTGGGACATCGCGCTGATGGCGGCGGTCGGCGTCGGCGCTTCGGTGAGCAGGCGGGATGCCTCCTTCAGGCCCACCTCCTGCTCCACCACCAGAAGCGAGCCGTAGGCGCTGAAGAAAACGCCGACACACAGCGCGAATCCGCACAGTCCCGCCGCCTGCCGGCGTCGCTCGAGCGGCGTCTGCACCCGCGAGATCGAGCCCAGCACCGGCAGGTCGAAGTGATTTTTCAAGCTTCGGATATCGACGAAGCTACCGTTCAGCAGTGCCAGCAGCATCGCCCCGCCGGCGCCGGCGCCCAAGCTCACCACCAGTACCGCGGAGACGAACATCGTCCGGTTCGGCCAGCTCGGGTGTGCCGGCACTTGCGGCGCATCGATGACGCGATATTGCACGTCGCCCCGAATCGACCGGCGCTCGGTCAAACTGGCGGTCTCGCGACGGGCCAGCAACTGGTCGTGCTTGGCCTTGATCACGCCGTAGTCCCGGTTGAGCCGCGCCATTTCGGCCTCAACCTCCGGCACCGTCATGGCCGATTGCTCAAGTTGCATGACCCGCTCCTGGCGCCGCTTCAGGTCCTGCTCCAGGCGCGAGATTTCGGCTTCCTTGTCGAACAGGCGCATCTGCAGACCGGTGTATGTCGGGTTCGGCACCCGCGCGCCGCCGTTGCCAGCCGCTGTCCCGGGGGCCGGTCCAATGTCGCTCATCAGGCTGGCCCCGTCTGCCTGAAGCCGAACGCGACGCTGTTCCAGAGCCGCGATCCGGCGGTCCAGCGCCAGCACGTCGGGATGCTGCTCGGTGTAGCGCAATAGCACCTGCTCTCGCTCCGAGCGAAGGGTGCGGATGTCCCCTTCCACCTGCAAAAGTGAAAGGCTCGCGTCGGTGGGCGGCCCCAGCCCGGCTGACGTGCCGATCATCTCCGGCACCAGTTCCAGTTGCTCCTGCAGAAGAGTGCGCTCTCGCAGGGCGTCCTGGAACCGAGCCTCTGCCGCGGCAAGCTCTTGTTTGGCTTCACCCAGCCGCTCATAGAAGCCGCCCCGACCCATGTAGGCCATGTTCTGTTGCTTGAACTGAGCCAGACGCTGCTCGGCTGCGGTAAGCTGGACCTCATAGGTTGCGAGCTGTTCATTGATGAACGCTTGCGCCGCATCCATGTCCTGCCGGCTGCGGCCCAGGCTGGTTTCCACGAAGATGTCCATCAAGGCCTGAACGGTATCTCGCGCCCGGACCGGCTCTGTATCCGAAACTTCCAGCGTATAGATGTCGGCCTGGCTGCGGCCGATCCTGATACTGCGGCGCAGCTGATCGAGGACCATGTCCAGTTCTTCACTGGAGGTCACCGTCAGATCCCGGTCGGTCACCCGAGCCAGGCGTTCCAGGTTTTCACGGCGCAGCAGCGTTTCCTGCATGGTGTGGAGTTCGCGGCCCACGTCGGACTCGACTGCGATGCCGCTGAGCAAGGGACGCAGCACGGTTCGGGTGTCGACGTAGATCCGGCCCGACGACGAATAGACGTCAGGCAGCGAGATCACATAGGCCCAGCCGGCAAGCGCCATCACGGCGGCCAGTGCCAGCGCAATCCAGCGCCGCTTCCAGGTCTCGTTGAGATACAGAAGGGCTTGCTGTCGGAGCTCGTCAAAGTTGAACATTTTTGAGCGCCTGCCTTTCTCTACGGTCGTACCACGGCGGTTTGGGCTGTATCGACGGCTGGATCGGCATCACGGCACCCATGCCGCGATCCCCAGGAGGTCGCCGTGCCCCGACACGGCGGCCCCAAGGGGCGCGGTCATGGTTTTCCAGTCGGGTATTCGACAATATACGCGCCCAGTTCCTTGAAGGTTTCGTTGGCGTTCCAGACAAAGCCTTGTTGCACCGGCCAGTAATGGACCGGCCAAAAACGGTTGCTGGCATCGCACGGCGGTCGGCTCGGCGAGGTCCCAGGGATGGTGTCGCCGCGATGCGCCCAGTCCAACCCCCAGCTGGAGAAGCTCCCGCGCGTCACGACGTCGCCGGTGACCCACTGCAGCCGGTTGATTTGGCACCAGTAGCGGAGACCGATCCACACCGCTTGGTGCGGCCAGAAGGTACGCAGCAGGAAGTCATGAATGTGCTGGCTGTCGACGACCGCGAGCCGACCTTGCACGCCGTTGTGCGACATGTTTCGTGCGTTGTCCGCAGCGCGCGGCCAACCCACCGCGCGAAACCCGGAACCGCGGATCGAGTCGCCGAGCGTCGCCGCCACCATCTCGAAGTAGCGGCCGGATACGGGGTCATAGACCTTTTCCCCAAACCCCACACGCTCCGACGATTGCGCCGGCGTCACCACGAGCAAGAGCCCGACCGTCGCTGCGAGCACCAACCATGCGACGGTACCCGCGGTCCGCCCGAAAGCACCCCGATGGGCGCTTCGAAGCCGCGGGACCGGACGGTCGGCGATGTTGGCGATGGTGTTCATGCGACGGCGAACTCTTCCCTGACCTTGTCCCGCGACGGCTTCAAACCGCCACCATCCTGGCCGGCGCGGCGGTTTCGATCGGTGCCGGCGGCGCCGGCACGGTTGCTGCTGACCGATGCACCCGCTCCAGAAACGAGACGAACATCAGCACTGACCACAGGCACGAACTGTGATCCCGCAAGCCGCTCTCGTGTTCCTGCAAGGCACGCTGCACGAAAGCCTGGTCCAACATGCCGGAGGTCGCAACCGCCGAATCGGCCAGTAGCGCACGCAGACGTCCCCGCAGCGGCCCGCGGAACCATGCCGCCAACGGCACCGCAAAGCCCATCTTCTCGCGATAGAGGATGGAGCTGGGCACCAGGGGCTCCAGGCTCTTCTTGAACAGATACTTGCCCGCGCGGCCGCGCAACCGAAGGCCGGCCGGCAGGCGGGCTCCCCATTCCACGAACTTGTGGTCCAGGATCGGCACCCTCACCTCCAGACCATGGGCCATGCTCGCCCGGTCGACCTTGGTGAGGATGTCGCCGGGAAGGTAGGTCATCAGGTCAGCGTACTGAACCCGCGCCACCGGGTCCGCGGCGGTCGCCCGATCCATGTGGTACCGCAGCACCTCGGAGGCGTGATAGCCCGCGAGGTCCTGCTGGAGATCGCTCGACAGAAGCCGGTGCCGCAGCCGGTCCGGCATCACCGAGACGCTGTGGAAGTAAGCGCCCACCGAGTCCCGGGCAAGGGCTTCCAGGGTTGCCTTGGCGCGAAGCACCTTCGGTGCCCAGTCCGCCTTGGGATAGGCCGCGCCGAGCATGCCGAACAAGACTCCGCGCAGCGGCGCAGGGACCCTGGCCCTGACCGTCTCTTCGTAGTGATGCCAGCGGTGGCGCCGGTAGCCGGCAAACAGTTCGTCACCGCCGTCACCGGACAAAGCAACGGTGACGTGCTCGCGACCCAGGGCGCATACCTGATAGGTCGGCAAGGCCGAGCTGTCGGCGAACGGCTCGTCGTAGACGTCGATCAGCGTTTCCAGCAGGTCAAAGTCCGCCGGGTTGACCTCCCGGGTGTTGTGCTGCGTGCCGTAGCGCCCGGCCAGCAGCGCGGCATGGCTGGATTCGTCGTACTCGGGCTCGCCGAAACCGATGGAGCAGGTCACCACCGGGCTGTCCGACAACCCGGCCATCAGCGCCACGACGGCGCTCGAGTCGACGCCGCCGGACAGAAACGCTCCCAGCGGCACATCCGCGATCAGGCGGAGCCGAACCGCTTCACGCAGCCGCTCCACCAGTTCCGCGGCGAGAGTTGCTTCGTCACCCTCCATGTCGCCCGAGAAGGACACGTCCCAGTACCGGCGTGGTGAGACCGTGCCATCCCCCCGGGTCACGCACATCCGGTGACCCGGCGCCAGCTTGCGGGCGGTGCGGTAGATGGTCTTCGGGTCCGGAACATAGCCGTAGGCGAAATAGTCCTCAACCGCCAGGGGATCGATGTCGCGGCTGAACCCCGGGTGGCACAGCAAGGCCTTCAGCTCTGAAGCGAAGATCAGGGTGCCATCCGAGAGCTTTGAATAATAAAGCGGCTTTTTGCCGAGCCGATCGCGGGCGAGAAACAGCGTCTGCCGATGATCGTCCCACAAGGCAAAGGCGAACATGCCGCGGAAGCGCTCGACGCACGCTTCGCCCCATTCCTCCCAGGCGTGGACGATGACCTCGGTGTCGCAGCGGGTGCGGAACGTATGGCCACGCTGGGCCAACTGGTCGGCCAGTTCGTGGAAATTGTAGATCTCGCCATTATAGACGACGACCACACTGCCGTCCTCGTTGTACAACGGTTGGTGTCCGCCGGCCAGATCGATGATGGCAAGGCGACGGTGTCCGAGTCCCAGGCCCGGCCCCACATGCAGGCCGTCGCCATCAGGCCCGCGGTGGGCAAGCCGGTCATTCATCTGGCGCAGCAGGCCGCGATCGATCGGCCGCGTCCCGTAACAGTCAAAAATACCGACGAAACCGCACATTCCGTCTCAACTCCGTTCCGCGCTGGGCGTCGCACGCGCGCTCTGGCTCGTCGTGCCGCGGGCGAACGCCTCGAGGGATGTTCTGATGGACGTCACGTCATCCAGGAATGCCTGCAACACCGCTGCGGCTTCGGCCGGAGAATCGTCATAGTCCGCCGTGACCGCGATCACCGCCGCCGCGGGATTCTCAAACAGCAGCCTTGCCTTGGCCTGCAGCAGCTTGGCCTCGACCTTGTTTGACGTGAACCGCTCATCCACCCAGTACCAGTACCAGATCAAACGCTTACGTTCCGTTGACGCGATCCGTTCGGTGCGGACCTCGAGCTCCTGGCCGTCGACGGTTGCGGTGGCTCGGCCGACGCCCACCCGTCGCCAACGCGTCTCGTCGCTGAAGCGGTTCATCTCGTTGACCACCTCCGAGCCCTGGCGCTGGAACGCGTAGCCGGCGACGAAAAGTTCGACCATGCGGTCTTCGTCCGAGAAGGCCTCGAGCACCGTGGCGTCCGCACCGCTGAACACCGGCTGCCAGTCCGACACACGACCGGGTTCCGGCTGCCAGGAACCGGCGACTCGCCAGGCTGGGAACTCGGCCGTCAGGACTGCCGACGGCCCGGGGTCGGTCAGGCGATCCAGCACCGGGCCGGCGGTCAGGATCATCAGAGCGGCGAGCGTCACCAGACCGAACCGGCGCGCGGTCGGGGGCGTGGTGCCGAGGCCGGGGGCCTCGGCGTGGAATGAGGCCAGCGGCATTGTGCGGGACCGCTCGCGCAGGGCGAAGGCGGCGGCAATCAACAGCAAGGTCACGATACTGAAGAACAGCCACCCGTAGACGATGTGATCGACCCCGACAGCGATCCTAAAATCGGAGAGATGAGCGATCATGATGATGCCGTAGGCGCGGAACCCGTTGGCCACGACCGGGATGACCACAGCAAGTGCAATGACGGTCAGGCGGCGCCACCACGAGGAGAACAGGACATGGGCGAGCAGGGCGCCGAGAACGATCGTGCTGATCAGGAAGCGGATGCCGGCGCACGCCTCGGCCACCACGAAGCTCCCCGCCGGGATGTAAATGTAGAGATGGTCACGAAAGACGGGGACGGCCGACCATTGCAGCAGCCAGACCGACAGGTCTGCAGTGATATGTTGCAACGGAGATACCAGAAAATTCCCGAACGGCACGGCAAAGAACAGGAAACCGAGCGGAAAAATAACCCGGCGGGTGACTTCCCACCCGAACATAACCAGGAACAGCGACTGGATCATCGCGATCAGTGCGAATTGCTGGACCACTTGAACGTCGGCGGATTCCGCCACCAGCCACCCAAGCACCGCGCCGCCCAACAAGACCAATGCCCATGGTTCGCACCGGGGACTAAGCGCCAGCAACTGTTCCCGTTGCCGCCACACCAGCACCATCGCCACCGGCAGGATCAGAAAGCCGTGGCCGTAGGTGCGGTCGCCCCACCAGGTCGTGACCATGAACCCGGCGGTAGCCGAGAACAGCGCCAGCAGACACCCCGCCGACAGCAGAAATAAGGCACCGGCCACCCGCCAATGCCGCAAGTGCAATCTGGCTGCCGAAGCATCGCAGGGGGCGCCGGCGGCGCTGGTCTTGGCCTGATCATGCCGCGGGTCCGGCGACCAACCTGCCCCGGGCTGTCTGATCGTCGTGTCGGTCAAGGCCATCCTCTCACTGGCATCAGCCACGCCCGCGCAACCGGTCACCCGAGTTGCCGTGCGAGATGCGGGCCGACCACATTGGCGACCCGAACCGGCAACCGCTGCCACAGTGCGATCAGGCGTTGATACTTCGGGTTCAGCGGGTTGGTGTCAGGAACGGTTGCCCCTTTGAACAAGACGAATTCGTGATGGAGCGGTTCCGGGGAGAACCCCCAGTGCTGCTTGAAGGCGAATGCACCGGTCCCCTGCTTGCTGCGGCTGAAATCGAACAGGCGAAGGCCGTCTTCGCAGGCCCGCCTCATGACCTCCCAGTACATAAAGTCATAGCCGGCCACCTCGCGCGCCACCGGGTGGCCGCCACCATGGTACAGGTGTACCTCCGCCCGGAAGTAGAAAGAGATCACGCTGCTGATCGGCCGGCCATCGTGAGAGACGGTCAGGATCTTGCAGTCATCACCAAACACGTCCGCAAGGGCTGCGTAATACCGCCTCGGCTTGATCGGGGTTCCAAGGTTTCGGACGCTCTCGCTGTAAATCGGAAAGAATCTCTCGATGTCACCGTCCAGGTCACTACTCAGGCCGAGCTTCATACCCTTGCGCACCATCGCGCGCTGCTTGCGGGGGACGGCCAGCAGATTCTTGTCCGGATCCGGATCGATCGCCTTTCGAAAGGTGGCGTAGAGGCTGGCGTTGCAGGCCCGGTCCGCATGCCAGGGTTGGCGAAGACGATACTCGAGGAACGCCACGCCGAGGGAGGCGGCCAGCGAGCGCGCCGCGTCGTCAAGAGCCTGGCGGGCGGCGTCGTCAACGGCGACGGGGCCCCCATAGACGCAGAATGCATTCGATATCAACGTGTCGCCGAAGAGGCGACTGCGCACGTGGGTCAGTGGCAGGATTCCCCGGACTTCGCCGCCGGCCTCGGCCATCAGGTAATGGCAGCGCTGGCCGAGCGTGTTTTCGATGACCGTCTTCCAGCCCGCGCGATGGAAGAATGTGGCGTCCGGGCACGCATCCACGAACGCCTCCCAGCGCCCCATGGAGGCTTGGTCCAGCGGTATCACGCGAAGGTCGGTCGGCGCCGAAGGGGCTGCGGCAATCATATTCATGGCTAATGAATTCCAAAGGTCACATCAATCGGGCCCCAATGGAAATCCGTGAGAAGCCGCTGCAGCTTGGCTTCCATCTTTGCAATGTTCACGTAATGCCGGGCGCGCTTCGACCACGGGGCCTGGGTGATCCGTGGCTGGCCCGTATCCAGTTCCCAGGGATGGAAATAGAAGACACCGGGCTGGCCATCGGTACTGTTCACCCTTTTCAGTGCGCGCGCACATAGAGCATAGGGGAGAAGTCTGAAGAAACCGCCACCCCCGCAGGGCAGGCGGCGGCCGAACGCGAGGGTGGTGCTGATCGGGATCTCGATCAGCCCGCCGTCGGATGCCGGATGGTAGGGAAAGCGGGGCGCGTCCGGCAGGCCATAGTGATCATGCCGGATCGGGTAGACGCTGGAGCTGTAGCGATAACCGGCCTCCGCCAGCACGTCGAACGCCCAGAGGTTGGTCGCACCGATGGAGAAGCTCGGCGCCCGGAAGCCTTTCACCGGGCGGCCGCTGATATCCTCCAGAGCTTTCCGGCTGCCCTCGGCATCGCGGAAGAACGCCTCCGGGGTCTGATGATCGACGCGGACGTGATCACAGCCATGGCTGGCCACCTCATGGCCGTCCGCGACCATGCGCCGGACCAACTCCGGATGGCGTGCGGCGACCCAGGCCAGAACGAAAAAAGTTGCCCGGACATTATGCTGGTCGAATATGTCGAGGACACGATGGCAACAGCGGTCCACCCTCCGGGGCAGGCGCTCCCAGTCGCTTCGATCGATCACCGCGGAGAATCCGGACACGTGAAAGTAGTCTTCCACGTCCACCGACATGGCGTTGATACGCCCGGCCGAAGGCACCGATGCGGCGCCAGCGCGCTGCTCCGATGCTGCCGGAAGGTTGACCAAGTCACCTCGTGGCATCGCCAATCCTATCCCGGTTCCGGAGCACTGAGACAGAGCGCACCCCAGAATAGACACAACACCGTTCCGTTCGGATCACACAGATCCGAGCAGACCACCCCTTCCCCGAGATCGGCTTAACGCCATGCCGTTAACGGTAGCTGAAAGCCTTCCCGTCATGATACCCCCTAATGGGGCGGACCATGACAATCCTTACGTGTCGGCCTTCGCCGGCACGGACCCGCGAAGGCCGCCGGCATGGCGGCGGATCCGCCCCCGCGAGTCAAGGTGAAGAGTCTCCTGAGATGCGTGGCCTGATCGCCGATCCGGTGTTCCTGAGCGTCGTCATCCTGGCGGCGGGCTTGGCCGTTCTGGCCGGTGGCGGCCGTCGCACCGGTCGTGCGCTGCTGGTCATGGCCGCCCTTGGGGTGTACACCCTGGCGACCCCTTGGGTTGCCGGGTACATGGTCCGCGCTGCCGCGGGCGGTCACGCCGATGGTGCCATCGAGGCGGCGGAACCCCAGGCGATCGTGGTGCTGAGCGCCGGCCTGAGGCGGCAGGCGCAGGAGTACGGTGGCGACACGGTCGATGCTCTGACCCTCGAGCGTTTGCGCTATGCGGCGCGGCTGCATCGCCGGACCGGTCTGCCCCTCGCGGTGACCGGTGGGCGACCCGACTATGCTGACAGCACGTTGGCCGAGGTCATGCGGCATTCCCTGGAGGAGGACTTCGGTGTGCCGGTCCGGTGGTTCGAGGATCGGGCGGGCAACACCGCCGAGAACGCGTTGAACACCGCGATGCTGCTGCGACCGTCGGGGATCGACACCATTTTTCTGGTCACCCACGCCATGCACATGCCGCGCTCGCGGGCTGCGTTCGAGCGGGTCGGATTCGTCGTGGTGCCGGCCGCAACCGTCCTTCCGTCCGAGAGGGCGGGCCTGTCGCCGGAGGATCTGCTGCCGCAGACGCGGAGCCTCGCCGCCAGTGCGTATGCGCTGCATGAAATGATCGGCGGCATCTGGTATCGGCTCGGATTCTGGTATGGTTCCGACCGCGGGACGTCGGGCCAATGAGAGGGGTGTCGGTGATGCTCGATCTTCAACGCGGATCGCCGACACCGGTGGTTGTCTTGCGGAAACTGCTGTGACGGAGAGTAGATTGGATATCCTGATTGAAACAAAGCACGTTCTTCGCGACAGCTTGAAGCTGGGTGACCGTGTTCATGGGTTCGATTCAGGGACGCCACTGTTCGGCAGCCTGCCCGAACTGGACTCCATGGCGGTGGTGACCGTGATCACGGCCCTGGAGGAGCGGTTCGACATCGTGATCGA
Organism: Rhodospirillales bacterium; assembly: GCA_007694935.1. Taxonomy (GTDB): domain Bacteria; phylum Pseudomonadota; class Alphaproteobacteria; order Rhodospirillales; family Defluviicoccaceae; genus REEP01. Next base: position 45,591 of record REES01000073.1, read on the forward strand.
TGACGAGGAGATCTCGGCGGCAACCTTCGAGAGCCTGGGCAGCCTCAGTGCCATGATCGCGCGGAAGCTGTCGGGGTGAACCGCCGGGATGCCGAAGCCGCAGCTCCAGCCCGTCTACTTGGAGGGTCCGGCCGGGCGACTGTTCGCGATTCTGGTCGCCCCGGCGCCTGACCAAGCTACGAACCTTGGGGTGGTGTACCTTCCTCCCTTCGGCGAGGAAATGAACCGGTCGCGCCGGATGGCCACCCTGCAGGCGCGGTCCCTGGCGGCCGCGGGGGTATCCGTTCTCTTGCTGGACCTGTTCGGCACCGGTGAAAGTGACGGCGATTTCGTCGACGCGCGCTGGGAGATCTGGCGCGAGGACGTAGCCGTCGCGCTGCGGTTCCTGGAGCAGCGCGGATGCTCGCGCCGGCTGTTGTGGGGGTTGAGGACGGGTGCCCTGTTGGCGGCGGAGGTGGCGGCTGACAGTGCCTCCTCGGTCCGGGATCTGGTGTTGTGGCAGCCGCTTCCGTCCGGGGATGCCATGATCAACAACCTGTTGCGCACGCGGGTGGCCGCTGCCATGGACGGGTCCGAACCGCCTGTCACCACTGCGGCCCTCCGGGCGACCCTGGGCCGAGGCGAGAGCATCGAGATTTCCGGGTATGAAGTTGCGCCGGCACTGGCTGCGGCACTGGGGAGCAGCCGACTGGAGGACTGCCGCTTGCCATCCGGCGCCTCGGTTCGCTGGCTTGAGATTGCCGCGGAAGCCGGCCGGCCCCTGGCGCCGGCGTCACAGCGGCTGACCGCAGCCTGGCGGGAAGCCGGACTTACGGTAGTATCGGAGGTCGTTGCGGGCGAACCATTCTGGGCGCTGCAGGAGATTACACTGGCGCCAAGTCTCCTTGACGCGACACTGAGGTCGATACATGGGTCGTTTCCTGAACGAGCGCGCGATCGTTTTTCGATGTCTGGGCGATGACCTGGTCGGCATCATCCACGATCCGGGCCGGCCATCCCGTCGCGGACTGGTCATCGTCGTCGGCGGACCGCAGTACCGGGTCGGCAGCCATCGTTCTTTCGTGCTGCTGGCCCGCTTCCTCGCCACAGCCGGAATCCCAGTGTTCAGGTTCGACTATCGGGGCCTCGGCGACAGCGACGGCGATTTTCTCGGCTTCGAACACCTTCGCGACGACATCGCTGCTGCCATAGATGCGTTTCTCATCGCCCAACAGGGGCTGGACCAAGTCGTGTTGTGGGGGCTTTGCGATGCAGCCTCCGCTGCGCTCTGCTACGCACCGACGGACTCACGGGTGACGGGTGTCGTGCTGGCCAATCCGTGGGTTCGTTCCGAGGCCACGCTGGCGCGCGCGACACTGCGGCACTACTACCGCGACCGCGTGATGCAAAAGGCCTTCTGGGCCAAGTTGTTGCGCGGACGGCTCGACCCGATCGCCGCGGCGCGGTCGTTCCGGGACGTGGTCTCGCGCGCGAACTCGGCTGACCGTGCGCCGCCTGACGCAGTGGTGTCGTCGTCAACCCTCTCGCCGGCGGCGTCGGCCGATCCGACCCCGCTGCCGGAGCGAATGGCGGAAGCGTTGCGACGATACACCGGACAGGTACTCCTCATCATGAGCGGCAGGGACCTGACGGCGCGGGAGTTCGACGATGTCATTGCCAGCTCGCAGTGCTGGCGGCGGGGGATGCGGACGCGGCAGGTGGTGCGGATCGATCTGGCCGGCTGCGATCACACCTTCTCGCGTCGGCAATGGCGGGACGACGTTGCCAGGGCCACCCAGGGCTGGCTCGAATCCTGGTGACCGACCGGGGTGGCAGGGTTGGTGACTCGCATCCGGGGGGTGTCGCGAAACGGCCTCCCGCTCCGGCGCTGGGTCAGGGGGTCGCGACTCCGGCTTCGGCAAAGGTCGCCATGCCGGTGTGACATGCCACCGCTGCCCGCAGCACCGCGATGGCGAGCACCGCCCCCGAGCCCTCGCCCAGGCGCAAGCCGAGGTTCAGCAGCGGTTCCTTGTTGAGCACCGACAGCAGCCGCCGATGGCCGGGCTCGGCGGAAACATGGCCGGCTTGGCAATGATCGAGGGCGCCCGGATCGACCAACCCCAGCGGGGCCGCCGCGGCGGTGCAGATGAAGCCGTCGAGGACCACCGGCACCCGGAGCAGGCGCGCCGCCGTCACCGCGCCGGCAATCGCCGCCAGTTCCCGCCCCCCCAGCCGGCGCATCAGCTCCAGCGGGTCGCCGGCCGCATCGCGATGGCGGGCCACGGCGCGTTCCACCACCTTGGTCTTGTGCGCCAGTTCGGCCCCGACCAGCCCGGTCCCGGGCCCGGTCCAGTCGGCGGCCGCGCCGCCGAACAGCCCGCAGGCCAGTGCCGCGGCCGCGGTGGTGTTGCCGATCCCCATCTCGCCCAGCGCCAGCACGTCCATGGTGCGGTCGACCGAGACCATGCCGCGGTTGAAGGCGGCAAGAAACTCCGCTTCGGTCATCGCCGCCGCTTCGGTGAAGTCGGCGGTCGGCCGGTCCAGCTCGATGGCGTCCGCCGAGAAGGATACCGACAGCGCCCGGCAGAGTTGGTTGATGGCGGCACCACCGGCCAGGAAGTTGCTCACCATCTGCGCCGTCACGGCGGCGGGAAAGGCGGACACCCCCTGACGCGCGACACCATGGTTGCCGGCGAACAGGCGCGCTGCCGGACGGTCCATCGTGGGCGGATGGCGGCCCTGCCACAGGCTGAGCCAGCGGGCGAGATCTTCCAACCGGCCGAGGGAGCCGGGCGGCTTGGTCAGCTGAGCTTCGCGCCGGTCCGCTTGTTCGCCGGCATCCAGGTCCGGTCCCGGTGCGCCCACCAGCAGGCGGCGGATGTCCTCCAGCGATTCCACTTCATCGACGACCATGCTGGCCTCCATGCGTTGCCCCCAAGTCCGCTGCGGCCGTGGTTGTGTTGTCGCCGAGCCTTCCTCTATACGCAAGGGCCTGACCCACGTCCGTCCTGCACTTCGCCACGCATCGCATCGAAAGGATGGCACCGCCGTGGCCGACACCGGCCGTCACTCATCCGTCGCCCGCTACACGCGCACCGTCGCCTGCCAGGCAGAGGCGTTGGCACGGGACGTGCTCCAGGCCATCCGATTCCTCACCATCCTGGGAGTGGGGCCGGCTGCCCGCTTCATGGGTGTCGGCACCGGCGACCGCCCACAGCCGCCGCTGGCCGACTGCATTCACGTCTTCCCGGTGGTCGGTGCCCTCGTCGGCGCCTTGGCGGGCGGGGTATGGCTGTTGGCTGGCGTGGCGGGTCTGCCGCCGCTCCTCGCCGCCGGGCTGGCCGTCGCCGCCGCTGCGGTGCTGACCGGCGGGCTGCACGAGGATGGCCTCGGCGACGTTGCCGACGGGTTCGGCGGCGGCCGCACCCGCGACGACAAGCTTCGGATCATGCGGGACAGCCGGATCGGCTCGTTCGGTGCGCTTGCCGTGGTGTTCTCGATCGGCTTGCGGGTGGCTGCGCTCGCCGCGCTGCCGGTCACCCTGGGATTGGCGGCGCTGGTTGCTGCCGGTGCGCTGTCCCGGGCGACCCTGCCGGCGATCCTTTGGCGCTTGCCGTCGGCCCGCACCGCGGGCCTGGCCGCCGATGCCGGCCGACCGTCGACCTGGCAGGTGGGGATGGCGGCGGGGGTCAGCGTGGCCCTGGCGCTGCTGCTGCTGGCCCCGCCCGCGGCCGCAGCGGCCACCGCCGGCGCCGCCCTGGGGGCTGCGGCAGTGGCGGTGATCGCCTGTCGGCAGATCGGCGGACACACCGGCGATGTCTGCGGTGCCGCACAGCAAGCGGCGGAAACCGCCGCCCTCATCGCCGTGGTGGCCTTGTCGTGAGTCACCTTCCGGAGCCGTCCACCCACTGGTGGTGGATCCGCCATGCGCCCGTGCCGGATGCCGCCGGGCGCCTGTTCGGCCATCAGGATGTGTCCTGTGACACTTCGGATGTCCTGTCGTTTCGCGCCCTTGCGGCGCTCGTGCCGAGGGATCCGGTGTGGCTGGTGACACCCCTTCGCCGCACGCGGGAGACCCTGTCGGCCATTGCCGGCGCCCGCGGCGATGAGGCGCCGCCGGAGCCGGTCGTCGTGCCGGCCCTGATGGAACAGACGTTCGGCCGCTGGGAGGGCCTCCGCTGGACGGAGATGGAGTCGCTCGACCCCGCCGCGATGGCCAAGTTCTGGCAGGACCCGGTACGCACGGCGCCGCCAGGGGGTGAGAGCTTCTGCGACCTGATCGACCGGGTCGGGGCCGAGATCGTCCGGCTGACCGCGGCCCATGCCGGCCGCAACATCGTCGCGGTGAGCCACGGCGGTCCGATCCGGGCCGCGGCGGCGCTGGCACTCGGTCTCACGCCGGAGGCGGCGATGGCGATCGTCATCGACAATCTGTCGGTGACCCGGTTGAGCCACGTGGACGATGGCCTGCTGCGGGGCCGCGGCGGCGTGTGGCAGGTGCGGGGGATCAACCAGCCCAGCCGCTGGACCTGAACGATCGGCGCGTGCTACCACTGGCGGCGCTGTCGGAACAGGGAAGCCGGTGCGCAGCGGACAGCCGCTGCCAGTCCGGCGCTGCCCCCGCAACTGTGAGAGGCGAGGCCGCGATATCCTCAAGCCACTGGCGCTCCGGCGCCGGGAAGGCGGTCGCGGCCGAGGACCCCGAGCCAGAAGACCTCTCCGGCAGCTTGGCGTTCACTGACCTCGGGCGGAGGATCAGGGCGTGGGCCCGACTGCTGTTTCCGGATTGCCTCCTGTCACCCTCATTCTCGGCGGTGCCCGCTCCGGCAAGAGCGCGTATGCCGAAGCGATGGTGTGTGCCGCCGGCCCCGGCCTCTACCTCGCCACCGCCGAGGCCGGCGATGCCGAGATGGCGGACCGCATCCGCCATCACCGGGCCCGTCGCGGCGCGTGTTGGACGACGGTGGAAGAGCCGCTGGACCTGGTGACCGCGCTGGGCCGGCTGGCGGCACCGGATCGAACCATCCTGGTCGACTGCCTCACCCTCTGGCTCAGCAACCTGATGGCAGCGGAGCGCGACGTCGCCCTGGAGACCCGCCGCCTGCAGGCGGCGCTGGCCGACCTGCCGGGACCCGTCGTTCTGGTCAGCAACGAGGTCGGGCTTGGCCTGGTGCCGACCACGCCGCTCGGCCGGCTCTTTCGCGATGCCGCCGGCCGCCTCAACCAGGCGGTTGCCGGGATCGCCCAACGGGTGGTGTTCATCGCCGCCGGCCTTCCCCTGATCCTCAAGGAACCCGACAGACCATGAAAACGCCCGTCACCGTGATCACCGGCTTCCTCGGCGCCGGCAAGACGACCTTGCTCCGCCACCTGCTCACCCATGCCGCCGGTCGGCGCATCGCCGTCATCATCAACGAGTTCGGTGACCTCGGGGTGGACCGGGAGCTGCTGCTGGGTTGTGGCATCGCGGGCTGCGGCGAGGACGACTTGGTGGAACTGCCCAACGGCTGCATCTGCTGCACCGTCGCCGATGCGTTCCTGCCGACCATTGAACGGCTGCTGCACCGGGTCGATCCGCCGGATCACATCGTCATCGAGACCTCAGGGCTGGCCCTGCCAAAGCCGCTGATCAAGGCGTTCGATTGGCCGGAGGTGCGCTCCCGGGCCACCGTCGACGCCGTGGTCGCGGTGGTCGATGCGGCTGCGGTGGCGGCTGGGCAATTCGATGGGGACGGGTCCGGCAGGGCAGGGGCTCTGGCCGGCGGTCAGCCCGTCGACCACGAATCTCCGCTGGAGGAGCTGTTCGAGGATCAGGTCCTGGCTGCGGACCTGGTGGTCCTCAACAAGACGGACCTGGTGGACCCGACGATGCTGGCGGCCGTGCGCGGGCGGGTCGGCGTCACCGCCCGGCCGGCCACCAAGGTGATCCCCGCGCGTCACGGCGGACTCGACTTGACCGCGTTGCTGGGCGTCGGTGCGGCCGCGGAGGATGATCTCGCCGCCCGTCCATCCCACCATGACGCCCCTGGACCCGACGATGACCACGGCCACGATGAATTCGAGAGCTTCGTGGTCGAACTCGCCGCCATTGCCGATCCGGCGGTGCTCGAGCGGCGGCTCAGCCGCGTGCTGGCCGAGCACGACGTGCTGCGCGTCAAGGGCTTCCTGGATGTCCCGGACAAGGCGATGCGCCACGTCGTCCAGGCGGTGGGGCCGCGTATCCAGCGGTATTATGATCGGCCCTGGCAGGTGGACGAGGCGCGCCTGAGCCGCCTCGTGGTGATCGGGCGGTCGCCGCTGGACCAGGCCGCGGTGCAGGCCGCTCTGGCCGGCTGATGGCGCCGACCCGATGATCCACCGCTGATACCGTGCACCTTCTCGCCTCCACCCCCGGTGGTCTCGTCGACGGCGCGGAGGCGGTCGACCTGGATCAAAGCCCGGGCGACTTCGTCGTGCTGTCGGCGGCCGATACCGAGCTCGCCTGCCTGGCGGCGGCGCGTGCGCGCATCCGTGATGCCGGGTTTCCGAGCCTCCGGCTGGCGAGCCTCCTGCACCTCGGCCACCATCTGTCCGTGGACCTGTATGTTGAGAAGACGCTTGCCCGGGCCCGCCTGGTGATCGTGCGGCTCCTGGGCGGGCGGAGCTACTGGCCCTATGGTCTCGAGCAGGTGGCATCCGCGTGTCGTGCGCGCGGCATCGCGCTGGCCGTCCTGCCGGGCGATGATGCGCCGGATCCGGAGCTGGAGGGTTATGGAACCCTGCCCCGGGAGCCGCTGGATCGTCTGTGGCGCTATGCTGTCGAGGGCGGCATCGACAATGCCCAGTCGATGCTCCGCTATGCGGCAACCCTGATCGGCCACGAAAGTCCGTGGCAAGAGCCGCGTCCGCTGCTGCGGGCCGGCATCTACTGCCCATCGGTCGCCGCCCCCGATCTCGCTTCGGTCCGCCAGGGCTGGCGGGATGGCGCCGGTCGGGCGCTGCTGGTGTTCTACCGGGCGCTGATGCAGGCCGGGAACGTGGCCGTGATCGACGGCCTGCTCCAGGCACTGACCGATACCGGCCTCAATGCGCTGGCGGTCTATGTGTCGAGCCTCAAGGACCCGCTCGCCGCCGCCATCCTGCGGCAACTGGTGGCGGAGGTCCCGCCGGACGTGATCCTCAATGCCACCGGCTTTGCCGTGTCCGCGCCTGGTGCGGAACCGGCCGACAGTCCTCTCGACGGCACCGACTGTCCGGTCATCCAGGTGATCTTCTCGGGCGGCGACCATGACGGCTGGCAGGCCGGGACCCGCGGGCTGTCCGCCCGCGACATCGCCATGAACGTCGCCTTGCCGGAAGTGGACGGGCGCATCATCAGCCGGGCGGTCTCGTTCAAGGGGCGGGAGCGCCGCGACGATGCGACCGAAGCCGACATCGTCACCTACCGGCCGGTAGCCGACCGCCTCGCCTTCGTCGCGAACCTGGCCGCCGCATGGGTGCGGCTCAGGCGGACTCCGGCGGCCATCCGGCGCGTCGCCATCGTGCTTGCCAACTACCCCAATCGCGACGGACGCCTCGGCAACGGTGTCGGCCTCGATACCCCCGCAGGCACCGTCGCCGTGCTGGAGGCGATGCACCATGCCGGCTATCGCGTCGAGGACCTTCCGCCGGACGGCAACGCCCTGATCGGCCGCTTGGCGGCCGGCCCCACCAATGCCTATCACGCCCTGGACGGCCGGGTGCTGCAGGAAACGTTTTCCCTCGCCGACTATCACCAGTTCTTCGCCGAATTGCCGGAGGCGACCCGGCATCGCGTCACCGAGCGTTGGGGGCCGCCGGAGCGGGACCCGCTCTACCGCCAGGGCGAACTGGACTGCGGCCGGTTCGCGATCCCGGCGTTTCGTTGTGGCAACGTCGCCATCGCCCTGCAGCCGGCCCGCGGGTATGGCATCGATCCCGCCTCCAGCTACCACGAACCGGACCTGCCGCCGCCCCATGGCTACCTCGCGTTCTACGCCTGGCTTCGCCATGGCTTTGGCGCCCATGCCGTGATCCACATGGGCAAGCACGGCAACCTGGAATGGCTCCCCGGCAAGGCGCTGGCCCTGTCCCAGGCGTGCTTTCCGGAGGCGGTCCTGGGACCGTTGCCCCATCTCTATCCGTTCATCGTCAATGATCCGGGTGAGGGCAGCCAAGCCAAACGCCGCACCCAGGCGGTGATCATCGACCACCTGACGCCACCGCTGACCCGGGCCGAAAGCTACGGCCCGCTGCGCGATCTGGAACGGCTGGTGGACGAGTATTTCGAGGCGGCGGGCCTCGATCCAAGGCGACTGCGCGTCCTGGCCGAGGAGATCCTGTCGCTTTGCCGCGTGTCCGGTCTGGACGAAGACTGCGGCATCGGACCCGCGGACGACCGCAATACCGCCCTCGGCAAGCTTGACGGCTATCTCTGCGAACTGAAGGAGATGCAGATCCGCGACGGGCTGCATGTGTTCGGCCGCTCCCCCCAGGGCACGCAGCTTCGGGACCTGCTGGTCGCCCTGGTGCGCACCCCCCGCGGCGATGGCCGGGAGGGTGGTGCGTCACTGCTGCGGGCCTTGGCGGACGACCTGGACCTCGGCTTCGATCCGCTGGATGCGGCCCTCGGCGATCCCTGGGTCGGCCCGCGGCCGGCGGTGCTCGCCGACAGAGAGGCGTGGCGCACCGTGGGCGACACCGTCGAGCGCCTGGAACGGCTGGCAGCGGCCCTGGTCGCGGGTGAAGCGGAACCTGATCCCGCTTGGCACCGGGCCGGTGCGGTTCTGGCCGCCGTGGCGGCGCGGCTGCGGCCCGCCGTGCTGGCCTCGGGACCGGCGGAGGTCGAGGGGCTGTTGGCCGGGCTGGACGGCCGGTTCGTGGCGCCGGGGCCCGCCGGGGCGCCCACCCGCGGCCGGCCCGAGGTGCTGCCCACCGGCCGCAACTTCTACGCTGTGGATACCCGGAGCGTGCCAACACCGGCGGCATGGACCCTCGGCTGGCGGTCGGCGACCTTGCTGATCGAGCGCCACGTCCAGGACCATGGTGCCTGGCCCCGACGGTTGGCGCTGACCGCCTGGGGCACGAGCAACATGCGTACCGGCGGCGACGACATCGCCCAGGGCTTGGCGCTGATGGGGGTGAGGCCCACCTGGGACGGGGCGTCGGGCCGGGTCACCGGCTTCGAGATCATGCCGGCCACGGTGCTGGACCGGCCGCGGGTGGATGTGACGCTCCGCATTTCCGGTTTCTTCCGGGACGCGTTTCCGGGGCTGGTCGACCTGTTCGATGCGGCGGTCCGTGCCGTGGCGGCCCTGGACGAGCCGGCGGAGACCAATCCGCTGGCCGAACGGGTGCGGATGGAGACCGATCGACTGGTCGCTGACGGCCTCGGCGAAGCGGAAGCCGCGGCCCTGGCGGGCAGCCGGGTGTTCGGCTCGAAGCCGGGTGCCTACGGGGCCGGTCTGCAAGCGCTGATCGACGAGGGCGGCTGGCGCACCGACGCCGATCTGGCCCGGGCCTACGTGGCGTGGGGCGGCTGGGCCTATGGCAGCGGCGTCGGCCCGGACGGCGAGGGGCGGGCGGCCCATCGGCAGTTCGAACTCCGCCTCGGCCAGGCCGAGGTGGTGGTGCAGAACCAGGACAACCGCGAGCACGATATCCTCGATTCCGACGACTACTACCAGTTCGAGGGCGGCATCGCCGCCGCGGTTCGGGTGCTGTCGGGCACCCAGCCCGTGGTCTACCATGCCGACCACGCGCGACCCGAATCACCGCGAATTCGCACCCTGGAAGAGGAAGTCGCGCGGGTGGTGCGCGCCCGCGTCGTCAACCCCAAGTGGATCCGGGGGGTGATGCGCCACGGTTACAAGGGCGGCTTCGAGATCGCCGCGACCGTCGACTACCTGTTCGCGTTCGCGGCCACCGCCCGCTGTGTCCGCGATCATCATTTCGATGCGGTCTTTCAAGCCTTTGTCGACAATGAAGAAGTTCGCGACTTCCTGGAGCGGAACAATCCCGAGGCCCTGGCCGAGTTGAGCGCCCGATTGCTCGAGGCGGAGGATCGGGGGCTCTGGCGTCCCCGCGCCAACAGCGCCCACGGCATGCTCGCGGCGATGGCAGCGCCGCGGAAGTCTTCAGGCGGTTGACAAGCGGTACCATGCGTACGCTTGCTGACCCATCCGGCTGGCTTCCTTGGCGATGGCATGCGCGAGTGACGTTGGATGAGCGACGACCCGGACGAAGCAGAACTGGACCGCCGTCACGCCGAGAAGATGGCGAAAAAGAAAGCGGCACGTGACCGCATTCTCGCCACCAAGACCGAGGAACGTGGGCTCTTGATCGTCCATACCGGCAAGGGCAAGGGCAAAAGCACGGCGGCCATGGGACTTGTCCTCCGGGCCATCGGGCACGGCATGAAGGTCGGGCTGGTTCAGTTCGTCAAGGGCGTGTGGGAGACGGGTGAGCGTCGGGTGCTGGAGCGGTTTCCCGACCTCTGCGTGATCAAGGCGATGGGCGAAGGCTTTACCTGGGAGACTCAGGACCGGCGCCGGGACATCGCCGCTGCCGCCGCCGCCTGGGAGACCGCCAAAGGCATGATCGCCGATCCGAGCTTCCGGCTGGTGGTCCTGGACGAAATCAACATCGTGCTGCGCTACGGCTACCTTTCGATCGACGAGGTCCTGCCGGTTCTGGTGGGGCGGCCGCGCGACCTCCACGTCGTCGTCACCGGCCGCAACGCCAAGGATGAACTGATTGCGGCGGCGGACCTGGTGACCGAAATGACGATGGTCAAACATCCGTTCCGCTCGGGTGTGAAGGCGCAGGCCGGCATCGAGTTCTGAGGCTTGGACAGAGGACTTTGAGACATGACCCTATGGACACGATCCGTCGTCGTCGCCGTGCTGGTCCTGGTGGTCGCCGCTTGCGGACACGGCGCCAGCGAGAGCACCGAAGCGCAGGCCCTGGTCGACCGGGCCAAATGGACGGTGATGACCTTCCGGGAGAGCCCCGAAGACCCCAGTGACCTGTTCCGCTCGGAACTGGACAGTGCGGCCGGGATCATGGTGTTCCCCCGGGTGTTGCGTGGTGCGTTCGTGATCGGCGGCGAGGGCGGATCGGGTGTGCTGCTGGTGCGCGACGAGGCCGGGAACTGGAGCTATCCCGCCTTCTATACCATGGGCTCGGGCAGCTTCGGGCTGCAGGCCGGCGGGCAGGCCTCGGAAGTGGTTCTGCTGCTGCGGAGCCAGCGGGCGGTGGATCACGTGATCTACAACCAGGGCAAGTTCGGTGCCGACCTCGCGGTCACCTTCGGCACCATCGGTGCCGGCCTGAAGGGGGCCACCACCACCAACCTGGGGGCGGACATCCTGGGGATTTCGCGCAACGCCGGGCTTTATGGCGGCATGTCCCTGTCCGGCGCGGCCCTGGTGCGTCGGACCGATCTCAACAGCGCCTACTACGCGCCGGAAGCGACGCCGCAGGACATTGTCCTGGCCGGTCGCTATTCCAACCCGAACGCGGACCCGCTAAGGCGCGCCCTTGTCATCGAGTGAGCGTCGGCGCCCGCGGGCGCTGATGCTGCAAGGGACGGGGTCCAACGTCGGGAAGTCGCTGCTGGTCGCCGGACTTTGCCGGGCATGGACCCGGCGGGGCTTGGCGGTGCGGCCGTTCAAGCCGCAGAACATGTCCAACAACGCCGCCGTCACCACCGACGGCGGCGAGATCGGGCGTGCCCAGGCCCTGCAGGCACGCGCCTGCGGCGTCGCCCCGTCCGTCGACATGAACCCCGTGCTGCTGAAGCCGCAGACCGACATCGGCGCCCAGGTGGTGGTGCACGGCAAGGTGGCGGGTAACGCCAAGGCCAGGGATTATCAGCGGCTCCGCCCGAGCCTGCTGCCGGCGGTCCTGGACAGCTTTGGAAGACTGTCGCGGCAGGCGGACCTGATCGTCATCGAGGGCGCCGGCAGCCCCGCAGAAGTCAACCTGCGGGCCGGCGACATCGCCAACATGGGGTTCGCGGAGGCTGCGGACGTGCCGGTGGTTCTGGTCGGCGACATCGACCGCGGGGGTGTGATCGCCGCGGTTGTCGGCACCTGCGAATTGTTGTCGATCAACGAGCGGCAGCGGCTCGTCGGCACCATCATCAACAAGTTCCGGGGGGACGTCCGGCTGTTCGACGGCGGCCTTCGCATTCTGGAGGAGCGGACCGGGCTCCGGTGCTTCGGGGTGGTGCCATGGTTCGATGAGGCAAGCCGGCTGCCGGCCGAGGATGCCGTGGTCCTGCAAGGCGGTTCCCGGGCATCTCGTGGCCAGGGACGTATCCGGGTGGCGGTGCCGGTGCTGCCCCGCATCGCCAACTTCGACGACCTGGACCCGCTGATCCACCAGGCGGAGGTTGCCGTGGATTTCGTGCCGCCGGGACGGGCGCTACCCGGCGACGCCGATCTGGTGGTGTTGCCGGGCAGCAAGGCGACCTTGGCCGATCTGGCCCAGCTTCGCGCTGAGGGCTGGGATATCGATATCATGGCGCACGTGCGCCGTGGCGGCGCGGTGCTCGGCATCTGTGGCGGCTATCAGATGCTGGGACTGACGGTAAGTGACCCGAGCGGCATCGAGGGGCCACCCGGAGAGGCCGCCGGCCTCGGCCTGTTGCAGGTCGGGACCACGCTCTGGCCCGACAAGACGCTGACCGAGGTGACGGGGACCGAGTTGGCCACCGGTCTGCCGGTGAGCGGCTACGAGATGCACGTGGGCATCACCAATGGGCCCGGCTGCCTGCGGCCGATGCTGCAGCTCGGGGATCGGAACGACGGGGCGGTCTCCGCCGACGGACGGATCGCCGGCTGCTACCTGCACGGTCTGTTCGCCGCCGACGCCTTCCGCCATGCCTTTCTGGACCGTCTTGTCGCCGGGGTGGTGCAGGTGGGGGAGGGGTTCGACGCCACGGTGGAGCGCACCCTCGACCGGCTCGCCGACCACCTCGCTTCCCATCTGGATCTCGAAACCCTGCTCGCCGCCGCCCTACCGGCGGCGACGTAGCGTCGATCGCTCATGCGTCGGCGGGTTCCGACCACTTGGCGGGCTGGAATGCGTCGTCGAGCGGCGTTTCCGCAATGTGATTGGTGTAGTTCGATAGCGTCTTCAGGCCGACCCCAACGATGACCTCGAGCAGGTTCTTCTGGGTATAACCGGCATCGAGGAAGCCCTGAACCACGTCCTGCGAGGGCCAGCCCCGGTTCTCGACGATCTCGGAGGCCAGACGCCGAAGTGCCTCCAGCTTGCTATCGGCGAGCGGCTTGCCGCGACGCAAGGCCTCGATGACGTCCGAAGGGACCTTTTGCATGGTGGCGCCGACGGAGTGGGCGGCAACACAATACTCGCACTTGTTGGTCGTGCTGATCGCCAGAATGACGATGTTGCGCTCGGTCGGGCTGAGCGCGGTTTCCTCGAACAGGGTGGACAGACTCACGTAGGCCTTGGCCAGCGCCGGCGCCTCGGCCATCACGCCGAGAACATTCGGAACGAAGCCGAACTTGTCCTTGACCGCAGCGAGCGTGTCTTCGGCACCCTTTGGGGCCGTATCGATGCTGTGGGTCTTAAATGCCATGGTATGCTCCTTAGGCTCGGTTTCCGTTGCCGGTCGCAGGCCGACACTCGCTGGGATACAAGGTGGCGGGGCAGCGGGTCCACCAGTCACAAGCTGGTGAGGACGACCGCGGTGGCATCGTCGGCTCAGCACCGCCGATCCGGGACCGGGATCATGATCCCAAGGTCGATCAACGCCCCGGCAGAGCCTCGGCCCACGGGGAGGCCGCAGCGTACCGGCTACGGAAGGTGGCCCGGCACGCGGCACCGATGAAACGCGAAGGCGACTGGTTGACGCGGTGTCGGGGCGCGCCTACGGTCCGAGCTTCACATCCGCAGCGTTCACAATCGGTCAGGAACCCCATCGTAATGGCACCCGAGGCGGGCGGCGAAGCGCCGTCCGAGATCCAGACCGCCGCCCGGCAGTCCAACGCTTGGCCGTTTCAGGAGGCGCGGGCCCTGGCCGCCCGGATCGGCGACGCGCCGCCGGCCAAGGGACATGTCCTGTTCGAGACCGGTTACGGCCCCTCCGGCTTGCCGCACATCGGTACCTTCGGGGAGGTGGCCCGCACCACCATGGTGCGCAACGCCTATGCGCTGATCACCGGACACCCGACCCGTCTGCTGGCGTTCTCCGATGACATGGACGGCTTGCGCAAGGTGCCGGACAACGTCCCGGGGCGAGAGGCGATGGCCCGGCATCTCGGCAAGCCGCTCACCGCCGTGCCCGATCCCTTCGGCACGCACGAGAGCTTCGGCGCCCACAACAACGCGCGCCTGCGCTCGTTCCTGGATGCGTTCGGCTTCGAGTACACCTTCGTCAGTGCCACCGAGTGCTACCGCGCCGGCCGGTTCGATGCCATGTTGCGGCGGGTGCTGGAGCACTACGACGCGATCACCGCCCTCATCCTGCCAACCCTGGGTGCGGAACGGCGCGCCACCTACAGCCCCTTCCTGCCTCTCTGTCCGCGCACCGGCCGGGTCTTGCAGGTGCCGGTGATCGCCCGGGATACAGGTGCCGGCACCATCGTCTACCGGGACGAGGACGGCACCGAGGTGGAGACGCCGGTGACCGGGGGCCGCTGCAAGCTGCAATGGAAGGTCGACTGGGCGATGCGCTGGGCCGCGCTCGGCGTCGACTACGAAATGTACGGCAAGGATCTGATCGACTCCGCCAAGCTGTCGGAGCGAATCTGCCGCATTCTCGGCAGTCCCCCGCCGATGGGCTTCGCCTATGAGCTGTTCCTGGACGAACGTGGCGAGAAGATCTCCAAGTCCAGGGGCAACGGCCTGGCGGTGGAGGAGTGGCTCGCCTATGCCCCCCCGGAAAGCCTTGCCCTGTTCATGTTCCAGAAACCCAAGGCGGCCAAGCGCCTCTACTTCGACGTGATTCCGCGCACCGTCGACGACTACCTCGCCCTGTTGCAGAAGCTCCCGGAGCAGGGGCCGGTGGAACGGCTGGCCAACCCGGTGTGGCACATCCACCGCGGCGAGCCGCCCGCACTCGAGGTCGCGGTCAGCTTCTCGCTGCTGCTCAACTTGGCGAGCGTCTGCCACACCGAGGATCCGCAGGTGCTGTGGCACTTCATCACCCGGTATCGCCCCGATGTGACACCGGCGACCGCCCCGCTGATCGATACCCTGGTTGCCCACGCGATCCGCTACTACCGGGATTTCGTCAAGCCGGCCAAGCACTATCGCCCGCCGCAACCGGCCGAAGCGTTGGCCCTCAAGGACTTGGCCGAGACCCTTCGGGCGCTGCCGCCGGATGCCGATGCGGAGGCGATCCAGACCGAGGTGTACGAGGTGGGCAAGCGCCATGCCTGCTTTCCGGACCTCCGCGCCTGGTTCCGCGGGCTCTATCAGATGCTGCTGGGGCAGGAGGACGGGCCGCGCATGGGCTCGTTCATCGCCCTTTATGGGATCGACGAGACCATTGCCCTGATCGAGCGCGCCATCCGGGGCCAGGATCTGCAGCCGGACGATTGAGGCGGCGCCATGGCCTGCCGTCGCTGATCGCCCCGCTGTGACCCGCCTGTGACCCGCCCTGCCGTCCTGTTCCCGCTGTTCGCTGAGATCACGTCTCTGCCGGGGGTCGGGCCGAAGGTTGCGCCCCTGATCACCCGGCTAGCCGGGCCCAAGGTGGTGGATCTGCTTTGGCACTTCCCGATCGGTGCGGTTGACCGGCGCCATGCCCCACCGGTGGCGGAGGCGGAGCCGGGACAGGTCGCCACCCTCACCGTCCGGGTCGATGCCCACCATCCGCCGGCGCAGCCGCGCCACCCCTACCGGGTGATCTGCTCCGATGCCAGCGGCTTCATCACCCTGGTGTTCTTTCACGGTAAGGCCGAGACGTGGCAGCGGCTGCTCCCGCCGGGCAGCACCCGGGTCGTCAGCGGAACCGTCGACATCTACGGCGCCGAACGACAGATGGCCCATCCGGATTACATCGTCGATGCCGCAGAACGGGCGGGTCTTCCTCAGGTCGAGCCGGTGTATCCCCTGACCGCCGGCCTCGCGCCCAAGCTGCTCACCCGCATCGTCGGCGAAGCGCTCAAGCGGGCACCCGAGCTGCATGAATGGCTGGATCCATCCTTGCTCCGCCGCGAAGGCTGGCCCTCCTGGCGCGATGCCGTGCTCGCCGCTCACGCCCCGACCGGCGACGCCGATCTGGCACCCCTGACACCGGTCCGGGCCCGCCTGGCCTACGACGAACTGCTGGCCAATCAACTCGCCCTCGGCTTGGTCCGCCACCACATGCAGCGGGCCCGGGGGCTCAGCATCCGGGCGGATGGACATCTCGCCGCCCGCGCCTTGGATCGACTGCCGTTCCGGCTGACCGGGTCGCAGCAGCGGGCGCTGGCCGAGATCAGGGCCGACCTGGCGGGCCCGGCCCGGATGCTGCGGCTGCTGCAGGGCGATGTCGGCAGCGGCAAGACGGTGGTGGCGGTGCTGGCCATGCTCGACGCGGTGGAGGTCGGGCACCAGGCCGCCCTGATGGCGCCGACCGAGATCCTCGCCCGCCAGCACATGGCGACGCTGCAGCCGCTGGCGGATGCCGCCGGTGTCACCGTGGCGCTGCTCACCGGCCGGGACAAGGGGAGGGGGCGGGAGGAGATCCTGAACGGCCTCGCGGCGGGACGCATCGCCGTCGCCGTCGGCACCCATTCCCTGTTCCAGGATGCCGTGGCGTTCAACGACCTTGCCCTCGCGGTGATCGATGAGCAGCACCGGTTCGGCGTCCACCAGCGGCTCGACCTTGCCCGCAAGGGCCGGGGCGTCGACGTACTGGTGACCACGGCGACGCCGATTCCCCGTACCCTGATGCTGACCGCTTACGGAGACATGGATGTCTCCCGGATGACCGAGAAGCCGCCCGGCCGGCGACGGGTGGACACCCGAACCGTTCCGCTGGACCGCCTGGAGGAGGTTGTGGGGGCGGTCGGCCGCGCCCTCGGTTCCGGCGGCCAGGTGTTCTGGGTGTGTCCAAGGGTGGAGGAATCGGAAGCCCTCGACGTCGCTGCAGCGGAGGAGCGCCATCGCCACCTGAGCCAGGTGTTCGGGCCGCGGGTGGGGCTGCTGCACGGGCGGATGAAGGCCGCGGACCGGGACGCGGTGATGGCCGCCTTCGCGGCCGGCGCACTCGGACTGCTGGTGGCGACCACGGTGATCGAAGTGGGCGTGGACGTGCCGGCGGCGACGGTGATGGTGATCGAGCACGCCGAGCGCTTCGGCCTCGCCCAACTCCACCAGCTTCGCGGCCGGATCGGCCGGGGGGACCGGCCGTCCACCTGCCTGCTGCTGTACCAGCCGCCGCTCTCGGCTACGGCGCGCGCCCGGCTCTCCATCCTCCGGGAGACCGACGACGGCTTCCGCATTGCCGAGGAGGACCTGCGGCTTCGGGGCGCCGGCGAGGTGCTGGGCACCCGTCAGAGCGGCGTGCCGGACTTCCGCCTGGCCAACCTGGACCACCACCAGGGGCTTCTGGCGGTCGCGCGGGACGACGCCCGGCTTGTCCTGGCGCAGGACCCCGATCTCGCCACCCCCCGCGGCCAGGCCCTGCGGACCCTGCTTTACCTGTTCGAGCGGGATGCCGGAATCCGCTACCTGCGCTCCGGCTGAACCGTGGGATCGGCGCGGCCCTGTCCTTTCATTGATTTGCCCGGACGTGTCCCGGGTATCCACGCCTTGCCTTCCCTTCAAGAGGGGAGAGGGCGGTGCCGTCGTTTTTCGTGGATGGCCGGCTCGAGTCCGGCCAAAACTGGCAAAATGCACAGGGAAATACTACAGCGCCTTGCCCGGGCATGTCCCGGGCATCTACGGGACCGCCCGCCGTGCTGTTTCAAACGTGATGTCAATCCCCGGCGGTGGGTTCAGGCACCGACTTGCGGCTGACCAGCACCTTGGTGCCGCCCTTCTCCCGGATGATATCCACCTCCTCGAAGGTAGCGGCGGAGACCTGCGGCATCTCCTGCTCCACATGTGGCCGGCGGTCGGGGGGGGTGACGATGCCGCCGGAGATGATCATCTTGACCGCCTCCTCCACCGTCATGCTGAGCGGCACCAGGTCCTTGCGCGGCACGAACAGGAGGAACCCCGAGGTCGGGTTGGGGGTGGTGGGCACGAAGATGTTGATGGTTTCCTCTTCGGTCAGATTCTGCACCTCGCCTTCGGTGCGCCCGGTGATGAAGGCGATTGCCCAGATCCCACGGCGTGGATACTCCACCAGAACGGCTTGGCGGAAGGCGGTGGACTTCTGCGCCAGGATGGTCTCAACGACCTGCTTGACGGCACTGTACAGGTTCCGAACCACCGGCATGCGGGCGAGGATGCCTTCGTAGAGGCGCATGATGGTTCGCCCGACCCAGCCTGCGGCGAAGGCGCCGATCAGCGTCAGCACCACGAACAGGATCACGAGGCCAAGCCCTGGCAGCGCGAACGGGAGATAGGTCTCCGGGCTGTAGCGGGCGGGGATCAACGGGGTGATGCGGTTGTCGACGAAGCTCACCACCAGCCACGACAGGTAGAGGGTAATGGCGATCGGGGCCGTGACCAGGATGCCGGCGAAGAAGTAGGCGCGCAGCCGGGCGACCAGGCCCATGTGCATGTCGCCCGGTTTCTTCCCGTGCTCGGTGCCGGCCGGCTCGGCGGCGTCCGCGGCGGTGCGCGACCGGCGGCGGTGCGGTGGGGTTGTTTCCTTCATGCCCATGACGATGTGGTATCTTAAGGGCGGACGCAATGCCTGTTCGACGATGCGACGGGCCCCGGGATCAAGCCCGGTTCCGCCTACCCAAGGGCCGGCCGGTGTGCTAGACAGCGAAGGATCGGGCCTGCGGGCACGCCGTGCTTGGGGGATAGTTTAACGGTAGAACACTCGGCTCTGGACCGAGCAGT
Source organism: Rhodospirillales bacterium (assembly GCA_007694935.1). GTDB lineage: Bacteria > Pseudomonadota > Alphaproteobacteria > Rhodospirillales > Defluviicoccaceae > REEP01. The sequence goes on from REES01000073.1 coordinate 64,548, forward strand.
CCTGGTTCGAATCCAGGTCCCCCAGCCAAATCTCGTTTTTCGAGGAATTGCCGTTGCTGCCCGCCCTTGAATGGGCGGCAGCGGCTGCGGTTTCTGCCAATAGATCAAAGGGTTGGCGGAAGGTGGCGACCACCTCCCCATTCTCCCAGGTGCAGTTCGATAGCACAAAGTTCAGGAGCCGCCGCTTCTCGCGGGCCGGCTGGCGTTCGAACAGGGCCTGAGCGTTCCGGGCCAGTTCAAGAATCCGAAGGCCCTCTTCCATGTAGGACTGCTCGGCCTCCTCGTGGCGGCGGATGTCGCGTTGCAGGCGGCGCTGTTCCTCCCGCCATTCCCCCGCCATCCTGTCGAAGAAATCGCCGCCGATCTTGCCGTCGAACTTGTCGACATACATCGCACTGATCCGCTCGCCGAGCCACCTGTGCTCGGCCTGGAGCCGCTTGATCGCCTCCTCGTGCTCGCGACGTTCGTCC